>JBKPEC010000023.1:0-3041 GCA_046728195.1 Actinomycetota bacterium
TCCCGGCGATGGCAAGAAACGCGAAGCCGGTCTTCATCGCCGAGTAGCCGAGCACCTGCTGCATGTACAGCGTCAGGGTCAGGAAGGTGGAGAGCGTCGTGATGTTGAGAAGGAAGCTGGCGACGTTCGCGCCGCTCACCGTCCGCAACCGGAAGATGCCGAGCCGCATCAACGGTTCCGGATGTCGGAGCTCCCAGGCAACGAAGCCCACGAGCAGGACGAGTGCGGCTGCGAAGAACGCGATGGTCTTGTCCGCGAGCCAACCGTCGTGCCCAGCCTGTGTGATCGCGTAGACAAGTGACGACAGGCCAACAGTGACGAGCACGGCACCCGCGGCGTCGAAGGACCTGACCCGCGCGTCACGGCTCTCACTCAGCAGGCGCGGAGTCAAAGCGAGCGCCGCGAAGCCCACGGGCACGTTGACGAAGAAGATCCACTCCCAGCCAACGGTGTCGGTGAGGATTCCACCCGCCAGCAGGCCGGCGGCAGCGCCAAAGCCTCCGACGGCGCTCCACACGCCGAGCGCGATGTTGCGCTCGCGGCCCTCGACGAACGTCGTCGACAGGATCGACAGCGCTGCAGGCGTGATGACCGCCGCGCCGAGACCCTGCAGAGCACGCGCCGCGATCAGCGACGCCTCGGACCACGCGAACCCGGCAAGAAGCGAAGAAAGGGTGAAGACGACCAGCCCGGCGAGAAAGAGCCGCCTTCGCCCGAGCAGATCGGCCGCACGGCCGCCGAGTAGCAGGAAGCCGCCGAAGACGAGCGCGTACGCGCTGATCACCCACTGCAAGTTCTCTTGCGAGAAGCCGAGGTCGACCTTGATCGACGGTAGCGCGACGCTCACGATCGCGACGTCCAGGACGACCATGAACTGCACGACGCTCAGCAGTGCGAGCGCCAGCCATTGGCGTCGATCGGACGCAACCATGTATCCAGGTTGCCCGCCGCACTCAGGCTGGCCAAGGGGCTGACCCGGTGAATTGCGGTGCGGCTGCCCACACTGCTTATCCACGTTCTAACTGGGTTCTTACGGCATCACCGAGTCGAACAGGACGAGCGGCTTCCCTGCGGCGGACCCGCGAACGACCGGGAGGGTCCGTCGACTGCTAATGGGACATCGTCCCCTGGACGTTCCCGACCTTGAGCAGGCCTACCTGGCCGAGATCGACGGCCGCAAAAGAGTGGCTGACGAACGGGTAAAGCCCGGGCCGATCGATCTTCACGTCGAAGACGCCGCCTCCACCGGCGGGCACGAGCACCGTCTGGACATTGCGCTGGAACTGCGTCATGTCCGCATTGACCCACGCCCGGTTGAGGATGGTCCCCACGATGTGGAAGTCCGTGTCGAAGCTCGGGCCGGCGTCGACGACCCAGAACCGAACCGTCTGGCCCGGGTCGGCCGTCAGCGGATGCGTCACGTACTGACCGGCAAACCCGTTCCACGTCACCCAATCCGGCTCCTGGCGCTGGGCCTTCGACATGTCGAGCGACGCGGGCTGCGGGAAGCCCGGCGAGCTCAGGTACCACTCGCTCGCGACGAGCACATAGTTCTTGTCGGCGTGCGGCAGCGGCGTCCGCGGCTCGACGATGATCGCGCCGTACATTCCGTTGGCGATGTGCGCGAGGACGGGCTTCGTCCCGCAGTGGAACATGAAGGCGCCCGGGTCATTCGCGACGAACGAGTAGTGGATCGAGCCGCCGGGTGGAACGTCCTTGAACGCGACGTTCGGGGCGATCCGCGCTGCATGGAAGTCGACCGAGTGCGGGATCGCGCCGTTGTTCGTCAGCGTCAGCTCGACCTTCTGTCCCTGCCGCACGTGGATGAACGGCGCGGGCGCGCCGCCACTGAACGCCCAAGCCCGGTACTTGACGCCGGGGGCAATCTGGAGCGTCTTGTCAACGAGCACGAGCCTGACGTGCGCGACCGGCCCCGTAGACACCGGCGGTAGCGCCGCGTTCATCGGCACGTGACTCTTGGCCATGGCGTCCGCGTTCGCGGGCGCCTGGCCCGCGTAGCTGGTGAGCTCACTGCTCCCGGTCGTGCCGCCCGACATGTCCATGCCGGGCATCGAGCCGCCCGTCGCAACAGCCTTTGCCGCCTTGTTCGCGTCCTTCCGCGCGTCGTGCGCCGAGAAGCCCATCCAGACGGCGACGAACCCGAGCACGACCACGAGCAGGCCGAGGAGCAGAGCGACCCCTGCCCAGTAGCCGCTGTTGTCGGAGCTGCGCTGCCGGCGCGGCGGCCGCGGCGGCGAGTACACGGGACGCGGCGTTGCGCCGTCAGTCTGGGGCCGTTCGACTGTGGAGGGGATCGTTCGTCTCCTTCGCTCGGAATCCGCCCTCAAGCTAGGACGCGCGGGGTCGAGGTCGCATCGGTGCGCACGCCGATCGGGTTGCGGCTTTTCACGGACTCAGTCGTTCAGGCGGAGCGCAACGGCGGCCAAGCCGTTCAGCGCATCACAGCTCGATCACGCGGCCGCCCCTTCCGGGACGAGACCGAGCTGGGCCATGACGGCCATGTTGTCGTAGTAGAGGTTGTCGATGACGATCTTCCCGTCGCGCACCTCCACCAGCTCCATGCCCCGGAGCTCGACCTGCTTGCCAGTGGGAGGCAGCTCGCTGCCGTCCGCCAACTGAAACGGACCGGTGTGGGTGGCGACGAAGGTCCACTCGTCTGCGAACGTGTCGCCCTGCTCGACGAAGCTCAGCACGGTCCAGGCGATATCCGGGCACGCAACAAGATCGCGCGCGAGGCGCTCACGGATCGCGCTCCGGCCCTCGAAGGTGCCCTCGGGCATGATCTGAACAGCGTCCTCGGCGTACAGATCCATGACCGCGTCGAGATCGCCCGCGTTGTACCGCTCGACGTACTGCTCTAGGAGCTCCTTGTTGGCGCTCATCTTCTCCCTCCTTTCGCGCACACTCGTGCGCATCGTTCTCTGCGTGTCGGAGATCAGCTGTACGAAATTGGTTGTTGCATCGAAGGGAGCTGCGTGTCCGGCCCCGTCGATGCGGTGCGTTCTCGCAGTGGGGATCGC
>JBKPEC010000024.1:0-6134 GCA_046728195.1 Actinomycetota bacterium
TCACCGTCTTTTTCTTTGACAGGAACCAGTAGGCCGTTGTTCGGCCCGCCGACCACTCGTGCTTTCCGGGCGCGATGTTTGTTGCTGTGTCGCCAGCGAAGTCTTCTCATGGCGCTCACGGACGTTCGGGCGGCGGCGGCACGATGAGGACAGGCCGTCCCGCATGTTCGGCGACGTCGTGCGAGACGCTCCCCTCGAAGACTTCGCGGGCTCCCTTGAGGCCGCGCGACCCGAGCACGATCACCGCCGCGTCGATCTCGTCCGCGGCGTCGACAATCCCTTCCCAGGTCGGCGCAGCGAGACCAGCGCGGGGCTCAGCGATGAATCCCGCACGTCGCGCCAGTTCCGCGCCGGCACGCGCGCGTTGTCGCGCGTCGTCCTTGTTCAGCTCCTCGAAGGCCGCACCGGGCGTCACCGGCGCTGTCGCAACGAGGCTCTCCGCGGCTGTCAACGGCGGGCCGACGTCCAGGACGACAGCGCGACGCGGCCCGAGGAGGTCGGCCGCCGCGTCGATGGCACGCTGAGCGTCGTCGGAGCCGTCGTAGCAAATGAGGATCGGGGCTTCGTTCATCGGGTCTCCTTCGTCAGGGTTCGTTCCAAGTCTTCCGATCGGTGGTCGGGGCGAGCGTCGGCCGATCCGCCCATTCTCTGCGAGGACTCCGCAACCCATCGCGGCGTCCGGCCTCTTTAGACGGACAGGTCGTGCCGCGCTCGCGTCACGCGACGGTCATTCAGTCGCTGTGCAATCACAACCGCCCGCGGTACGGCGTTTCCCGCAGGCCGCGCAGCGTGCAGGCGTCCGGAGGGTGAGCAGTCGCTTGCTCGCGCCCGCGTGCACCATGAGCCAGCCGGCGACCACTCCTGCGATCGCGGGCATCGTCTGTTGGCTCGTGAGATGGATCATGCTTGTCATGGCCCCTCCTCGTCTGCGCGGCGGCATCGGGTAGACGCCTTGCTGCAGAAAGAACGCGGCGCGCCGAAGGGAGGCCGGCGCGCCGCCTGAGTACTACGACGCCGCCTGCGGCTTCGCGCGCAGGCTCTCCAACGCGCTCTTCAGGTCGCGCTCGAACAGGCGCTTCCAGCCGATCGCGACGACGAGCTCGCTGACGCCTTTCACAAGCTCGAACGCAGCGATCAGCGCGAGCAGTACGATCGCGCCGTCGCCGGGCTTCGCGAACATCACGATCCCGAACAGGATCGAGACGATGCCCGTCAGCGTCAGCATGGCCCTGTCGCCTCCGTTGAGAAGAAGCCAGAACCCGCCGCCGATCGCGATGATCCCGAGCGAGATCGCGTACGCGCCGACCACGTAGAGCAGGGCGAGCGCGGAGAGATCCGTCCTGACGAGCACGGCAACGCCAAACGCGATGCTGACCACGCTCGAGAGGACGAGCCACCCGCGCCCACTAATGGCGGGCCCGCGGATCGCAGCGATGAGCCCGACGACTCCGTTGGCGGCCGTGAACACGCCGAACACGATCGCAAGCGCGAACAGGCTGATGCCGGGCCAGATGAGGATGACCGCGGCGAGGGCGATCGAGAGGACGCCGTTGATTCCAAGCGCCCAACGCACCCGCTTCAGCTCCGTCCCCGCCAACTTCCCGGCTCGTTCGACGATCGAATCCATCGAGGAACCTCCTTCTTGGTGTGTACGGCTTGACTCTGCTCCGCCGGGCAGTGATCGCGAATCGGAGAGCGCGCTGACGCCATGCGGGAATCCCGCAGTCCGCGCCGCGACGGATAGCGGCGACTGAAGACGAAATACGCGACGCCTCCAGCCGGAATCGGCAGCCAGTAGGACACGAGCCGATAGGTCAGGGTCGCGAGCACCGCATCGTGCGCCGGAACGCCCGCGAGCGTCAGCGTCCCGACGAGCCCCGCCTCGACGAAGCCGAGGCCGCCAGGCGTGAGCGGAATCAACGCAAGGAGCCCGGCACCGGCGTAGGCGAGGACGACGAGCGAGGGCCGCGGCTCTGCGCCGACGGCCCGAAGCGCGCAAAGGAGGGCGCCGAAGTCCAACGCCGTGCTGCCTGCGGCGGAGAGAAGCGCGGCCCGCCAGTGGCCGCCGATCGTCCCGCGAACGAAGTCACGTTCCGCGAGCAGCCGCTCCGGCAGGTCGGTGATCTTCCGGTGACGGCGAACCGTGCCGTTCAGCACCCGCTGCAGACCGCGCCCGGTCGAGGCCAGCGGACGGTCGAACGCGAAAACGAGCACGCCGGCCACGACGAGCAAGAGCACGACTGCGAGACCGAGATACGCGGATGTCGCCAGGCCGCGAGCCACGCGCGTTCCACCCAGGATCGCCGGCGGCGCGAGCACCGGCAGTGCCAGTCGCGTCGCGACCTGGAGCGACGCGGCCGCCGCCAGCGCCGACGCCGCTTGACCGACGCCGACCCCCGCGCGGCGCAACATGTCCACTGCGACCGCGGTCGCCGTAGCCCGCCGCCGGGCAAGATCTTGCCGACGGCGTTCCCGGCGAGCTGGGCTGAACCGACGACGAACCAACTCTTCACGTGGAGCGCGAGGCGGTCGAGCTGCCACAGCAGCGCGAAGCTCGCCGTCTCACTCACGAGTGCCAGGGCCGCCCAGTACCACGTCAGGTGCCGAAGCGATCGCGACGAGGCGAAGACCGCGACCAGACTCGGTAGCAGCAGGTAGAGCGAGATTCCGGTGACGAGGACGAGCACGCCGGGTCGGACGTAACGCCGCCATCCGATGGCGTGGGAGGTCGACGTCATGCATCGAGTCTCGCCGCCTGACGTCGCCTGTCGAATCCGTCGATTCGCCGAGACGGTGCAGCCTTTGCGCAGCTCGTCGGCAAACTCACCGATGCGCGCACGGCACGGCTGAGGAAAGGTTCCGCGCATGCAGACAAGCGACGTGACGCGCACGGCTGCGAAAGCGACCGCGGCTGCGGTTGTGGTGGTGGCGCTCGCGTTCGGGCTCTGGAAGGTGAGGAGCATCGTGATCCTGCTGCTCCTAGCGCTCACCTTTGCGGCCGCGATCCGGCCTGGGGTCGAATGGCTTCGCCGTCGCCATGTGCCCCAGTCGCTGGCGATCTTCTTCTTCTTCGCGCTCGTGCTCGGCGCAATCGGCCTGTTCTTCTGGCTGGCCGTGCCGCCTGCGCTGCACCAGCTTTCAGAGGCGCTCCACCAAGGCGGACCCGCTGCAACACCGAGTCACTCGACCGGGGTGCGACATGATGTCCTCGCCTGGGTCGACCGCCAGCTCCGCGAGCTTCCACACGGATCGAAGCTGCTCCACCCGATCGCCGCGTACGGCCACAAGGCAACGAGTGCCGTCGTCGCGACGTTCTTCACGCTTGCCGCTACGTGGTATTGGGTCTCCGAACGAGATCGGATGATCGAGCTGCTCGCGGCGATCGCGCCGGAATCGAAGCGAGAGAAAGCCAGGCAGACCTACCTCGCGATCGACGGCCGGCTCGGGTCATACACCCGCCTGAAGTTCTTGATGGTCGTGATCGTCGGCGCGGTGCTGGCCGCGGGCTTCTACCTCGTCGGGCTGAACTACTGGCTGCTCGTCGGCGGTTTCGTCGGGCTCGTGGAGATCGTGCCCGTGATCGGGCCGCTCATCGGCGCCATCCTCGTCGTCGCCGTCGGTCTCCCGCAGTCCGCGCACGTTGTTTCATTGGCCCTGCTCTGGCTCGTTGTCGTGCGGGAAATTCAGAGCTACGTCGTGAACCCGCATCTGATGGGGAAATCGGTCGGTTTATCGCCGCTCGTGACGCTCGTGTCCGTGTCCGTTGTGGGCCTGCTGTTCGGCGGGTTCGCGGTGATCCTGGCGATTCCCGTCACGTCCGCGGTTGCCACGATGATCGACGTCTTCGTGCTCGATCACGAGCCTCCCGCCGAGACGTCGCGAGGCCGCCGCCGCGCGCTCCCCAGCCGGGCGCAATGACCTGAGCGTCGCCGGTTTCGCGCAGCGCGTCGGCAATCTCGCCGATGCTGCGGAAGTGCAAGCCGACCAGACGGCGGGGGCAGGCGCTAGTACGCGCTTCGGCCTGAGCGGCTGACAGCGAACTTTCCGCAACCGCTCAGCGGCAGCACCGATGCCGCGTGGCCCGCTTCCACGGATGATTTGACGACCGGTGATTCGCGGGCACGGAGCCCACGGCCGGAGGACGAAAGGGATTCGACAATGTCCAACAACGACTTGGCGCGCTACGTCACCGAGGAGCTCCACTGGGACCCGAAGGTTGACAGCGCAGCGATCGCAGTCTCGGTCGACGATGGTGTCGTGACCCTCCGCGGCACGGTCGGCAGCTTCCGAGAGAAGCAGGATGCAAAGCACGATGCCGAGCGCGTCTACGGGGTCAAGGACGTGAAGAACGAGCTCGAGGTGCGCATCCTGACCGAGCACCGGCGCTCGGACGCCGACCTCCGCGGTTCCGTTCTGCAGGCGATGACGCTCGACAGCCTCGTCCCCTCGACGATCGACGTGAAGGTCGACAGCGGCGTCGTCACGCTGACGGGAAAGGCCAACTGGCAGTACCAGCGTGACGAGGCCGAATCCGTCGCATGCAACCTCCTCGGCGTCATGGGAGTCGAGGACGAGATCGACCTCATCCCGCCAGGACCGACCACCCACGACGTCGAGCACTCGATCAAGAAGGCGATGGAGCGGAACGCGAAGCTGGACGCCGAGAGCGTCTCGGTCGAGAGCTCCGACGGGACGATCACGCTCCGCGGAACGGTCAGCTCCTGGGCCGATCACGACGAGGCAGTCGCGGCCGCCTGGGCGGCGCCGGGCGTCACCCGAGTGAAGGACCACATTCTCGTCGCGTACTAACAGCGGCCGCAGCCGGCACGGGCCTTTCGAGGCCCGTGCCGCCGAACCGGAAGGAGCGGTCTAACGATGGAGCAGTCGGTTCTGCTGAAAAAGGTGTCGCATCTCTCGCCCGAGCCGAACCCGGTGCTCATCGAGCACGCCAAGCAACGCGCGGAAAGCGTTCAGAACCGGATCGCGGATCAGATCACGTCGTTCGCCGGATCGATGTGGTTCGTCTACATCCACATCATCTGGTTTGCCTCGTGGATCGGCTTCGGGGTCGAGAAGTACCCGTACGGCCTGCTCACGATGATCGTGTCGCTCGAGGCGATCTTCCTCTCGACGTTCGTGATGATCAGCCAGAACAGAGCCGACGCGAAGCGTCAAGTGATTGCCGACCAGCAATGGCAGACGGTTAAGGAAGAGGACAAACAGAACGAGCAACTGCTCGAACTGTCAAATCAGATCCTCGAGCTCACGCGGGCGATCCACGACTACACGAGTCCCCAAGCAAAGACAGCGTCCTCGGGAAATGCATGACGGTGGGTCACAGCAGACGACTCCGCTTGTCGACCCACTGAGGCTCAGGGACGCATAACGGCGGCTCGAGACCTTGAGCGCGTGCGCGCCGGCAAGCAGCGCGAGCCCGAGCAGCGGCCGGCCGGACTACAGATAGCTGGCAACTTCTATCGGCTTCTTCGAGGAGCTGTCACCGGAGCAGTTCGAGCGGCAGCTGGCGACGAACCTTGTCGGCAGCTGAGCGTCACAGGCGAGGTGCTGCCGGTGATGCGCAAGCAACGCTCCGGTCACAGAACATTCGCAGCGACTCGCCGCAGCGGACCGCGCTAACCGCCCCGAGGGGCGGGTGTTTGGCGCACATGTGAAGCGAGGTCGCCCGCCAGGCCTCGGAACAGAATTACTCAAGCAGGTCGATCCGAACGGGCATATTTCACCGCTGCAGGAGCCGCTAGTCGTCCGAGTCCGGCTGGAACGGGAGCTCCTGAGCTTATGATCGAAGCGTGGAAGCGGCGCAGCGGCGCGTGAAGCCGAAACTACGGGGCGTCTTTCACGAGATTGGCTTCTACGCGGCTGTCGCGGTCGGGGTCCTGCTGGTAGTGACGGCTGAGCCGGGCAGGGCGCGGATGGCCGGTGCGATCTTCGCGAGCTGTGTCGTCGTCTGCTTCGGCGCGAGCGCCGTCTACCATCGGCCGATGTGGCGCCCGCGGCCACGCGCTTGGCTCGCGCGGCTCGACCACATCGGGGTCTACCTGCTGATCGCCGGCAGCTATGCACCGTTCGGCTTGATCGTGCTGTCGAGGGGTTGGGCGATCCCGGTCCTCGCGGTC
>JBKPEC010000025.1:0-19267 GCA_046728195.1 Actinomycetota bacterium
CGCTCGCCGAGCGCATCGAAGTCGGTCACCGAGCGAATCGAGCGGCCGATCAGACGCTGGATTTCGACGGTCCGTCCGCCTTGCCGCCCGTGCGAGGCCTCACGTTCCGTCCGCTCGCCGGTCGAGGCCGGCAGCAGCGAATACTCCGCCGTCAGCCAGCCTCGGCCTTTCCCGTACAGCCAGCGCGGCACTCCGTCCTGGATCGAGGCCGTGCAGAGCAGCTTCGTCTTGCCCTGCGCGAAGAGGACGGAGCCATGCGGCTGTTCGAGGAAGTCGGGGACGACCTCGAGCGGGCGTAGCTCGTCCGGGCGGCGGCCGTCGCCCCGGGTCACGCTCAAGCGGCAGCCTCCCTCGCCTTCGGCTCGGTCGCGTGGGGGAAACCAGGTTTCCCCCACGAACCCCGTTCTTCGAGGGTCGCTTCGACTCTCGCGCCGCTGAGATCGCCGCGAGCGCCGAAGAGAACTCGCGGGGAAACCTCCCGGTTTCCCCCTGCCCTTTCCACGCCGCCGCTCACGCGGCAGCCCCGAGCACGGCGAGGTCGATGTGCTCGACCTCTTCGATCGGCAGTTGCAGGAAGCGCGTGCCCATCGTTCGGAACGCGCTCGGATCGCCGGTCGTGAGGAAGCGATAGGAGCCCTCGCGGTCGGCGTTGTTCTCGTAGCCCTTGCGGGCCAGGGTCTCGGCCACCTCGCGCGCCGTCTCGTCCGCGGAGAAGACGAGAGTCACGTCGCGGCCGAACACGCGCTGGAAGATCGGACGAATAAGGGGATAGTGCGTACAGCCGAGGATGACCGTGTCGACCTGGGCCCTCTTCAGTGTCGCCGCGTACTCGCGAACCGCCTCCGTCGTCGCCGCTCCGAACGGATCCTCGCTCTCGATCAACGGCACCAGTCGAGGACACGCAACCGACACGAGCTCTGCACCTGCATCGAGTGCGCGCACGAGCTCGGCGTAGCGTCCCGCGCGAACCGTGCCTTCCGTCGCCAGCAGTCCGATGCGACGGTTGCGCGTCGCCTGCACGGCCGCGTGTGCCTCCGGCGTGATCACGCCGACGACCGGAACCTCCAGCTCTTCCTGCAGCTGCGGCAAGGCCGCCGAGGTGGCGGTGTTGCACGCATTGACGACGAGCTTCACACCCTGCGCTTGCAGGTAGGTGCCGATCTCCCGCGCGAACGTCTTCACCTCGTCGAGTGGCCTCGGCCCGTACGGCAAGCGAGCGTGGTCGCCGAGATAGACGAAGTCCTCGTGCGGCATCGTGACGAGGCACTCGTGCAGGACGGTCAGGCCGCCCACGCCCGAGTCGAAGACGCCCACCGGTCGCGGATCCACCGGTCGATCGTATCGCCGGGATACGCTGTGCACCTCGTGCGCCGCCTCCTCGTCGTGCTCGCCATGGTGTTGGCTGCGCTGGTGCCGGCCGGCCGGGCCGCGGCCGGAGACTTCACACAGACGGATACGCGGGTGACGATGAGCGACGGCGTTCACATCGCCGTCAGCTACTTCGAGCCGAAAGGAACGCCGCCTCCGGCAGGTTGGCCTGCAGTGATCCTCCTGCACGGCCTCGGGATGACGCGCAACAAGGCCGACTTCGTGAACTGGACGACCAACACGCTGGCGGCTCGGTTCCTCGCGCCTGAGGGCTATGCCGTGCTCACCTATGACGCGCGTGCCCACGGCCAGTCAGAAGGTCTATTCACGCTCGACGGTCCACGCGAGCTCGCCGACTTGAGCGAGCTCTTAGCCTGGCTCACGGCGCATCCGAACATCGACGCACACCATGTGGGCCTCGAGGGCGCGTCCTATGGCGGCGCCCTCGTCTGGAAGGCGGCGGTGGCGGGATTCCCGGTCGCCGCGATCGCGCCCGTAGCAACGTGGACGGACCTAGGCGAGGCACTCGCGCCGCAAGGACACGTCCGTGCGGGGATCGTGCTTGGGTTCTCGCAAGACCTCCCACCCGACCGCTACGGACCAGAGGAGGCGCAGCTTCTGGCGAACGCGTTCTCCGAGCAGAACATTCCTGCGCTCCGTGCCTACCTCGCGTCGCGCTCGACACGATCGCAGCTCGGCACGGTGCGCATTCCGACGTTCATCCTTCAGGGTCGACGAGACTTCGCGTTCGACGGCAACCAGGCGCTCGCGGCCTATCGGCTGCTGAGAGGACCGAAGCGCCTCTACCTCGGCGACTTCGGCCACGCCCCCGCCCCGAATCCTCCTGCCGAGTTCGACTATGCAGCGACCGAGGTCCGCATGTGGTTCGACCGTTTCCTCAAAGGCATCCCGAACGGCATCGACAGGCGGTCGCCGGTCGAGCTGGCACCGGATCCCTGGCGCCAGCCGACGACGTCGTACACGGCCCTGCCGAAGACGCGCTTGCTCACCTTCCCCTTCCGCGGCAAGCGCACCCTGTTCGCAGAAGGGAAGATCGTACGCACGACAGGACGCGTCTCGCGGCTGGAGACGTTCGGCTCTCCTCTGGTCAAGGTCTCGTTCGCGACGGCCAGTGGCTACAGGCATCTCGTCGCCGTGCTCAGCGCGTTGACGCCGAGCGGCGATGAGATCGTGGTTGCCGACGGGGGCGCGGATACCCAATCCAGCGGGAAGCGCGCGAAGACGGTGACGATCAGACTCCAGAACGAGATCACTGCTATCCCCGCCGGCTCGCGCCTGCGCGTCACCCTGGGCGCCCGGTCGACGGTACAGAACATCCGGAATCTGGTCTACCTCCTTCCCGTTGCTCAAGGCTCTGTCGCAGACGTCAGCCAGATGACGCTCAAGCTTCCCGTCCTGCGCAGGCCCGTGTCGCCGTGATCGGGCGTCTCAGCCTTGCTGCCGTGGCAATCGCGTTCGCGGCCCCGGCAGCCACACCGGGCGTCACGTCCACGACGATCACCATCGGGGGAACGGTTCCGCTCAGCGGGCCTGCGGCGGCATACGCCTCGGTGGGACGCGGCGCCGATGCCTACTTCCGCTACGTCAACTCCAGGGGCGGCGTGTTCGGCCGCAAGATCGTCTACAAGTACCTCGACGACGAGTTCGACGTCGCCAAGACGATCGCGCTGACGCGGCAGCTGGTCGAGCAGGACCAGGTCCTTGCGATCTTCAACAGCGTCGGAACCGAGCATGCACTCGCGATCCGCTCCTACCTGAACGATCGCAAGGTGCCACAGCTGTTCGTCGGCAGCGGCGTGTCGAAGCTTGCGACCGAGCACGCCAAGTATCCGTGGTCGATGGGCTACCTCCCGAGCTTCGCCGGGGAAGGAGCGATCTATGGCCGCTACATCGCCGCACATCGGCCACGCTCCCGCATCGCGGTCCTCTACGAGAACTCCGACTTCGGCAAAGACATGCTCAACGGACTGCGGCGAGGGCTGGGAGGCAAGGCGAAAATCGTCGGAACGCAGGCGTATGAGATCACGGACAACGACATCAGCTCGCAGATGGCGACTCTCAAAAGCACGGGCGCCGACACGCTGACGCTCTTCGCGACGCCGAAGTTCGCCATCTTCGGCTACGTCGGGGCGTTCAGGCTGGGCTGGCACCCCCACGTCTACATCACGTCGGTGTCGATCTCCCCCGACATCATGAAGATCGCCCGCGTCGCGAGCAGCCGCAAGGAAGTCGCTGGATCGATCTCCATCGCCTTCGTCAAGGATCCGACGTCCAAGCTTTGGGCGAAGGACAAGACCGTCAGGCTGTACAAGTCGATCCTGCAGCGCTTTCTCCCGGACGCGAAGCCCGACGACGTGTTCAACTACTACGGCATGGCAGTGGCGTACACCATGGTGGACACGCTGCGGCACGCCGGCCGTAATCCGACGCGGGCGAGCGTCCTGCAGGCCGCGACGCATCTCGACGAGACGAACCCGTTCCTGCTGCCCGGCGTCCGGATCAAGACCTCTCCGCAGGACTACTACCCCATGGACCGCGTGAAGCTCGCCCGGTATCAGGGTGACCACTGGCGGTTCTTCGGGAACCTCGTGAATGCGCGCGGTTAGGCTCAACTCTTCCGGGAATGGCGCGTCTTATCGAGGGCTTTTCTTCTTTCGGAGTAAGAAAGGAAGGGGTATGAAGACATTTCTCAGGCTGGCCGTGCTCGGCGCGGTGGGCACGACAGCCCTGGCGCTCGCGGGCAACGCACTTGCGACCCAGAAGATCAGCGTCAATCAGAGCGCTACGTCGCTCACCGTCAAGGTTTCGCAGGCCCAGACGGATCCGCAGCCGGCGAAAATCACGGTCTACGTTCCGACCGGGTACACCATCAACGCGTCGGCAGCTGCCGGAGCGAAGATCGGCACTGCGACGGGAACCGTCTTCGTGAGGGACCAGAACATCCCACTCCCCCTCGCGGGTGACGTGGTCGTCGCCCCACCAAACACGAACGCGACAGGATGTGCGACGGGGACGCACCTTGCAGTCTGGATCCTCGACCTTCAGGTCGCCGGCGTGAGTCAGAAGCTGCCGGTCCATGTCGATGCCACGTCGGGCGCGGAGAGTGCTCTCGGGGCATACAAGCTCGTCATCTGTCTCCCGCCTGCCGATGTGCCGAAGGACACGCCGGGTCGCGCACCCAACGGCGCCCAACTCCTCGACGCAACCTTCACGGTGGCCAACATCTTCACGGTCGCTCCAGGTGACACGGTCTGGAAGGCGTTCACGACACCCTGGACCCCCGGCCTTCCACTGCCGAACCCCGCCGGGACCGTCGAGACGCGCGCACTCGTCTCGAACGGCGTGGTCACGCTGAATGCGAAGAAGGTCATCAGGAAGGGGAAGCGCTATGTGCGGGCCACGGGGAGGGTCACGCAAGGAGGCGCCGCCGTCGCGGACGCGCAGGTAAGCCTGCTGCTCAACGGGCAAGCGCGGTTCAAGGCCAAGGCGAGCGGATCCGGCGGGTACTCCCTGATCCTGCAGAAGAAGGGCAAGAAGACCACGACGATCTTCCAGGCTCGGACGACGGTCGCAGAGCGGGACGCGACGTCGACCGGCTGCGCATCGCCGACACTGCCGAACGTCCCATGCGTGAACGCCACACTCTCCGGCTTCACGGCAGTCAGCCGCAAGGTCCGAATCCGGATCTAGCAGCGGAGGGCGCACAACTCCACGAGCGGGGGCCCTGCGGGGCCCCTTCTCGTATGCTGGCCCCGTGGCTGAGATCCGGATCGGCACGTGCTCCTGGGCCGACGAGGCGCTCTCGAAGCACTGGTATCCGTCAGGGGTCAGGCCGGGCGACCGCCTCAGCTACTACGCCGAGCACTTCGACACCGTCGAGGTCGACTCGACGTACTACCGCCTGCCGGAGGAATCGATGGTCGAGCGCTGGGCCGCGCGGACGCCCGATGACTTCGTCATGCACGTGAAGGCCTTCGGCCTCATGACTCGGCATCCGGTGAAGCTCGAGGCGCTTCCCCCGGACCTCCGCGACGAAGTCCAGACGGATGACCGCGGGCGGGTCGATCGCCCGTCCCGGGAGTTTCGCGGCAAGGTCTTCCGGCGCTTTCTCGAGGCGCTGGAGCCATTGCGCTCGACCGGGAAGCTCGGCGGGATCCTGTTTCAGTTCCCGTCGTACGTCGTCTACAAGGATCGCTCGCTCGACTATCTTCGCTGGGCGCGCGAGCAGGTCGGCGGTGACGAGATGCTGGTGGAGTTCCGCCACGCGAGCTGGCTCGACGACGAGCATCGCGACGAGACGTTGAGCTTCCTCGAGGAGATCGGCGCAACGAATGTGATCGTCGATGCCCCGCGGATCGAGGGCGCGAAGAATCTCGTGCCGACGGTGCCGGCGCTGACGACCCCGACCGCGTACGTCCGCTTCCACGGCCGCAATGCCTCGACGTGGAACAAACGTGGCGGAAGCGCGGCGGAGCGCTTCGACTACCTGTATTCGGACGACGAGCTGCGCGAATGGGTCGGTCCGCTGCGCGAGCTGTCCGAGCAGGCTGAGCAGGCCTACGCGCTGTTCAACAACAACGCGACGAGCCCTGACGGCCGCGGCGGCCGGATGGCCCAGGCCGCTGCGAACGCGAAGGAGTTGCAACGACTGCTGCAGGCGGAGAAGATTCCCGTGAGCGCGCCAGGCTGATGGACGTTCTTGCAGTCATACACGGCGAAGGCGTCCGCTCCGGCCTCTTCGGCGAGGTCGTCGCGGAGCGGGGTCACCGGCTCGAGGAGTGGAGCCTCGCGTGGGACGAGCCGCTGCCTCGACCGCTCGACGCCTACGGTGCGGTGCTCCTGTTCGGCGGCGCGATGCACGCCGACCAGGATCAGCACCATCCCTGGTTGCGCGAGGAAGACCTGTTCCTGCACCGGCTGCTCGACCTGCACACCCCGGTCCTCGGGATCTGCCTCGGGGCGCAACTGCTCGCGAAGGCCGCTCATGCACCGGTTCACCCGGCAGGCGAGGCCGAAATCGGCTGGTTCCCCGTTGAGCTGACCGAGGCGGCCGCCGAGGATCCCGTTCTTTCTCGCCTGCCGCAGAGCTTCGTCGCCTTCCAGTGGCACTACTACACGCACGGACTACCGGCCGGCGCCGTCGAGCTGGCGCGGAGCAAAGTGTGCACACAGGCCTTCCGGCTCGGCGAGAACGCCTGGGGCGTCCAGTTCCACCCCGAGGTCACGCTTGGTCAGGTCGAGGGCTGGGCCCTCGAGGACGAGGCGGAGCTCCCGGTCGACCGGAGCGCGTTCCTGGAGGAAACACGCAACCGCATCCAGGAGTGGAACGCGCTCGGCCGAGCGTTGTGCGGCGCATTCGTCGAAGCCGCGGAGCGCGTCGGCGCGCCGGCCTGAGTTAGCTCAGCCTTTCTCGGCAGGCAGCTCTGGGTGGCGCGACCATTCGTGCCACGACCCCGGATAGTTCCGGGCCCGGAAGCCGGCCGAGCGCAGGGCCAGCGTGGCCAGCGCGGACCGCGAGCCGGAATGGCAGTACGCGACAATCTCCTCTGCGTCGCCGAGCCGCGCGCGGATCTGATCTGCCGGCAACGGCTGCCCGTCATCGCCAAACAGCTGCTGTACGGGTAGATGGCGCGCGCCGCGGATCCTGCCCTGGCGAGGATCACAGGGATACCCCTGCTTGCCCTTGAACTCCTCGTCCGTCCGCACGTCGAGGATCAGGAGCGAGTCGTCGTCGAGGCGTCGCACGAGCTCGTCGCGGGTCGGCACCGCGTCCGGGTGCGGCTCAAACGTCGTCTTGACCGGGTGCAGCTCGACCGGTCCCACCTCCAGCTCGCCGGGCCACGCCGCCAGCCCACCCAACAGGACCGACACACGCGGATGACCCGCGAGCTCGGCCATCTGCGCCGCCGGCATCGCGCCGACGCCGTCGCCGCGGTCGTAGAGCACAAGGCGCTCGGAGCCGGTCACGCCGTGTCGACGAAGCCGTAGGCCCACCTCCGGACCGAGCGGCTCCAGTACCGCCGGGTCGCTCATCGGCGGCGGCGATCCGAGCACGAGTGGCTTCGACCCCGGGATGTGGCCGCGGGCGTGTGCGTTTGGGCCGCGGACGTCGCCGAGGAACAGGTCATCCGCTCCCAGCTCCCGCTCGAGCCAGTCCACGTCGACGACGGGCGGCAGCTCAGACAATGTCGAGGAACTCACGCAACACGGAGTTGAACACGTCGGGAAGCTCGAGGTTCAGCAGATGGCCCGCCTCCGGGATCTCCTGAACGTCGAACTCGGACAGCTCCGCCGCCGACACGAAGGGATCGAATTCGCCCACGACGAATCGCACGCGGCCGGCAAGCTCGCGCGCCACATCAGTCGAGTCCTCTCGGTCCCGGATAGCCTCGACTGCTTCGACGAGCAGGTCTGGGTCGCGAAACTCGAGCTCTGAGTGCGCCTGGCTCGGATCGTGGAAGAGCTTCGACTTCATTGACGCCCACAGACCGTCGGGGCCCTCGCCACGGATCAGGTCGATCGTGTCGGCGCGGCCTGCACGCCGCTCGGGAGAGTCCGCGTCGGGTCGCGTGCCGACGAGCAAGAGTCCACGTACGCGCTCGGGCACGAGCCGCGCGAGGGCGAGGGCACAGTAACCGCCCATGGAGGCGCCGACGACGATGACCTCGCCGTCGGTCTCGGCCGCAACAGACTCCGCCCACGCTGCCATCGTTCGCCCGCGTCCGTACAGTCGGGGAGCGTGAACGTCGTGACCGGCCAGGGCCTCCCGCTGCGGCTCCCACATGCGCTCGTCAACCGGAAAAGCGTGCAGCAAGAGAACGGTCACAGCGAGGCGACGACGTCGAGCTCGGCCGCAATCGATGGGCGCTCTTCGAGCCTGGTGACCCAATCGGCCAGCGCCGGAAACGGTGTCAGCTCCACGTCCATGCGGTCACGGGCACGCAGGATCCACGGAACGTAGGCGACGTCGGCGAGACCGAAGTCGCGCCCCGTGAGGAATGCCCGCAGCTCGAGCAAGCCGTCAAGCTCGGCGAGGGCCGCATCGAAGCGCTCGGCGGCACCTTCCTCGCGGCGGCGGAGCGCGTAGTAGGGCCGCGAGAGCTCGTCGAACCGAAAGACGACCATGCGGCCGAGGGCGCGCTCGGCCGGATCGGCAGGCCACAGAGCCGGTTCCGGGAACCGGTCTTCGAGGTACTCATTGATGACCGCCGATTCCGCGAGGACGAAGGTGTCCTCCTCCAGCACGGGCACACGGCCAAGCGGATTCTTCTCGTAGATCCAGGCAGGGCGATCGTCGAGGTCGATGACGACCGTCTCGTACTCGAGGCCCTTCTCGGCGAGCACGATCCGGACGCGAGCGCAATACGGACACCGGTCCGCGTCGTAGAGCGTGATCACCGGTCGATCCTAGCCTCGAGGCCGAGGACTTCCGCGATCTGCCCCAGCAGCTCGCGTGGAGGGGGAAGGTCAGACGGCGACGAGGCCACACGGGCGACCGCCCGCACGCGAGCAGGATCGGCGCCGGTGAGCCGTGCAGCAAGCGTCGGGTTCGCCGCGAGCGAAAGCTGGTCGGCCCTGCTGAGGTGGCCGTAATAGGTGGGTACGGAGAGGTATTCGTCGACCATGCGCCCACGCTCGAAGAGCAGGAAGCGCACGACGGCCTCCTCTTCGAGCGCAAGCGCCACCGCGGGCACCCCCATGCGCTCGGACAGCTCCGTTCCCAGCCGCCGCTGCGCGCTCCGATCGCGATCGCACAGCTCGTCGACGACCGTGACCCAGCCGTTCCGGACCGGAAAGACCTGGGTGTGCTCCGACCGCCCGAGCCGCGGAAGAAACTGCGTCACCGCTCGCTCGACGCCGGCCTCGTCGTCGGTCTGCACGTGGAGCGAGCCAAACGACGGCAGACGTTCCTCGGTGCCGAGCCGCTGCGCAAGTGAGCCGAGCGGAGCAACCATGAACACGTCGACCGCGGCAAAGCCGAGCCGCTCATAGAGCCGCCGGGCCTGTCCGTTGCGCAGCAACACCTCGAGGCTGACGTGATCCAGCCCGGCTTCGCGCGCGGGCTCGAGCACCTCGGTGAGCAGTGCTCTGCCGAGTCCCTGGTTGCGCGCCTGCGGACGAACGTAAAGGTCGGTCACGTGCGCGGTCTTGCGGCCGCGGTCCCCGAGGATGCAGAAGAGGAAGCCGATCGGCTGACCGTCTTCCTCCGCGAGCAGCGCCAACCCGCTCGCGATCGTCTGCGACAGGTCCGTCCAGGCTTCGTCCCAGGTCTCCTGCAGGTACGCAGGCCCGCCGAGCTCGGCCTCGAACTCCTCCCAGAGCTCACGCACGACGTCACGATCCTTCTTCGTGGCGCGTCGGATTGTCACCGGTAGCGAGAGAGGGCCAAGAGGTAGTGGGTGCTCAAGTTCTGGAAGGGATGGAAACGCACGCCCGCGACACGAACGTCCGTCACGTCAGGGTAGAACGCGAGCACTGCCTTGCGTAGGCCAAGGTCACCGGCCGGCCAGGCTTCGGGGCGTGCGAGGTAGCGCGCAAGAAACCAGTCGGCGCTCCACTCGCCCAGGCCTCGCAACGCGGTGAGGCGTGCTTTCACCTCGTCATCCGGGAGTCCGGCGAGCTCCTCGAGGTGGAGATCGGCACGTGCGACGCCGAGCACGTACTCGGCCTTGCGGCGCGAGAAGCCGAGTGTCATCAGCTCGCCCTCGGTTGCGGAGGCCACACGCTCCCGCGTCGGAAACGCGGCGGCATGCTCGGCCGGGATGCCGAACCGCTCGATGAAGCGGCCGCGCACGGCGAAAGCGGCGTGCAGCGACACCTGCTGCGCCGTGATCGAGGACACGAGCGCCTCGAAAGGGTCCGGGGCGAGTGGCGGGCGGAAGCCCGGCAAGAGACGCACTGCTTCGGCGAGCACAGGATCGTGCTGCGCAAACGCGACGAAGGGAGGCAGGTCGAAGTCGAAGCCGAGAAGCCTGCGCACGACCGGCTCGACCGTCGCGTCGAGAGGCTCGACGTTCACGCCTCCCGGCGCGGGGGAAATCCGGACCTCACGGCCGTCGACGACACGGTAGAGACTCCCATCGAGCCAGACGGTCGCACGATCGACGCCCCAGAACGTGAAGCGGTCGAGCGAACGCTCGAAGTCGTACGGCTGCGGCACGGCGAGGAGGGCCATGTCGGCGAGGCTAGCGGGGTGTCAAAAGTCTGCGTACGTCCAGGTCCGGCGGCCGAAGCGCGAGGCGAGCGGATTGAACACGGCGGCGAAGCGTTTCTTGGCGGACGTCGCGCGCGCATTCGAGCTCGCAGCCAGCCTGAAGCTCGCATTCTGAGGCGGCGGACAGCCTGTTCCGGACTGGGCGGCGTCGAAGAACGCGTCCCGGTAGTGACGGTCCGACTCGAACGACTGCTGCAGCGCCTGCTGCAACTGCGTGACGACCTCGTCTGCCTGCGGAGTCGGGGTCTGGAGGTTGCCCAGTTGGCCGAGAATGCTCTCACGATTGTCGGCCACGCTGGCGATCCGCTGACCTGCTTGCTGTAGGGAAATCGAGCAGTTGAGGCCGGCGGCAAGCGCGGCGCGGATCTCCTGCCGACCTGCTGCCGCCTGGTCGAGGACGTTCTCCGTTCGATCGACGAACGTCCGGAGCTTCGCAGCGGCGGCGCTCGAACCGCTGTTTGAACCCCTCGTAGCGAACACCGTGGCAGTCGCCCCGCCGAGGACGGCTACGAGAATGACGGCCACGACTAGGCGCCGAGGCGGGCTCGTGACTCTAGGGCGACGCATTGTGACCCGCGTCTCGTCGAGCGGAGTCGGCATCGGTGCAAGGCGAGTCGCCTCCTCGTCCACAAACGCCACCGCACCCGCAACTGCCTTCTTGAAACCGGACACAAGAGCGCCGGCCGTCGGGTACCGCTCGTCACGGCTCTTCGCCATCGCTTTGGCCAGGACCCCGTCGAGCGCCCTCGGCAGATCCGGACGTACCTCGGACAGAGGCGGCGGCGGGTCGTAAAGGTGCGCGTGGAGGACGGCGACGTCGGTTTCGCGGAGGTACGGTGGCCGGCCCGCGAGGCAGTAGAAGAGGACACAGCCGAGCGAATAGACGTCTGCGCGCCCGTCAAGCGTCCGGCCGTCGACCTGCTCGGGGGCACAGTAGTCGACGCTGCCGAGAAACGAGCCGGCCTGCGTAAGACCCTGGGAGCCGGCACGCTTCGCGAGTCCGAAGTCGCAGAGGTACGCGTGGTCGCCCGGCTCGGCGATGAGAATGTTCGCGGGCTTGACGTCGCGGTGCACCAGGCCGGCGTCGTGAGCAGCGTCGAGGGCGCCGCCGACCTGCTCGGCTATCCGCAACGTCTCGGTGGGCGACAATGGACCTCCGTCCCGAATCAACGCTTGGAGGCTCCGTCCGCTCACGTAGCGCATCGCCAGATAGAGCACGCCGTCGACCTCGTCGGCGTCGTAGATCGGGATGACGTTGGGATGATCGAGTGAAGCAGCGAGCTGCGACTCGCGGAGAAAACGCGCGCGGAAGTCGTCGTCGGATGCCAACTCAGGTGCAATCACCTTCAGGGCGACCTTCCGAGCGAGGCGCCTGTGCGTCGCCAGATAGACCGTGCCCATCCCCCCGCGGCCGAGCAACGACTCGATCGTGTAGCCGCCGAAGGTCTCGCCGACTCCTGGAGCGAGCCGTTCAGTCACGGCAGGTGTGTAACCGATAGCCCAGCCGGCGCTCGTTCTCGATCAAATGCTCGGCGTTGAACGGTTCCAGCTTCTTGCGGACCTCCCACACGAGCTTGGCCAATTCCTCGCGCGTGTGCATCGGCTCGTCGGCCCAGACGGCATGCATCAGCTCGCCGTGCGTGCAGAGGGCGGGACCGCCTCCGCCGGCCGCGTTTCGCTCGACCATGTAGCGAACCAGCCGGTGGGCCTGAGCGCGGATCGAAATCTCGTGCCTGTCCCCGCCTTGGACGAGGAGGAGCCGCGCCTCGCCCGTGTCGTAGCTGAGGCATGACCCTGGGGAAGACTGGTCGGCGAGGACGGCGCGCGTCGCCTGCGAGTCTCCGGTCGACTGGAATGTGAGCTCGAAGTAGCGTCGCTCGCCTCCTTGGGCGACCGATGCCAACACGCAGACGACGTCGCCGTCACGAAGTAGTGCGCGCCCATGCACGCGTTGCAGCGCGCCGCCGCGCCGCAGGAACGTTCCGTTGACGCTGCCCCCGTCCAGAACCAACCACTGTGACCCCTCGCGCTCGAAGGTGCAGTGGCCTGCCCGAGTCACGAGGAGCTCGGGATCCGGCTCCAGAGCGATGTCGTTGACACCGGTAAGCCGGCCAACACTTACCCGATCTCCCGACAACTCGACCGTGGCCTGACGCTCTGCGTCAGGGCTGGAAACGACAACCTCAGCTGTCCGCCCGCGCTCACTGGGTGACGAACGAAATTCCATTGACTGCCTATCTCATGTCCATGGATCGGCGTCGGGCCCAGGTCGACACTCGATACAGCGATCAAGGCTACATCGAGGAACGGAGGAACCATGTCCAGACTCGTCAGAACCGTCCTGCTCCCGGCCGGCCTGGCGCTGCTCGTAACAGCTGCAGTGCTTCAGCCGGCCGCCGCCGCGGGCGCGCGGTGGTCAGCACATCACGAGATTCCCTGGCTAATCGTCCGCGGGCAGCCGCTGACGCTCTCCTACGGGATCGACGGCACGCACAAAGACCCGATCAGGGGAGTGCTCTACGTGCGCAACAGCCGGCTGCGGGACTTCACCCAGATTCCGCTTGCGGCAAAGAACGGCTCCATGGTGGCCCGGCTGCCCGGCTCGCTGGCCACGGGACCAAAGCTCTCGTACTACGCAGTCTTGCGTGATCCCAGCGGACGCTCGGTGACCGTTCCGGCGAGCGGCGCCCGCAGTCCCCAGCAGGTGTGGGTGGTCGACCGGCCGCTGCGCGTGTCACTGGGCACCCACCGCTTCGGCCACCTGAGTGCCCCCAGCGCAATCGTGGCACGTACTGGTCCGAAGAACGTTGGCTTCGTCGGTTGCAGGGAAGACGCTGCCAAGCGCACCCTCTGCGCCGATGGATCAGAGCCTCCGCAGGGTGGGGGTTGCGGTTGCGGCGAGCCGTCATACGGGCCGTCCTCCTTCGACATCGCACGCGATGGCTCCATCTGGCTCCTCGACGAGGTGAACCACCGACTGCTGGCCTGGCAGTCCGGCCGGCCAGGGACCTTCGACCGGTCCGTCCCCCTGCCGCAGAACCTCAGCGTCAGCGACTTTACGCTCGGGCCGGGCGGGACGATCTACTTCTACGCCACCGACCACGTCGGCCCTGGCCATTCGAACCTGTACGCGTTCACATCGACGGGGCGGCTGCGCTGGAAGGTGCCGGCCCATGGCAGCCCGCCGCTGCGGATCGGCCCAGACGGCGCGGTGTACACACCGTTCGGCTTCCCGCTCGCAGATCAGGTTCGCTCGGCGTGGACGCCGCTGACCACACCCGTCGGCCGGCCGCTGTCGGTCGCCGAGCAGCGCCGGCGGACGAGCCCGTTCCAGCTTCTAGCCGGCGGGCTGCGGCTGGTTACGACCCAGCCGTCCGGTCACGAGGTCCGCTTCGGTCTGATCAACCCGGCGGGTGAGCTCGTTCGCGCCTGGCGCGTCACGAGCAGGACCGAGCTGTATCCCACGACAGCCACGGCTGCGCTCGTAGGCGGCGACCTGGTCGTCGGAGCAGACATGTCTCGACCGAATCAGTGGGAGCACGTCGTTCTCAGGCTGGCGCCGAGCGGTGGGACGCGGTTTCAGCTTGCATTCGACGCCCACGCCCTCTGGGGAAGCCTCGACCTTCCCGCCACACCGCTTCGAATCGGCCCGGACGGCCGGCTCTACCAGCTCCGCACGCGCCCGGCAACGGGGGCGAGCATCGCCAGATACTCGCTCGGCCCCGCCTAGACCAGGATACGGGATGGCGAAAACTCGCACGGATGTGGTGCGTCGCGTGTCCGCGGCGCACCACCGCAGCCGAGCTAGGAGTGGAGCTGCAACGTGCGCAGTCCGCGCAGATCGACCCATGAACGGGTCCCTGAAGTGACGATCTTCATCAGAGTCGCGTCGCAGTGCGCGCAGCGAAGTACGAGCCCAGCACCGCGGTAGAGGTGTACCTCTCCAACCTCGCCCGCGGTGCCGCAGCTGTCGCACGTTCCAACGGCCGTGGTCATCTCGACGGTGAAGATCTCCTGCAGGACACCCGCCGCGGCGTTGCCGTCGAGCATCAGCTCACTCATCTCAACCTCCTGTCGGGCCGAAGCGCTCGGTCTTGACACGGGCAGGCTCGTGACCGAGCTCCACGAGCCCGCCGGCCACGGCCTCGACGAAAGGGGTCGGCCCGCAGACGAAGGACAGTCCCAGCTCACCCGGCGCGGGCCCGGCCTCGGCGAGGAGGTCGCGATCGACGCGCCGGTCATAGCCTCGCCAGTCCGGAGGCTGGACGCGAGTGAGCGTATAGACGACGTCGAACCCGTCCCCGTCGTCTCCCAGATGCATGAGCTCCTCGCGGTAGATCACGTCCTCGATCGTTCGTGCGGAGTACAGCAATCGCGTCGGGATCGTGCTGCCTTCGGCACGGCGCTGACGCGCCATCGCCATGAGCGGCACGACGCCCGACCCGCCGCCGACGAGCAAGACACTTCCTTCGACGTGCGCGTCCCAGACGAAATAGCCGCCGACGGGCCCGCGTAGCTCGATCTCATCGCCCGGGCGGAGCTCGTCCGTGAGATACGGCGACACCTCCCCGTCGTCGAGGCGCTCAACCGTCAGCTCCAGGTTCGGAGATTCGGGTGCCGACGCGATCGAATAGCTGCGTTCGGCCTGGTAGCCGTCCTCCGCGGTCAGACGAACGTCGACGTGCTGGCCGGCCCGATGGCCGGGCCAGCCGGGCACTTCGAAGGCGATCGTCTTCGTCCGGCTCGTTTCCGGGCGCACCTCGACGACCTTGGCGGCCCGCCAGGTCAATCTCCTCGGTGTCGCTACTCCGACCACGGACTGCAGACTAGGCGGACCTGCAGGGCGGCGCTACAAGGAGAGACGGCGCTCCGCGACCCGACGGCCGATCTCCGCCGAGATGACGACGACGAGCGAAATGACCATCACGACCACGGCGACGGCAATCACCTGGGGCAACTGGCTGGGGAAGCGCAGGGCGCTGTAGAGGAAGATCGGGAACGTGACGCGCGTCCCGACGACGAACGACGCCAGGGCATACTCGTCGAACGACGTCGTGAACGCGATCAAAAAGGCGGAAACGACCGCGGGAAGAATCAGCGGCAGCACGATCAATCGAAACGCTTGGAGCGGGCTCGCACCGAGATCGGCGGCGGCCTCCTCGAGGGCGACGTCGATCTGGTCGAGCCGGGGGACGAGCACGAGGATCGTGTAGGGAAGGCTGATCACGATGTGTCCGATCACGACCGTGAGGATGGACCGCGGTATCCCGACCGCGTGGAAGAAGAGCAGCAGGGAGATGCCGAACACGACGTACGGGATCACGAGCGGGCTCAGCAGCAGCGCCGAGACTGCGGCCTTTGCGGCAAATCGCTTGCGCGCAAGGGCGAGAGACGCCAGGACCCCAAGCATGACCGCCCCGATGCTGGAGATGACGGCGACGAGCGCGCTCGTCTCGAGCGCAGCCCTGAGGTCGGCGTTCGTGATGAACTGGTGGTACCAGTGCAGGGTGAAGCCGCTGAGCGGAAACGTCGGAATCGCCGAGTTGTTGAACGAGAAGATCAGGAGGATCGCGATCGGCGCGTAGAGGAAGACGACGAGCAGCCCGAAGAAGACCTTGAGCGCCCGCTTGGCGTTCGGCGAGAGAGCGACGTCCATCAGCCTGCTGTCACCTGCCGTACCTGGAGAAAGCGGGCGAAGACGGCGGTAAGGAGCGCGACGACGAGGAGGAGGAACAGCGCGAGCACCGAGCCTGTCTCCCAATCGGGAAAGCCCGTCTGGAACAAGTCGGATATCTGATTGCCGTACATGTAGCCCGACGTTCCACCGACGAGCGACGGCGTCACGAACTCCCCGACCGTCGGGATGAAGACGAAGAGGAAGCCGGCGATTACTCCGGGCAGGCTGAGCGGCAGCGTGACGCGCCGGAATGCCTGCCAGCGGCTCGCACCGAGATCGCAGGCCGCTTCCAGCAGCCGGCGGTCGAGGCTCTCCAGCGAGACGAAGATCGGGAGCGCGACGAACGGCACCCAGACGTAAGTGAGCACGAGCATGACTGCGAACCTGCTGTAGAGCAGCTGTGAGATGGGGTGATCGGGAGACCTCAGCCCGACCCACACGAGGAACGAGTTGAGAACGCCCTCGTTCCCGAGGATGACCTTCCACGCCAGCACACGCAGCAGGTAGCTGGTGAGAAACGGCGCGATGAGGATGAGCAGAAGGACGTACTTGCGCTTCGTGCCGGACAAGGCGAGGTAGTAGGCGACCGGGTAGGCGAGTACGACGACGATCGCCGACACGATCAGCGACATCTTCACCGACTTCCAGAACAGCCCGAGGTACACCGAGCTGTGAAAGAACGCGCGCCAGGCCTCCATGGTGAACCCGTGCTTGCCCGGAAACAGCGAATAGACGTCGAAGCTGTAGAGCGCAACGATCGCGATCGGCACGAGGAAGAAGACGAGGAGCCAGGCCACCGGCAGGCCCAGGAGTGCCGGCGCTGCCAGGTCGAGCCGCCTTCGTCTACGGCTCGGCAGGCTGACCGCCGGCACCCGGGCTTCACCCTCGACTGCCATCTTCGTCTTAGAACAGCCCGATTAGGCCGCCTTCACTTCCTCCCACATCTTGGCGTAAAGCGCGCGCCGCGGGATGTCGCGGTCGAGATACGCGTTCGGGAGAGTGACCGCCCTCGGGTTGCTCAGCTGCAGTGCGCGGAGCAGGTCACTGGACGATGGGCGCGCCTTCATGTTTGCGGACCCGTAGCCATAGTTGTCCTCGAGCCATTTCGCAGACTTCGTCGAGTCCCAGGCATCGGCGTATGCATGGGCTAGCTTGGGACGCGGCGAGCCCTTGAGCAGCATGAGCATCCCGACCCACGCCAGAGGCTTTTCCTTCGGGCGCATGTAGACGACCTTCAAGCCTTTCTTCTTCATCTGTACCCAGTCATTGGGCCACGCGTACGCGATCCAGACCTCCCCCGACCCAAACGCTTCCCAGAGGTTCGTCTCGGACGACCAGAACAGCCGGACGAGATGCTTCTTCGATTTGAGCAAGTCCTGCGACTTCTTCAGTTGCGCGTCTGTCTGGTTCCACGTGTTTTTGAACCCAAGATAGAGGCCGGCCATCTGGATCATCGTGATGTCGTCGAACCACGCGATCTTGCCCTTGTAGCGATCGTCGAACAGCAGTCCCCACGACTTGGCCTTCGGCTTCACCTTGTCCCTGCGGTAGAGGACCGCATCGAGGCCCCAGTCCGCTGGGATCCCATACTGCTTGCCGTTGTACTGGCCTGCTTTGACCATGAACGGGTTCAGGTTCTTGAAGTTCGAGATCAGCTTCGGGTCCCACGGCTGCACGAGACCACTGGTCGCGAAGTACTTCACCCACCCGACATACGGCCGGAAGATGTCCGGCTTCAGACCCGCGTGGAGCTTCGCCAGTGCGTCCGCCTCGTTGGTCATGTACGTGAACTGCGGCTTGTTCTTCGGATACTTCTTGACGTACGCGGCGAACATGGACTGACCGCCGTCGTTCCCATACCCCGCCCAGTCGAGCACCTGGAGGCGACCGCTTTCGGCCGCGAGGCTCGCACGCGCCGCCTCGGCGATCCCGGCTCGTCCTGCGAGCAGCCCGGCACCGCCCGTCGCGGCCGCGAGCTTCAGCAGGTCTTCACGGCTGAGTCTCCGCTCCAGCAGATCTCGGCCTTCTTCCATTGCGTCCTCTCCTTTTCCCCCCACCGGTCCTAGTAACTGGGCGGACTGATGATCCAGATCACCTCCGCTCTGCCTGCTCCGACGTTCGTGACACGGTGCGGCGTCGAGCTGCGGTAGTCGATGCTGTCGCCGCTCTCGAGCTCGTGGAGGTCGCCGCCGAGCTCGAGCTGGACGTTCCCGGTCAGGACGATCAGCAGCTCCTCTGAGTCCCCATGTGCGTACGGCTCCGTTCCCGTGGAGCCGCCTTCGTCGAGCTCGCCGACGAACACCTCGAGGTGGTGCAACGGACGCGGCGTGAGCAGCCGCTTCGTGCCGAGGATCCCGAAGCCAAGTGACGGCCGATCGTGGCGACGAAGCACCTGCGGCCGGGGCGGCCCGCTCGAATCGAACAGGTCGGCGACGGACACGCCGAGCGCGCCCGCTATCCGCCGCAGAGAGGCGACGCTCGCGCTTGCCCGGCCTCGCTCGACCTGGCTCAAGAAGCTCTCGCTGACCCCGGCGCGCTCCGCGATCGTGCGGAGCGTCGCTCGCCTGAGGCGGCGAATGTCCCGCAGGCGCTCGCCGACGTCGACGTCGGCGGCAGTCTCGGGCGCGCTGGACGGAATCAGATCTCCTTCGATTCCATTGAAGGGAAACTGAAGCGACCCTACGGCGCCGGTGAAGCGCTGTCAACGTCGTACAGTCTGAGCCGTGAGGCCATTGCGGAGCCAAAGACAACGCACCCGTGGGCCGGTGCGAGTCGCGGCTGGGCTCGCGCGGCGGGTTGGCCGAACGGCGAAAGGCGCGGCGCGGGCCGTCACGTCTATCGTGCGCCGCTAGCGGCAAGCAGCTACGAAGTGCGGACGCTTAGGCGCGTGCCATCTGGTCGATGCAGACCGTGACGGCCAGGATCAGCGCCTCTTCCTGTCCAGGGGCGACGTCGATGCCGTATGTGTCCCGCACGCGGAACCAGCG
>JBKPEC010000026.1:0-14900 GCA_046728195.1 Actinomycetota bacterium
ATGCCGGGTCCGATTCCACGCAGCTCCTGCACCCTGCCTGCCGCGACGAGCTCTGCGATCGGTGCCTTCGTCTCGCGGATCGTTTCCGCGGCTCGGCGATATGCGCGTGACGTGTAGTAGCCGGACCCCGATAGATCGAGCAGCCCGGCTAAGGCCTCGAGTTGTTGAGCGATGCTGGCGTTGTCGAGGTTGGTCACCATGGTCGGGTTAGTCTTGCTCCGTGACGGCGTACGTCATTCCTTACCGCATCGGAGGCAAGTCGAGGCTCGGCGATCCCAAGCTCGCGCTTGCGATGCTCACAGATGTCACCGATGCGGTGAAGGAGATCGCGGGCGAGGCGATACTCGTCGACGGGCCCGGCGGGCAGGGCGAGGCGGTCGCCGGGGCGCTGGCGACGCTGCACGGCCCCGTGACGATCGTGAACTCGGATCTGCCGTGCGTCACGGGCACGGAGCTCGAGCAGCTGACGGCGTCGGCTCCCGCGATCGTGGCTGCACGTGACGGGACCACCAACGCAATTGCCCTGCGCGACGCCCACGACTTCGCGCCGCTGTACGGCCCGGGAAGCGCCAGACGCTTTGCGGGGCGCCTCGGTGCGACCCGGTTGGCGCTGCCGGGAATCCGTGACGACGTCGACACCTGGGAGGACCTGGAGCGCCTGCGTGACCGCGTCGGCAAGAACACTCGCCGCTACCTGAGCCGATTGGCGCGCATGTGAAGATCGCAGTCCTCACCGGCGGTGTCGGCGGTGCGAGATTTCTCCGCGGACTGGTCGACGCGGTCGATCCCGCCGGCGTGACGGCCATCGTCAACGTCGGCGACGACCTCGAGGTCCTCGGACTGGCAGTGTCCCCGGATCTCGACAGCGTGCTGTATGCACTCGCGGGTGTCGCAGACGAGGACCGAGGATGGGGGAGGGCCGGCGAGTCGTGGAACGCGCTGGAAACCGTTGAGACGCTTGGCGGGGAAGCGTGGTTCCGGCTCGGCGACCGCGATCTCGGAGTTCATCTCGTGCGCACGCAGGGGATGCGCGCGGGCCGGCCCTTGTCCGCTGTGACCGCGCGGCTCGCAGCAGCGCTCGGCGTCGAACCAACGCTGCTGCCGGCAACCGACGAGCCGCTGCGCACCTGGCTCGACACTCCCAACGGCAGCTTCGCCTTTCAGGACTGGTTCGTTGCGCGACGGCACCGTGATCCCGTCGACCGCGTGCGCTTCGAGGGCGCAACCGACGCCCGGCCGGCGCCGGGCGTGCTGGAGGCCCTGCACGAGGCCGAGCTGATCCTGATCGCCCCGAGCAACCCCTTCGTCTCGATCGGGCCGATCCTGGCGGTCGAGCGCATCCGCTCGGCACTCGAGCGGCGCCGTACTCCCTGTGTGGCCGTCAGCCCACTGATCGGAGGCCGCGCGGTCAAGGGGCCGGCGGCCGACATGCTGCAGCGCCTGCAGGGCGGCACGACCGCGGCGCACGTTGCCCAGTGTTATCCGGGCCTGATCGACGTGCTCGTCATCGACGAAGCTGACGCGGCAGACGCAGAGGCGGTGTCCGCGCTCGGCGTCCGTGCGCTTGTCGCGCACACGCTCATGCACGACCCGGCTGCGCGCCGTCGACTCGCTGAAGCGGCCCTCGACGCGGTGGCATTCGCATGAAGGTCGCGATCGTCGGCGGCACGGGAGCTTTCGGGCGTGCACTCGCTTTGCGTCTCGGGCAGATCGGCGAGGACGAGGTCGTCATCGGCTCGCGCGACGCGGAACGGGCCGAGGCGGCAGCGAAGGAGATGGGTGTCTCCGGAGGGCTCAACGCGGAAGTCGTCGTCGGCGCGGATCTCGTCGTTCTCGCCGTGAAGTCGAACGCGACGCTGCAGACTGCGATCGACCTTTCCGGTGCAATCGGGGAGACGCCGGTCCTGAGCGTCGCCAGCGACCTCCGCTTCAACGACGAAGGCGTGCTCCCGGGACGTCACCAGGGCTCGCTGGCCGAGGAGCTCGCACGCGTTCTGCGTGGGCCCGTTGCCTCGGGCCTGCAGTCCTTTGCTGCCGCGAATCTGATGGACGGCGATCCGGGCGATGCGCTCATCTGTGGTCACAACGACCGCGCCAAGGAGCTCTCGCTCGAGCTTGCCGGGCGGATCGCCAACCGTGCCGTCGATGTAGGCCCGCTCGAGAACTCGCGCGCGCTCGAGGGCATGACCGCCGTGATCCTCAACGTGAACAAGCGCTACCACGCGCACGCCGGCATCAGGCTCACGGGTCTGCCCTGAGCGGCGAACTGCGCATCATTCCCGTTGCCGGCTTGCCCGAGATCCGACAGGGCGACGACCTGGCTGCGCTCATCACGGGAGCCGTCGAGCTCGAGGACGGCGACGTCGTGGTGATCGCGCAAAAGGCGGTCTCGAAGGCAGAGGGGAGGGTCGTGCGTCTCGCTGATGTCGAGCCTTCGGAATGGGCGCGCGAGATCGCCGGCGACGAGGACCCGCGACGGATCGAAGTGATTCTGCGGGAGGCGGCGCGAGTCGTTCGCGTTCGGGCGCCGCTCGTCATCGCGGAGACGAACCACGGGTTCGTCTGCGCCTCCGCCGGAGTCGACTCGTCCAACGCGCCGGAGGCTGGAATGCTCGTGCTCTTGCCCGAAGACCCGGATGCATCCGCGCAGACGATCCGCGACCGCCTGCGGGAGCTGACGTCGCGCGAGGTCGCCGTTCTCGTCTCCGACTCGTTCGGACGGCCGTGGCGCCAGGGGACGACCGACGTCGCGCTCGGAGCGGCCGGACTGCAGGTCCTCCTCGACCTACGAGGTCGCCGCGACCGCGCCGGCTACGAGCTGCACTACACGACGATCGCGGTCGCCGACGAGATCGCAGGCGCCGCGGAGCTGGCGATGGGCAAGACCGAGGGTATCCCCGCGGCCGTCGTGCGCGGCCTCGACGTGAGCGGTGAGGGACGCGCGCGCGATCTCGTCATCCCTGAGGAGCGCGACCTGTTCCGGTGAGCGAACGCGTCGGACAGCTGCGGCGTGCGGACGTCGACCCGGATCCACTGACTCAGTTCCGTCGGTGGTACGAGGACGCTGAGGCAGCCGGTGTACGCGCGCCGGAGGCGATGACCCTGGCCACCGCGACGAGCGCCGGGACGCCCTCCGTGCGGATGGTCCTGCTCAAGGGCGCCGACGAGGACGGCTTCTCGTTCTACACCGGCTACGTGAGCAGGAAGGCCGCGGAGCTCGAGTCGAATCCGCGGGCCGCCTTGCTGTTCTACTGGGATCCGCTGGGGCGTCAGGTGCGAATCGAGGGGACGGTCGAACGCGTCTCGGCCGAGGAGTCGGACGCCTACTTCGCCACCCGACCGCGCGGCGCGCAGCTCGCCGCGAGCGCGTCGCGCCAGAGCTCGGTCTTGCCGAATCGCGAGGAGCTCGACCGCCGCGTGGCCGAGCTCGACCACGAGCGCGCTGCGCGCGAAGTGCGGCGTCCGGAGCACTGGGGCGGCTACCGGCTCATGCCCGACGCGTACGAGTTCTGGCAGCACCGCGAGGATCGTCTGCACGACCGTCTGCGCTATCGCCGCGAAGGCGGCGGCTGGACGATCGACCGCCTCTCCCCGTAACGGAGTTAGTGGCTCTGAGCCACTAACTCACCTCAGGCGAAGAGGTCCGCGAGCTCGTCGGCCTCGGCTCTCGACAAGGGCGATTCGACAGCCCTCACGGCGGCCTCCAGATGCCCCGGCCCGCGAGGCCCGACGACGACCGCCGTGACGGTGGGCTGGGCCAGCACCCAGGCGATGGCGAGCGTCGAGACGTCGGTGCCTCGGCGCTCCGCGACCTCGGCGAAGCGGTCGAGCGCCGAGAAGGTCCGTTCGGCCCGCAGGTGCTCATACGGGCCGGGACGGACTGCCATTCGTGAACCGGCCGGGGCGACCTCGTCACGCCTGTACTTGCCGGTCAGCCAGCCGCCTGCGAGCGGGCTGAACGGCGTGTAGGCGATGCCGTGCTCGAAGCACAGGCCGAGGACACCCGCCTCGTCGCCACGCTCGAGCAGCGAGTAGGAGTTCTGGAGCGCCGCAGGCCGGCCGAACGCCAGCACGGAGCGGAGCTGGTCGGCGTCGAAGTTGCTCACGCCCCAGGCCTTGACGACTCCGGCTTCGACGAGCCCGGCGAAGGTGGCGACCGTCTCCTCGACCGGCGTGTCCGGGTCGAACTCATGGGCGAGATAGAGGTCGACGTGGTCGACGTCCAGGCGCTCCAGGCTTGTCTCGATCTGGCGCGTCACGCGTGAGCGTGAGAGCCCGTGGTCCCTTCCGCGGTCCATCGGGTTGAACGTCTTGGTCGTCAGCTGCGGCCGGTGTCCGCGGCTCGACATCCAGTTGCCGATCATCGTCTCGCTGCGGCCGCCGCCGTACGCATCGGCCGTGTCGAACGTCGTGATCCCGAGCGACCAGGCTGCGTCCATGATCCGGAACGCCTCCTCCTCGGACTCGCCCTGGCCGAAGAGCTCGGGCGCCGAGCCGATGCCGCCGAAGTTGCCGCAGCCGAGGATGACGCGGGAGACCTCGACTGTGTCGAGGCGACGGCGCTCCATTCGGCGATCTTACGAGCGGCGGTTTCGCAGATGTCGGCGCAAGGCGCGGAGTCGCGTGTCCCACTCGGCTCCAACGCTCGCGATCCAGTCCATCGCGTCGCCGAGCGGCTCGGGGGTTAGCTCGTAACGCGTCTCGCGTCCCTCGCGCCGGCTCTCCACCAAACCGGCCTCGTTCAGAGCGGCGAGGTGCTTTGCCACCGCCTGGCGCGTCACCGGCAGCTCGCTCGCGAGCTCGGTAGCCGTCGCTGTCTCGCGTTCGGCGAGCGCCTCGAGCACGTAGCGGCGGTTCGGATCGGCGAGCGCGTCGAAGACGCGCCCGGTCGGATCCTTCACGCGTAAACCAAGGCAAGCGCGCGCAACTCGAGGGCGGTCGAGAACTGGGGAGTGGACTCGCGCACGAGGAGGCGCGTGCCGTCCTCGACCTCCTCGAGCGTGAACTCGACCTCGCCCTCTTCGTCCCAGTCGAGGACGAGCCGCTCGTTCGGCTCGGCGACGACCACGGTCGCCCGTCGCTCCTCGCCGTCGCCCCAGCGGAAGACTCCGTTTCCGCCCTCGCGCGGGTCGAGTTCGACCTCGGTGGCGAACCACTCCTCCAGCTGCTCTGGGTCGGTCAGCGCTTCCCAGACCTCGTCCGGGGCGGCGGGGAACACGATCTCGCGGGTAACTTCCATCGCTCCTCCAATCCGCAACCGTAGGGTTGCGTATACTTAGGCGCAACCAACAGGTTGCACATTACCTGAGGAGGTTCAGATGCCGCTCATCCCGATGGTCGTCGGCCGTTCAAAGGAGGTTGTATGGCTCTGATACCGATGGTCGTCGAGCAGGACGGCCGCTATGAACGCTCCTTCGACATTTACTCGCGCCTGCTCCGCGAGCGGATCGTCTTCCTCGGCCAGCCGGTCGAGGACGACATCGCCAACGTCATCACCGCCCAGTTGCTGTTCCTGGAAGCGGAGGACCCCGACCGGGAGATCTCGCTCTACATCAACTCTCCCGGCGGCTCCGCGTACGCGGGGATGGCGATCTACGACGCGATGCAGTACGTCAAGCCCGACGTGCGCACCATCTGCACGGGGATGGGCATGTCGGCCGCCGCGATGATCCTGTGCGGAGGCGCGGCAGGCAAACGATTCGTCCTTCCGAACGCGAAGGTGATGATCCACCAGGGCTCCGGCGGCTTCCGCGGATCGCCTGCCGACATCCAGATCGCCGCGAAGGAGATCCTCGAGATGACGGAAAGGATGGCGGAGATCATCGCGCGCCACTCGGGCCAGCCGCTCGAGCAGGTGACGAAGGACATTGACCGCGACCACTTCATGGCGCCGGACGAGGCGGTCGCCTACGGCATCGTCGACGAGGTGATCGCGCCGGCGGACGTGCGTTTCGCGAGGGCCCGCTGATGGACACCGGCAAGGTCGTCCGCGCGAGCAGCGTCCAGGTCGTCGGCTGGCGGGTCTGGACCGTGCAGGACCGGCCCGAGGGAGTGCGACTCGGCTCGGTGATCCACGAGGCGATCTGGGTGCCGGGCGTCCCGGCACGGGCGACGTGCTCGCTCGATCTGCCTCACGCTGCGCCAGGCGCGGGCTGCACCTGCGGCTTCCATGCGGCGCGCGACCCGGTCGACGCGTTCTCCTATCTGCACGGGCGAAACGAGCCTCGCATCGTCGGCCGCATCCTCGGCGAGGTCCTGCTTTTGGGGCGCGTCCTGGAGACAGAGCGAGGCTGGCGTGCATCGGAGTCGTACCCGGTTCGTCTGTATGTCCGCGATCCGGAGCTGGAAGCTGCCCTCGCGAGCTATGCGGTGCCCGTACTCTCCGGGGAGTGGGGCTGCTCGACTGCGACGAGTTCGAAGACGGATTCGGCTGGATCGCAGACGAGTTCCTTGAGCGCTGCTCTCATGCGCTCGTCGGGGACGGCCGCGTCTGGCTGATCGATCCGCTCGACCGGGACGGGCTGGACGACCGCGTCCGTGCGGCCGGTACCCCCGCCGGCGTCGTACAGCTCATCGATCGTCACAACCGCGACTGCGCGGCTCTCGCGTGGCGGCTCGGCGTTCCGCATCACGTCGTGCCTCACACAGCGCTCGGTCCCTTCGAGTTCGTTCCGCTCGGGCTGGGACGCCTCTGGCAGGAGGTCGCGCTCTGGTGGCCTGAGCGGCGCGTGCTCGTCTCAGCCGATGCGCTCGGAACCGCGGACTACTTCCGTGCCGGCGACGAACGCCTCGCGGTTCACCCTGCGCTGCGCCTCTGGCCGCCGCGTGGGCGACTTGATGCGCTCGAGCCTGCGGCGATCCTCTGCGGTCACGGTCCGGGGATCTTGGACAACGCGGGCTCGGCCCTCCGCGAGGCGCTCAGCACATCGCGGCGGCGGATTCCCGGACAGGTTGCAAGCGCCGTACGCGCTTGGAGGGCGTCTCGATCCAGCTAGCCGTCAGGAAGCCGACGCCAACGGCCAGCGCGCCGCCGGCCGCGTCGAAAAAGAAGTGGTTGCCGGTGCCGACGATGACCAGGAGCATCACGGCCGGATAGGTCCAGCCGGCCACCCGCACGAGACGATTTCTCGAAACGAGAGCCACGGTCACGCCGACAAGCAGTGCATAGCCGAAATGCAGGCTCGGCACCGCCGCGAACGGGTTGTAGAGGCTGCCAAGCAGGTTCGAGCTGAGATTCACCTTCGCGCTGTGCGAGACCGTGTCCACGAAGCCGAGCCCGGCCAGTCGCGGCGGCGCGACCGGATACAGGATGTAGACGGCCAGTGCCACGCCGGTCGCCGCCACGAGCGTGTTGCGAACGAGCGGGAAGCGCTCGGGATGCTTGCGATGCAGCCAGATCAGGAAGCTGGCCGTGCCGATGAAATGCAGCGCGATATAGGCGATGCCGAGCGTGGTCGGCAGCGCAGGCACGAAGTGCGCCGCGCGCTGCACCGCGCGCTCGCCGAACACGTGCAAGTCTCGCTCGAGCGAGACGATGGCGTCCGTGTGCGCGCGCGCCGCCCCGAGGGTGGCGTGGCCCTGGCCGCGCACGACCTCGTAGACGCCGTAGAGGCCGGCCAGCGTGGCGACCTCCACCAGACCTCGACGTGGGGCAGACGCCAGGCTCCGGAGGGAGGGGAGACGGTGGAGAGTCGCCACGGTCATGTCAGCGACGGTACGCCCACAGCTCATCCTGGGCAGTGCGGCTATCCCTACTCCGCCGTTCGGCTCCCCCGCCTCTTGCCCCACGGACTCTTGCGGTTGACTTAGCCGATTCTCAGACGATTCTCAGGTCCGCCTGCTTTTCTCCCGTGGCATGACCGAAGGAAAGCTCACACGGCGCGGATCGCTCCTCAAGCTGGGCGGCCTCGTCGCAGGTGCGATCGGGGTGGGCGGCCTCGAGAGCCGGCCCTCCGAGGGAGCCGGCCCGGCGGCGGTCGCCTCCGGGGCCGTGAGCTGTGTGCTGACGCCGGAGCAGACGGAAGGGCCCTACTACATCCCGAACGAGGCCTTGCGGCGGAACATCACCGAGGGCCGCCCGGGCGCGCCTCTTCTCCTGCGGGCGTTCGTCGTGAACGCCTCGACGTGCAGGGCGATCAGGGGCGCTGCGGTCGACATCTGGCATGCCGATGCGAGCGGCATCTACTCCGGCTTCGGCCAGGGGGCCGCCAGCCGGACCTTCATGCGGGGGATCCAGCGGACGAACCCGAAAGGTTTGGCGCTCTTCCGTACGGTCTACCCCGGCTGGTACCAGGGCCGCACGGTCCACATCCACGTCAAGGTGCATCTGGGAGGCAACGTCGTGCACACGGGCCAGCTCTACTTTCCCGACGCCCTCACCGACGCCGTCTATCGCAAGGCGCCCTACAGCAGCCGGCCGAATCGCGACGTTCGCAACTCGACCGACGCGATCTTTCGCAACGGTGGCAACAGGTCGATTCTCACAGTTCGCGGGGCCGCATCGGGCATCTACGTCGCGACGATCAGGATGGGCGTCCACAGGACTTAGAGGTTCATAACAACCGAAGGCTAGATTCGGCGCGTGGACCGGATCACGCGCCGCGAGCTCCTGTCACGCGGTGCGCGCGTCGCACTCGCGGCCGGCGCCTTGCCGCTCGCGGGACGCGTCGCGGAGCTTGCCTCGCCCAGCTCGGCGGGAATCTTCCAGGAGCTCGCCCAGGGACTGCGCGGCGACGTGGTCCGTGCGGGCACGGCGGGCTACAACGACGCTCGGCTGCTCTTCAACACGCGGTTCGACGCAGTCAAGCCGCGGGCGGTCGTCTTCTGCGAGTCGCTCGCCGACGTCCAGCGAACCGTCCGCTGGGCTCGGCGTCATTCGGTCCGGATCGTCCCGCGCGCGGGTGGACACAGTTACGGCGGGTACTCCACGACGGCGGGCGTGGTCGTCGACGTCTCGCGCCTGCAAGGGATTGCGCTCGATCGACACGGTCATGCCGTGATCGGTGCCGGCGCCAGGTTGATCGATGTGTACGACCACCTGGCGCGATTCGGTCGCACCGTTCCTGCAGGATCCTGCCCGACCGTAGCCATCACGGGCCTCGCGCTCGGCGGCGGCGTCGGCTTCGCCTCGCGAAAGTTCGGGCTCACGTGCGACAACCTGCTCGAAGCCACGGTCGTGCTGGCGGACGGGAGCGCCGTCGTCTGCGACTCGAACCGGCACTCGGATCTGTACTGGGCGCTCCGCGGCGGAGGCGGCGGAAGCTTCGGCATCGTCACGCGGCTCGTCTTCCGCACGCATCCGGTCAGCCAGGTTGCGATCTACGCGCTCGAATGGCCGTGGTCGGACGCGAAGGACGTCGTACAGGCGTGGCAGCGACTCGCGCCGCATGCCCCCGACGCTCTGTTCTCCGTCTTGAACCTCAGCACCGCGGTCGGCGGGCATCCGCGAATCACCTCCGCCGGTCAGTTCTTCGGGACGATGGACCAGCTACGCGCGGTCGTGAAGCCGCTGGCTGATGCGGGTACCGCGACGCGCTTCACGGTCTCGAGTCACAGCTACCTCGATGCGCAACGCATCTGGGCCGGCTGTTCGTCGACGACGATCGCCGAGTGTCACCTGCCGCCCCAGGGCCAGCTCAGTCGGTCGACCTTCAAGGGCAAGTCGCGCTATGCCAACAAGCCACTCTCCGCCGCGGGCATCGAGACGATGATCCGGCAGATCGAAGCGCGCGTGAACACCGGGTCAGGCTCGGGGATCATCCTGCTCGACTCCTACGGAGGCGCCATCAACCGCATCAAGAAGAGTGCGACTGCGTTCGTGCACCGCGACGCACTGTTCTCGATGCAGTACCTCGCGTACTGGGACCCGTCGGCGGCCTCCGCGCCGAACCTCCGCTGGCTCGGAGCCTTCTACGCCGCGATGCGGCCGTACGTCTCGCCGTTCGCGTACCAGAACTACATCGATCCCGACCTCGCGAACTGGCAGCAGGCGTACTACGGGACGAATCTCGACCGGCTGATCGCCGTGAAGCGCCGCTACGACCCACGGAACGTCTTCCGGTCGCGGCAGAGCGTCCCGCTCAACCGTCGCTGAGCGGAAGCTGTGCCGTCATGATCGTCCCCCTGCCCGGCGGGCTGACGACGAAGAGCGTCCCGCCGGCCGCTTCCGCCCGGTCGCGAAGGCCGAGGATCCCGGAACCGGCAGTCGGGTCTGCGCCGCCGCGCCCGTCGTCGATGACCTCGAAGCGCAGCACGTCGCCGTTGACCGCGATCTTGACGTCCGCCTTCGAGGCCACGGCGTGCTTGACCACGTTCGTCAGCGCCTCGGACACGATGTAGAACACCGTCGCCTCGACACCGTCGGGCAGGCGTTCGCTGGGAGCAGTGATCTTCACCGGGATCGGGAGACGTCTCGCCACTGCTCCGAGGGCTGCCGCCAGTCCCTGATCCGTCAGCGCCGCCGGGTGGAGACCGCGCGCGAGCTCGCGTAGCTCCTCGAGCGCGAGATCCAGCTCTTCGGCAGCCGCCGCTAGAGAGGCCGCCGCCGCCTCGCCCTGATCCGTTTCCACCTGACGCCGGGCGAGCCGGAGCGTCAAGGCGAGCGAGACGAGCCGTTGCTGCGCGCCGTCGTGGAGGTTGCGCTCGAGCTTTCGGCGCTGATCGTCCCCGGCGCGGACGATGCGTGCCCGCGAAGTGCGCAGGTCGTCGCGAGCCTGCGCGCTGGCCACCCCGAGCGAGACGAGCTCGGCGAAGCCGGCGAGTCGGCCTTCGCTCTCGGGCGGCAAGATCTCCGCGCTCGCCACGGCAACGGCTCCCCAGAGGATGCCGGCGACGACGATCGGAGCCGCGACTGTCGATCGGTAGCCGATCCGCAACATCAGCTTCGGGACATCGCCCGGGAGGATCGAATAGTCGTCGATCCTGGCCGGAGCGCCGCCGTACAGGACCCGACCGATCGACATGGACTGGTCAACCGGAATTCGTTCCCCGAGAGCAAACGCGCCGACGTTGTCACGGTCGTGGCGGCCGACGACGGTCGCGGTGTCATCGCCCTCGTAGCGGAAGACTGCCGATGCGCGCGCTTCGAGGATGCGTGCGCATTCCTCCGAGACGGCCGTGAAGACTCGCTCGGGGCTCGCCTCGGAAGCGACGAGCGTCGCGACTCGACGGAGCGCGCGCTGTTCCTGGGCCAGCTGGCCGACCTCTGCGAGCTTGGCCTCGGGATCTCCCTCGAACGCGTCGTCGACGTGGTTCTTCGCCCGGTCGGTCAGATCGATGCCGGCAGTCACTAGGTAAAGCGGCGTGCCGTCGTTGCCGGGCATGAGCCGGTTCGACCATGCGATCAGGCGCCGGTTGCCGTCCTTTGCGACCCAGTGGCCCACCTGCGGGCTGGACAAGCCGGTCGACCAGATGTAGTCGAGCACCGCCCCGAATGCCTCGGCCTCCTCGGGCGGGATGACCAGGTCGCGCGCGTCGCAACCGAGCACCTCCTCCCGCGCGAATCCCGTCGCGCGGACGCAGGCGTCGTTGAAGAAGAGGATGCGTCCCGACCGGTCGAGGACGCAAATGAGGGACATCGTCGTCTCGGTGAGGACTCTGGCGAACTCCTCGCCGGCGAAGAACTCAGTCGTCTCGGACATCGACGTCGAAGAGGGTGACCTCGTACTCCTCCAGGGCCGTCCGGGTCACTCCCACCGTTTCCGCGGTCAGGTCGCTGAGCCGCTTGCCGGCCTCCTCGCTGGCCTGGAGGGCCTCCTCGTCCGCCCAGAGGGTGACCACCAGGGTCTTGTTGCCCTTACGGTTGGTGAGGCGGATCAGCCCGCGGAAGCCGGTACTGTCGCGCAGCCACGGCAGTAGCTGGTCGCGGACGATCTCCAGGCCCAGCTGGTCCTTCTCGGGCGTGGTCTCGAGGACGTGCATGCGTGCGAGCACACCATCCTTTTACACTGTGCCCGTGACTTTCGTCTCCCGCCTGCTCATCGCCTGGGGACTCAACCTGGCCGCGCTCTGGGCGGCGAACGCGCTCTGGGACGGCGTCAGCATCCACGGCTGGTGGGCCTACCTGATCGGCTCCGCCGTCCTCGGCATCGCCAATGCCGTGCTCAAGCCGCTGCTCGCACTGCTGACGCTGCCACTGATCATCATCACGCTCGGGCTCTTCTACCTCGTGATCAACATCGGCATGGTCGCCTTGGCGGAGTGGATCGCCCCCAACTTCTCCATCGACGGCTTCTGGTCGTACGTCGGCACCGTCGTCATAGTCTGGGCGGTCAACTGGATCGGCGACCGCGTGCTCGGGGACCTCGAGCGTCGCGCGCGGCCGCGACTCGTCTAGTTCTTTCGGAGGCGCGCAGCGCCCGTCCGCGCAGCGGACCAGTGGAGGGGGTCTGGGGGAACCGGGAGGTTCACCCAGCGCCAACCGCCTAGCCCGTTCCTCGTAGCCGCCGGAACAGACCTGGTCGGCGCGGTTGGTCGGCGCGCCAGTCGTCGTAGGTCTTGAACGTCCCGGCCTCGCGAGCGGAGCGCACGCACGCGAGGTGTGCGTGCCGCCGGCGCTCGACGTCGCCCTCGGGCGCGATGACGACGTGCTCGCTCATCGCATGCAGCCGGCGGCCACACAGCGGGCAGGTGTAGGTCGCCGCTCGGCGGCTATGCGCTCGTCTGACCGCCCACCACTCGGTCATGCCGGTGAGTGTGCCTGAGCACGGCCGCAGTTAGCATCGAGCTCGTGGAGTTCGATCAATTCACGGTCGTGCTGCTCCTCACGCCGCCGGGGGCTCCGGTGTTGGAGGACCAGGAGGCAGACGCCCTTCAGGACGCGCACCTGAACTACCTTGCCACGTTGCACGAGAAGGGCCCGCTCCTCGCCGCCGGTCCGTTGCCCGGCCAGCCGGGACGACGGTTCCGCGGGATGAACATCTTCGGGACGGAGCCCGACGAGGCCCGATCGCTGGCCGAGCAGGATCCCGCCGTCCAGGCGGGCCAGTTCGAGCTCGAGATCCTGCCGTGGGTGGTTCCCGCCGGTGCGGTCCGCTTCGAGCCCGCGAGCTTTCCGCACTCGGCCGCTGAGGCTGGCGCCTAAGCGTCGATCGTGACGTGTCCCGGCTCGGACGCGACCCGGTCGAGCCAGGCGAGCACTGCCGGATACGGCGCAAGGTCGAAGCCACCCTCATCGGCGACGTGGGTGTACGCATAGAGGGCGAGATCCGCGAGTGTCAGCCGGTCGCCAACGAGGTAGCCCCGGCTGCGGAGATGCTGGTCCATGGCTGCAAGTGCACGACGTCCCGCCTCCTGACGTTCGGCGAGACGGTCGGCGAACTCCTGCGCCCGGCCGGAGTACATAAGCCAGAAGCGCGTGACGGCGATCGCAGGCTCGTGGTCGTACTGCTCGAAGAACATCCACTGCAGCACCTGGGCGCGCTCGTACAGATCGTCGGGCACAAACCGCGAGCCGTCTCCGAGGTACCAGAGGATCGCGCCGGACTCCGCCAGCGGCCTCCCGTCGTCGAGGATGAGGGTCGGAACGCGGAGGGCGGGATTGAGGTCTCCGAGTAGCTCGGGCCGGTTCGAGCGGTCGACGACGTCCACCGTGCGACGTTCGTACGGCAGCCTGAGGTGCGCCAACAGCAGGCGTACCTTGTAGCAGTTGCCCGACACCGGGCTGTCGTAGAGCAGCACGCCCTTACGCGGGGGCGAAGCGTTTCGCAGCGCGCGCGCGTGCCCGGGCGGCTTCCACCTCTCGGTCGCGCGGCGCGGCCGAGGTGACCAGGCTGTCGAGCAGCCTCGACGTCGCGGTGGTGACTTCGTCAACCGCGCGAGAGAAGGCTTCGCCGTTCGCTCGCGACGGCTTGGAGAAGCCGCTGACCTTGCGCACGTACTGCTCGGCGGCGTCTCGGACCTCGTCCCGCGTCGCCGGCGGCTCGAAATTGAAGAGCGTGTGGATGTTCCGGCACATGCTGACTCCCTCAGGTCGGCGTCTCTATCGGGAAACTAGCCGAGGCCGGTCAGCTGAAGTCGATCACGCTCCGGATGCCGTCTTGCGCCTCCATGAGCTCGAAGCCGTGGTTCACCTCGTCGAGGCTCAGCTTGTGCGACACGAACGCGTCGACGTCGATATCCCCGGCGAGGTAGCGCTCGACGAATTGTGGCACCTGGTCCCGGCCCTTGACGCTGCCGAAAGACGAGCCAGCGACCCGGCGGCCCGTGATCAACAAGCGCGGCACGATGTCGAGGGTCTCGCCCTTGCCCGCGACGCCACACATCGTCGCCAGACCCCAGCCCATCCGGGCCGACTCGACGGCCTGGCGCATCACCTGCACGCTGCCGGTCGCCTCGAACGTGTAGTCCCCGCCGAATCCGTCCGTGAGCTCGACGATCTGTTGCACGACATCGTCACCGCCGACCAGCGCCTCGGACCCGCCCTGCCGGCGGGCGAGCTCCAGGCGCTGTTCGGAAAGATCGACGCAGATGATCCTGTCGGCGCCCTGCAGCCTGCAGCCGACGACGGCGCCCAGGCCGACCATGCCGGCGCCGAAGACGACGCACGTCGATCCCGCCGTGACCTTGGCGGTGTTCACGGCCGCGCCCAGTCCCGTCGAAAGCCCGCAGGCGAAGAGGCAGGCGCGATCCAGCGGCGCGTCCGGATCGATGTTCGCGAGGGCGATCTCCGGCATCACGGTGTACTCCGCGAAGGTCGACGTGCCCATGAAGTGACGGATCGGCTCGTCATCACGGGAAAGCCTGGTCGTGCCGTCCGGAAGGAATCCCTGGTTCTGCTGCTCCCGGATCGCAAGGCAGAGATTGGTCCGGTGATCGCGACAGTGCTCGCACTCGCGGCACTGCGGTGAGAAGAGCGTGACGACATGGTCGCCGGGCTCGACGTCTCGCACACCGTCCCCGAC
>JBKPEC010000027.1:0-11488 GCA_046728195.1 Actinomycetota bacterium
CAGCGTCCGTTTGGCGAGGTGGAAGTTCGAGAGCTCGTCGTCAGGCGGCACGCACCGCTCGTCGGTCCACCAGAGCTCGACGCTGCTCCAGTTCGGCTCGCGCTGCGCGGCGTGTTCGTACGCCTGCTCGGGGGTCTTGCCGCCGGTGAGTGCAATGTGACCTCCCGCCCGCGCGGCCCGCGCGAGCCTGTCCGCCACGGCCTGCGCAACGTCGTCCCCGGTGTCGAGCACGACGAGCTCGACGCCGTTCGTCAAGACCCGCCGGCCGCGAGCTCGCGCGACCGCTCCATTGCGGCCTGAATCGCGTTCAGGAAGGCGGCGCGCACGCCCGCCTGTTCGAGCTCGCGGATCGCCCGGATGGTCGTGCCGCCGGGAGACGTGACGGTTTCGCGGAGCTCGACCGGATGCATCTTCTCGTCTCGCAGGAGCTTCGCCGTGCCCAGCATCGTTTGCACGACGAGTTGCGTCGACGTTTCCCGTCCGAGGCCGAGCAGGATTCCCGCCTCGATCATCGCTTCGGCGAGCAGCGCGAAGTAGGCGGGGCCCGATCCGGACACGGCCGTGACGGCGTCCATGTACGTCTCCGGAACGCGTGCGACGGCGCCGAGGTGCGAGAGCACGTCCTCGGCCAGGTCGAGGTGCTCTTCGTCCGCGTGCGCCCCGCCACAGATTCCCGCCATGCCCTCGTGGACCAGCGCCGGCGCGTTGGGCATCGCCCGCACGACCGGGACGTCGGGCGCGAGGCGCGCTTCGATCTGTGCGGTCGGGATCGCTGCCGCGACAGAGAGCACGGTCTGCTCGGGCCTCAGCAGTCCGCCGATCTCGCCGAGGAGAACGTCGAAGTCCTGCGGTTTCACTGCGATGACGACGAGGCCTGCGTCCACGACCGCTTCCGAGTTGGACAGTGTCCCCTCGACCCCGTGCCGGTCGGTGAGCTCCTTCAGCCGCTCCTCGCGCCGGCCGGTGACGACGATGTCGCCCGGCTTGCGCCAACCCGAGCTGAGCAGCCCCGCGAGCAGCGACTCGCCGATCTTCCCCGCGCCGAGGATGGCGATGCGCTTGTTCTCGGCCACGGCGCAGAGTCTAAGCAGGGGCAGTCAGGGTTACTTGGCCAGAGCGACTCGGTACGCGTCGAGCGTCCGCTCGTCACTGAACACGAAGGAGGCGCGCGTGACGGAAGGGTGCGCCGCCAGCGCCTCGGTCGTCGCGGCGACGGCGACCGGTGCTGCGAGGTGGACGGGATAGCCGTATGCACCGGTGGAAATCGCGGGGAAGGCGATCGACGTGCAGCCGAGCTCGTCCGCCAGCTCGATCGCGCGCCGGTGACACGACGCCAGGAGCTCCGCTTCGCCCTCGTTCCCGCCCCGCCAGATCGGGCCGACGGCGTGGATCACCCAGCGCGCAGGAAGGTTGCCGCCCCCCGTCGCCTTCGCATCTCCGGGCCGGCAGCCTCCGAGCTCCCTGCATTCCTCGAGGATCGACGGGCCACCAGCGCGGTGGATAGCGCCGTCGACACCTCCGCCGCCGAGGAGGCTTGAATTCGCCGCGTTGACGATCGCATCGACGTCCTGCTGCGTGAGGTCCCCGCTGATGAGCTCGATCATGCGTATGCCGGGCGCGGAAAGCGGACCGGCCGCTCCTCCGGCAGTGGGATCAGCCCGTGCTTGAAGCCCATCGCGAGATAGAGGCCTGCGAGACCGGCCCACTCGCCGTACGGTGCCAGGAGCTCCTGCGTCTCGTGACCCTCGACCCAACGGCCGCGGAGTCGTGACATCAGCTTGATCAGCGTCAGATCACCGACGAGCCCGCGCTCTGTGCGCCCGAGACCTTCCAGGCAGACGACTCCTGCCGACCAGGGGCCGAGCCCGCGCTCCCGCTCGATGAATGCAGCCGCCTTCTCGGTGGGAAGCTGGTGCAGGCGTTCGAGGTCGACCGCCCGGCAGATCCGCACGAGCGCAGCGGCTCGGCGCGCGTGCAGACCGAGTTGCCGCAGTCGAGCCGGGGCGAGGCGCGCGAAGGTGGCGCCCGTCGGCGGCGCGTGCAGCGACGTCCCGGCGACGCGCGGCTGCAGCGCGCGGACGATCGAGTACTCCAGCTCTCTCGCCTGCCTCGAGTCGATCAGCTGCCCGCAGAACGCGCGCAGCAAGGTCTGCGCAACCGTCGGCAGCCGGAGCTGGCGCATTCCCTGGAAGTGTCGCGTCGTCTCGCCGATCAACGGGTCTCGCGAGAACCGCTTCAGAAACTCGGTGTGATCCGCGTCGGCTGCCAGGACAAATTTCAGGCGCTCGAACCCCTCCTCCGTTTCCGCGCGCAGGACGAGCGGGCCGCCGACCGTCTGCCGGACCGAGCCGACCTCGACGCGGTCACCGACCCGCAGAGTCGTCGTCAGCGTGCCGTCGCGAACGTGCCTCGTTGCATCGCTCGCGTACCTGGCGCAGTGAGCGAGCGTAAACGGGCCGGCGGGGCGAACGACCCGCTCGAAGGTCAACGGTTGGGCGCTACCTGGGTCTCGGCGTCCACGCCGAGATCGTACGCGCGGCGGAGGATCGGCTCTGCGTCTCCGTCGCGCCCCTGTTCCTTCAGGAAGTTCGCCCATTCGAGCGCGGCTTCGCCCGCGTCCGAGCGCCGTCCGTGCACGGTGAGCAAGTCGACTGCCCGGCGATACGCGTCATCCGCTCCCGTACCTTCACCCTGCAGCGCGAGACCACGTGCCAGGGCGTGGACGGCTGTTCCTTGCTCGCCGCCGTGGAAGTCGCCGAGGATCGCGAGTGCCTGCCTCGCTCGTTCCACCGCCGTGTCGGCATCTCCTTCGAGGGCGGCCAGGCGCGACTGGCCGATGCGCAGCATGCCCACGTCTACGGGCTCCGGAGTCGGCCCGAGCAGGCGCTCTGCGGATTCCAGCTGCTGCCGTGCATCGCCGGCCGAGGCGCGTCGCAACTCGACACCCGCAGAAAGCAGATACGCACGTGCGAGCGTCAGGGTGTCGTCGGTGGCTTTGAGGAGCGCAATGGCGTTGCGGATGTATTCGAGCGCTTCGGTCGATCGCCCTTCGACCACGTTGAGACGCGCGAGTGACCAGTAAAGCCGCACCCGCGTGTAGGGATCGGTTTGCTCGTCCGCGTTCGCCAGTGCCTCGTGGACGACTTCCGCGGCGCGCTCGTACTGCGACGCATCCGTGAGTGCGTAGCTCAGGAAGGTTGCGTAGCGGATCTCGATTGTCTTGTCCTGCGGCACCGCCTCGCGAACACGCTCGAGCGAGCCCTCGAAGACGCGAACCGCACGGTCCGGTGCGCCGAGCGCGGCATACGACTGCCCGAGCGTGGTGTAGAGATCGGGTCGGAGGTGGGGCGGCGGTGCCGCTTCGTCTGCGAGAGCTGCTTCGAGCCGCTCGACCGCCTCGAGATGGTTGCCGCGCTGCGCGGAAACCAGGCCGAGCGCGATGCGCGCACGCATTGCCGAAGCCGTGTCCCCCGCAGCGAGCGCCTCGTCGAGGATCGCCTGGAGCTTTTCCTCCGCCGCAGAGACGTCCTCGCTGAGCCTGAGCTCGAGTTCCGCGTCTGCCAGTCGAAGCTCGCGATCATCGACGTCACGCATGTCGCGACCGGTCTCGAGGTATTCGACGGTGACGCCGAGCTTCTGCGACAGCTTGCGCAGGGCCTTGACTGACGGCGTGCGCGCTCCCGCCTCGATGCGGGAGATGTAGGCGTATGAAACCCCAGGGGAAGACAAATCCCGCTGGGACAAACCGCGTTGTAGGCGCAGTCGTTTGAGTCGGGCGCCTACGCCCTCGCTCGTCGTGCCTCCCGTCACGCTGCCCAGGATCATCAAATCTTTTGCGACATAAGTCAATTCCTGACGAACGTTGACCTAGTCAATCGGCGCTTCCTCGTGACAACATAAGCCCCATCTGCGGATCCTTGTGGGGGAAGGAGGCGAACGCTCATGTTGCCGTGGGGTAGCTGAGTTTTGGCTGGCGGGCGGGGACGCCGCGCGTCCCCGCCCATGACTACTCTCGCTTGATGGCGAACGGGCTTGCCCTCGCGGTCTACGTTGCTCTGCTCGTTCCCGCGGCCGGCCTCGTGTGGCGGCGGCCTTTGCTCGCCCTCTATGCCTGGATCGTCGGCCTTGCCGCCCACAACGCGGTGATGGCGGCGCTCTACGGCGCCGGTGTCCGCGGCAGTTCGCTGACCGCGATTCAGGCCTGGAAGGAGATCCTGCTCGGCGTCGCGCTTGCGCGGGTGGCGTTCGACGCCGTGCGCGTTCGCCGGCTCGCGTTCCGGATTCAGTTCGCCGACGTGCTCGCCCTTGCGTTCTGGGTGATCGTCTGCATGTATGCGGTGCTGCCGCAGCACCGGCTCGGCGGCTTGGCCGACCGCTCGGCCGTCGGTCTCGCGCTCAAGCACGACCTGATCCCTGTCGGTGCTTACTTCGTCGGGCGCTCGCTGCTCGTCCGCCGCGAGCAGCTGGTGCCGCTCGTGTGGACGCTCGTCGGCGCCGCAGCTCTCGTCGCGGCGCTGGGACTGCTCGACGACTTCCTGATCCCGATCTCGTGGTGGCGCGACTCGGCGGTCGTCGACTACTTCCACAAGCAGCTCGGCTACGACTATCACGGCACCGGTGGCCTGCCGGAGAACTTCATCTACAACACCGGCTCCGAGGACCACTTCCTGCGCCGTCTCGTCTCGACGTTCCTCGGTCCACTTGCGAGTGCCTACATGTTCGTGGTGGCGTTGCTGTTCGGAGCGGCGTTCCTACGACGTCTACGCGTTCTCGTTCCGCTCAGCGCCGTGATCGCCGCGGGACTCCTGTTCACGTTCTCGCGCTCATCGCTGCTCGCACTTGCGGCCGGCCTCGTGGTCCTCGCGTTCGTCGCTCGGCGCTGGTGGCCGGTGGCGGCGGCCGTGCTCACGCTCGGCGTGAGCGTCGCCTGGGTGCACGTCTTTCCTCACGTTGCGCCGGAGGGAAAGTGGACGCGTGCAGACCTGGTCCAGCAGCGCCAGCGCGCGCAGCAGGAGCCCGGCGCGAGCGGGAACCCCGCGAGCCTCAACGAGCCCTCGCTCCACAGTCACTGGATCAGCCTGCGTGAAGGCGTGCGCACGGTCATTCATCACCCGCAGGGCTACGGCCTCGGCAACGCGGGCCAGACCGCGTCGCGTACGGGGACGGAGATCAGGGCGGGAGAGTCGAACTACACGGAGATCGGCGTCGAGACCGGGCTGCTCGGATCGCTGCTCTGGACGGCGTGGGGGCTGGCGACCTTCGTCGGACTCGTGCTCACGGCGCGGCGGACCGCGTGGCGCTTCGCCGTGGGTGTGTCGGCCGCCTTTGCGGCCGCGCTCGTCCTCGCGATTCAGACGGACGTGATCGGCGACCCGTGGATGGGCTATTGCCTCTGGTCGCTCGCCGGGCTCGCGCTCGCACCGGTAGCGTTGCGCGCGGATGGCGATCGACCCCCGAGTGGACATCGGCCACGTCCACCTGAAGGTGGCCGACATCGACCGCGCGCTCGCGTTCTACCGTGATGTGCTCGGTTTCGACGAGATGGCGCGTTACGGCGATCAAGCCGTGTTCATTTCGGCGGGTGGCTACCACCATCACATCGGCCTGAACACCTGGGAGTCGAAGGGAGCACCACCTCCGCCGCCGGGCACGACGGGGCTCTACCACGTGGCCATCCGCTATCCCGACCGCAAGGCGCTCGCGCGCGCCGTGAAACAGGTGGTCGACGCCGGCATCCCGCTGACCGGGGCGAGCGACCACGGCGTCAGTGAGGCGATCTACCTCCGCGATCCGGACGACAACGGCATCGAGCTCTATCGGGATCGTCCGCAGGAAGAATGGCCGCGAACCCCGGACGGGCGCATGACGATGGTCACCGAGCCTTTGGACGTCGGGGCGCTGCTCGCCGAGGCCGGCTGAAGTCCGATCCGGGCTTCGGACATCTGCGCTACAACTCTGAGGTGGCCTCGAAGCCGGTCGAACAGCTCGAATCGGTGGTAATCAGGTTTGCCGGGGACTCCGGCGATGGGATGCAGCTGACGGGGGGCCGCTTCACCTCCGAGACCGCCCTGATCGGGAACGACCTGGCGACGTTCCCGGACTTTCCGGCCGAGATCCGGGCCCCGGCGGGCTCGCTCCCGGGCGTCTCCGGGTTCCAGCTCCACTTCGCCGACCACGACATCCTCACGCCCGGCGACCAGCCGAACGTGCTCGTCGCGATGAACCCCGCCGCGCTCAAGACGAACCTCAAGGACCTGCCGCCCGGCGGCACGCTGGTCGTGGACAAGGACGCGTTCACCGACCGCAACCTCAAAAAGGCGGGCTACGACGGCAACCCGCTCGACGACGGCTCCCTCGACGAGTTCGACGTCCACGCCATCCCGCTCACGTCGATGACGATCGAGGCGCTCAAGGACATCGAGGGGATCACGAAGCGTGAGGCGGAGCGGTCGAAGAACATGTTCGCGCTCGGACTGATGTCGTGGCTGTACGGACGGCAGACCGAGGGGACGATCGAGTTCTTGCAGAAGAAGTTTGCGAAGCGGCCGGAGATCGCTGCAGGCAACGTCAAGGCGTTCCAGACGGGCTATGCCTTCGGCGAGACCACCGAATCGTTCGCGGTCCAGTACGAGGTGAAGCCCGCGGCGCTCGAGCCGGGGCTGTATCGCAACATCACTGGCAACCAGGCGCTCGCCTACGGGCTGATCGCCGCGTCGGTGAAGTCCGGACTGCCGCTCTTCCTCGGCGCCTACCCGATCACGCCGGCGTCGTCGGTCCTCGAGGAGCTGGCGCGCCACAAGAACTTCGGGGTCCGCACGTTCCAGGCGGAGGACGAGATCGCTGCCGCCGGCGCAGCCCTCGGCGCGAGCTTCGGCGGCGCGCTCGGCGTCTGCACCTCGAGCGGCCCCGGCATCGTCCTCAAGCAGGAGACGATCGGCCTCGGGATCACACTCGAGCTCCCCCTCGTGATCGTCGACATCCAGCGGGCGGGGCCGTCGACAGGGATGCCGACGAAGCCCGAGCAGGCAGACCTGCTCGGTGTCATGTTCGGTCGCAACTCGGAGTCGCCCGTTCCGGTGATCGCGGCCGCCACACCGTCCGACTGCTTCGATGCCGCACTCGAGGCGGCGCGGATCGCAGTCAAGTACCGCACCCCGGTGTTCCTGCTCTCCGATGCCTACCTCGCGAACGGCTCGGAGCCGTGGCTGCTCCCGGACGTCGACGCGATTCCTCCGATCGAGCCGGGCTTCGCGGAGTCCAACGGCGGCGAGTTCCAGCCGTACCGGCGGGACGAGCACACGCTCGCGCGCCCCTGGGCGATTCCCGGCACTCCGGGTCTCGAGCACCGCATCGGCGGCCTCGAGAAGCAGGACATCACGGGCAACGTCAGCTACGACCCCGAGAACCACGACCTCATGGTGCGTCTGCGCGCGCAGAAGGTCGCCGGAATTGCCCAGGACATTCCGGACCTTGCGGTCGACGATCCCGACGGAGCGCAGACCCTGGTCCTCAGCTGGGGCGGCACGTACGGCTCGGTCGCTGCCGCGGTACGTCGCGTACGCGCTGCGGGCAAGAAGGTGGCGCACGCACACCTGCGCTATCTCAATCCGTTTCCGCGGAACACGGGGGAGGTTGTGCGCGGCTACGAGAAGATCCTCGTGCCGGAGATCAATCTCGGCCAGCTGCAGAAGCTCGTGCGTGCGGAGTTCCTCGTCGATGCGATCGGTTTCAACCTCGTCCGCGGCATCCCGTTCCGCGCCGGCGAGGTTGCCGACGCGATCGACGCGATGGTGGACGCATAGAAGCCGCCTGGCGCCAGCTGCGCGCCGTTCTGCTTCTGCCCTTCACGGTCACCGTCGTCGTGCCCGCGCTCATCCTCTGGGCGAGCGGCGATCTCGATGTCGACCTGGTATCCGCGCTGCTCGGCGCGTTACTGATCGTTCTCGGCCTCGGGCTCGTCGCCTGGACCGTGACGCTCTTCGTCCGTGTCGGCCACGGAACCCTGGCTCCGTGGGATGCGACGACGAGGCTGGTCGTGCGCGGCCCGTACCGACACGTGCGCAACCCGATGATCACGGGAGTCGCTCTGATCCTCGCGGGCGAAGCGGTGGTGTTCCGCTCGTGGGGTCTCGTGATACTGCTCGCCGTTTTCGCGACCGTGAACGCGATCTACATGCCACTGGCCGAGGAGCCCGGGCTGAGCCGGCGGTTCGGCGTCGAGTACGACGACTACCGCGAGCACGTGCCGCGCTGGATCCCTCGCGTCCGACCGTGGGACATCGCCGAACGGAATGGTGGGAGCCAGGCACTACCTCGCAGCCGTCCCCGGGGCGCGAGGTAGGCGGAAGGCCGCAGACCCCGCCCGCCGGCTCCCACCGAGTGCAGGAATTCGCTTGCCGAGAGCCCGGCCGTAGGGCGGACCTCGGTGCTCTCCCCGCTTCCTCGTGATTGACGAGTCAGTCGGGCGTTAAACGCCTCGCGGCTCTGACCATCGATTCCGCTAGGGCTGCACGGGCGGCTGAACCGGGCCGCCGATCACCTCCGCAGTCGTCTTGACGACCGTGCCCGTCGCCGCTCGCGGCTGGAGCCAGTCGAGCAGCGCCGCGAAGTCGGCCGGCCTGATCGAGTACGCGTCGCACTGGTTGCACAGGTGGTGGAAGACCAGCTGCACCCAGCCGCCGCCGCTCTGCTCCGCCGTGGTCACGTAGCTCTCGATCGTCTCCACCGTCGTCCCCTGCTTCGGATTCGGCGGTGTGCGCGTCGCATACGGATCGAGCGGCGGGATCGTCTCGGTCCCGCCGGCGACGCCCCGGCCGCTGTTGTACCCGCAGTCCTTGACGACTTGCTGCGCGGCGGCGTCGAAACCGCCGAACGGATACGCAAACGAGGTCGGCTGGAAGCCGTTCGCGATCAGGTTGTTGCGGTCACCGCAGACCTCGAGTCGCGCGTCCGCCGTCTTGAGCGGCTTGATGTTCACGTGATGGAGCGTGTGGCCGGCGATCTCGTTGCCGGCCGCGGCGAGCTGTTGCAGCTGCGCCCACGTCATGTGCGCCGAGTCGCCGATGAAGCCGGTGTTCACGTAATACGTCGCGTGCATTCCATGCGCATTCAGGATCGGAAGCGTGTCGATCTGATCCGCGACGCCGTCGTCGAACTGAATCGAGACGACGGTCTGGGGCCCCGAGCTCGGTGGGGGCGAAGGGGGCGGTGGGACCGTTTGCCATGCGAATGCGAGCGGCGATGTCGCCGAGAGGTCGACCGCGGGCTCGACTGTCGAGAACGACTCGATGTCGTCCTTGAACTGCGCCTTGGCCGCGTTGAACTGCGCGAACGGATCACTGTCGTCGGCTGGGCAGTTCCGCATCCCCGTGAGGAAGCCGCTGAAGATCGTCCCGTTCGGTCCTTCGACCACCGCGCCCTTGAGGACGGGCGGCGAGCCGTCGAGCGAACCGACGAGGTTCGCGACCTGATGGTGGATGCAGTGCGGGAACGTTGTGCCGTCGCCGACGATGAACGTCGAGCCCCAGCTGTTCGCACCGAGGATGTTTGCGAGCCAGCGACCGCTCCAGGCGGAGAACTCCGTGGAGCCAGTCAGCTGCGTGTACTCCGCCGCCATTACCGACAAACCCGTTCCGTGCGAGGCCGTGTCCCACGTTGCCCACGGGAACCCGAATTGGAAGGGATCCGTCGCAGCCTGCGCGACAGCCTTGTCGAGCGCCTTCTTGAGGTCGGCGACGAGCTCGGCCCGGGTGACCTCGAGACCGGCGGGATTGCCTGCCTGCGCGATCGCCCGGTGCAGGTCGTAGTGCGCGAGACCCGCTACGTCGTAGAGGTTGAGCGTGTCAGCTGCGTCGTCGGGACCGGTGATGTAGGCCTTCGCCCAGTGCGCAGCCTGCTGGAGGTAGTACGAGGCGTTCGAGTGCGGCAGGCCGGCGGGCAGGCCGCCGCTCGCGAGCGCGAAGTAGAGCTCGACCGCCCCGAGCTCGAGGTCGCTGCGCCATTCCGTCTCGGGATAGAAGCTGTAGGGGATGTACGTCGTCAGGTTCCCCTTGGGGTTCGTGTTCGCGAGATCGAAGATGTGCTCGGCCGCGAGCAGGCAGCGGTTGGCGAATGCCGCATCGCTCTTCTTGAAGAGCTGGAAGCACATCGCGAACGCCGCCGCGTCGCGTCCGGCGAGATTTGGACTGATGAGCGAGCCTGCCGGTCCGTCACGGAAGACGGGACGGTTCCGGATGTAGCGGTACTGCGGGTCGCCGCCGCCGAACGTGTCGTCGGCCTGAGGTAGACGCCAGAAGTCGTGATCGCCGACCGTGTTGGCGTTCCCTTCTCCGATCCCGACCTGGTAATGGAACGTCTTGGACGTGTCGTTCCACATCCGCAGCAGCCAGTCCGTTCCGAACTTGGCCTCGGCCGTGAAGTCAGAGGCCTTTGAACCGGAGCCCATCTGCGCGGGAAACTCACGTACGCCGTAGAGAAGCATCGCGGTCGCGTAGCCGAGGGTCTCGACGCCCTTGATGTAGTCGCCTGCATCCCACCAGCCGCCGGCGGCGTTGATCCGGATGCCCAGCGGCTGCAGGTCGCCGGAGAAGTGTCCGCTCGGGCTGACGTTCGGCGTGAGGTACGTCATCGCGTCCTGGTCGTTGAGGTGCGCGGGCGCCTTCCGGAGCGCGTTGGGGATGTAGCTCGGCCCGTCGCGCTCGGTCTGGTAGAAGGCAAGCGCATTCGCGAGCGCGCCGCCGTAGACCTTCTCGCCGGTATCGACGCGAAAGCTCGGAGACGTGCTTCCAGTGACGTCGATGGTGTATGTCCCGGCCGTGCTGACGGCGTCGAAGTCGAGTGGGTGCACGAAGGGATACGCCCTGCTCCAGGAACCGAGGCTGCTGCCCGCCTGACCGGAGAACACCACTGCGCCCGCCGCGTTCTTCACGCTGAAGGCGGCGCCCGTCGCATCGACGGCCGACATCAGGTAAGCGCGCTTGGCGGCGCTCCCCGGATACCCCACTTGGTTAACGCGAACAGATGCAGTCGTCGTTGCCGACTGTGCGCTCGGACTCGAACCGACCGCGGTCAGGGCGGCGACGATCGCGACCACGAGTGCAACAAGAGCCAGTCCTCTCCCCATGACCTGCCTCCTGGTTCCAGTAAGGATTCCTAACTAGTCCGGTAACAGGACCTTACGCCCCTCCGGGCGCGAGAATCAACCCCCTAGCCGTAGACGCGGAGACAAGCGGAGGGCCGGGCCGCATGGTCGGCCGCCGAGCCGTGGTTTTTGGTGTCGGTCGCAACCCGCAAGGCGCGCAGCCGGACCGCGAGATCCTGGCCGTCGGCCGGCCGCAGCGCGTCCGCGAACCGGTCGCGGATCCACTCGAGCGCCCTGCTTACCTGGGTCCGATTTTCTGATGTCTCCGCACGCCTTGCCAGCGGACGGAGAAGGATCTGCCGTCTGCCGAGAGGACTGACGGCATGGCCGCCGGTTCCTCCCTTGTCG
>JBKPEC010000028.1:0-16897 GCA_046728195.1 Actinomycetota bacterium
CGGCGTCGAGGTCCGCCTTCAGGCCATGGTCGCCTGGAACCTTGACCACCTCGCGCGACGGCCCCGGGGGCGGGATCCCGAACGAGTCGCGCTCGCCTTGGACGACGAGCGTCGGCAACGACACCGCGTCGAGCTCGGGCAAGCGGCTCTGCGAGGGCTTGCCGCCGTGTCGGGGCGGCTCGAGCGGGAACGCGAGGCAAAGCACAGCGATTGCGCCGGTCGTCTCGGCGGTGCGGCAGGCGACGCGGGCTCCGAGCGAGCGACCGCCAACGATCAACGGTAGGTCGCCCAGCTCGTCTTCACGCAGGCGTCCGACGGCCGTTGTCCAGACCGCGTCGAGCTGGTTGGCGCGGGCGGGGGAGCGGCGGCCGGCGACGCGGTAGGCCTGCTCGACCAGCGCAACACTGACTCCCTCAGAGCGGGCTGCCCGCGTCGCAGCGACCAGATCCGGTGCCTCGACCCCTCCAGCTGCGCCATGGCCCAGGACGAGCGCCCCGTGTGGCTCTTCGGACGGATGTAGGTAGGCGCGCGCCGGTCCGTGCAGCGTTTCAATCTCCAGGGTCCTCACAGACGTAGCCTCACCTTCAGCCACGATGCGATTCGTATCGTCTCGGTAACAGTCCCTCGAAACGAGACGAGCGAGAAACTCGCTGTGATGCAGACGCTGATCCTGACTGTCCTCGGCCTCGGGCTCGCAATCGCCGTCTGCAGCCCCGGCTCTGTCGTGACGGTAATCGTCTTGCTGTCGATGCCCTCAGGCCGGAGACGAGGCATCGCGTTCGTTGTCGGCTGGCTGCTGGCGATCGCGGTGATCGGTGTGCTCTCTGTCGCCCTGCTGCACGGCCAGGACTTCAGCTCGCACAAGACGACTCCGTCCCGGGCGGCATCTGCCGTGGAGGTTCTTCTGGGCGTCGTCGTAGTGCTCGCGTCAGCGCGCGCCTTCCGCCGACGGGCCAGAGGTAGACCGAGCGGCGACACTCCTGGCTGGTTAGCCCGCCTCGATCGGACGAACTGGCTATTGGCAGTGCCGGTCGGCGCATTCATGTTGACCTACTCGCTTACCCTGGTCGCCGCGGCTGAGATAATGAAGGCGAACGTTTCGGTGGCCGACGCTGCGATCGCATTCGTGGTCTTCGCAACGGCCTCGATCGTAACGATCGTAGCGCCCGTGGTCGTCGCTTGCGTGGCGCCGGAGCGCTCGGCGGAGAGGCTCGCGCGGTGGCGCAGCTGGCTCCTGCAGAACTCTCGTGCCATCGGGCTGGTCGCGCTGATGGTGATCGGCGCCCTGCTCATTGCCCGGGGTGTCCATGACCTCGCTGCGTGAGAGGTCATACCTTCGCAGCGCGGATGATCTGGACTGATCCTCCCTAGTGGGTGATGCGTGTCACCCCGGTCGGGCAAGATCGTCGATCACCTGCTATTCGCGCGCGCGTAACTGACATGAGCAGCCGGACTCCGGGCAGGACGGGTTCCGCTCCGATCGGCCAACGGCTGGAGGTCGCGTCCACGGTCTTGCTCGCTCTCGCCACCGTGGCGACGGCCTGGTCCGCCTACCAGTCGCGCGAGTGGACCGGGGAGCAGGCTCAGGGCTACAGCCACGCAACAGCGGCGCGGATCGCGGAGAACCGCGCCTCCGCCCTCGCGAACCGCAACGTGCAGATCGATGTCGCCACCTTCATCCAGTGGATCGACGCCCGCGCGCACGGCGAAGGGAAGCTCGCAGGCTTCTATCGCCGTCGGTTCCGCGATGAGTTCGAACCGGCGTTCGCAGCCTGGATCGCGACCAGGCCGCTCGCGAATCCTCAGGCGCCACCGACCCCGTTCGCCATGCGTGCGTACAAACTGAAGGCGTCGGCCGAGGCGGGCCGACTCGAGGTGGAGGCCGCCGTGGACTCCGAGCACGCGAAGTCGGCGAATCAGACGGCAAACAACTACATGCTCGCCGTCGTCCTTTTCGCCTCCTCCCTCTTCTTCGCGGGCATCAGCGTCAGGCTCCAGGGCGCGGTCACGCGGAGGGTGCTTCTCGGCCTCGGGTCCGTCGTCTTCGTCGCGACGCTTATCTGGCTCGCGACCCTGCGCGTAAAGTGAGCGATCGGAAACGGGCAGCGCCCGCGCCTCTCGGCGCCTAGGTGAATGCGTTCACCGCGCGCGCGACGATAAGCCCGAAGAGCGCGAGCGCGACCGTCGACTGGACGAGCATCGTGTACTTGGCACGGAGTGTGAGGGGCATCACGTCGGTTGGGCTGAACGCAGTCGCGTTCGTGAAGCCCAGATGCAAGTAGTCGAGGAAGACGGGCTTCCAGCCCGGCGGTGCAAGCTCTGGGCTCATCTGCTGGGTGAAGGCGAAGTCAACCGGCGTCTCCAGCTTCGAGCGTGCGATCGGGCCGCCGCTGTCGATGAGCCAGTAGAGCAGCCCGAAGGCGAGGTTGTTGCCGAGCCAGACCATGCCACCCGAGGCGAGGAGCTCGCTCGGCGAATTGGTCACGCCGCTGCCGTTGATCAGGTCGTAGATCAGCAGCCCCGTCGACCACAGCGCCGCCACGACGAGCACGACGACAAGGGTCACCGCGACCCGACGCGCCCAGCGCGCGCGCCTGGCAAGCCTTGCCGGGTCGCCCACGAGCAAGGCAGCGAGCAACACCGCCTCGATCGCCGGCAACAACCACGGCACACGCACTGCGCCGGCGTTCGGTAGCCAGACGCGCAGGCTGATGTTGAGCCCCATGTAGGCCAGTAACGCGACGGCCGGCGGCCAGCGCGGCTCGCCGAGCCAGCCCTCGGGTACGCCCTCGTCAGCAGGCTCTGCTGCCGTGGCCTGGTCAGTGACCACTCCTATCCCACGACACGTACTTCGTAACGGCTGATTTTGCCGTTCCGGATCGTCAGCTCGACACGCCGCTCCCGTTCGTACGCAAACTCAGCCGTCCCTCTCTTGCGGTAGACCTGGTGCACGTCGCACACGACGCGGCCGTCCCCGTGATCTACCCAATCTCGGTCCACGAAGTCAAAGTCGAAGCCTTCTGCGGACGAGCCCCAGATCCGCCAGTTCCGCAGCTCGTCGATCCCACGCAGGGTGCGCTGCGGAGTGACCCATTCCACGTCGGGAGCGACCAGTTCGAGAAGGGCGTTGTGATCGCCGGTCCTCACTGCTGTCTCGAGAGCGGCCCGGAACCTGCTGGCGATCACGACATCGTTCGAGGGCATGACTCGCGTTAAGTCAACTGGAGTCCACTCATCACGCCCATCATCCGCCTCGCGCAACCAGTTGGCATCGTCCTCATGGGGTGACTCCGTACGACGTTGGGCATGCCGCTCAAAAAGGCATGCGTCAAATGACGTAGGGCAGGGAGAGGCGAATATCCCTGCATGACGGGACGCTCGGCCGTAGCGCGGCAACAGTCTCCTTGCCCAGACTTGAAGGACCCCTTTTCACGGGGATTTTCGCCATGCAAACATTGACCATCACCGCCGCGCAGGCACCCCTGTTTCAAAGTGGTGACGCCCGTTGACACGCGTGTGCGCGCAAAGATGTCCTTCCGCGGCCCTGAAACGAGCGGCGCCGGAGCCTGCCGTCCACGCGGCCACGGAAGCAGCGCGGCGCCGGCTGGCGGTCATCGAGTCGAAACTTCACGTCCCCCAACTGCGGTCCGGCACCGTGTCCCGAACCGCGCTGGTCAACCGCCTGCGGACTGCCGAGTCGTCGCGGATCATGACGCTTTCTGCTCCTGCCGGTTACGGGAAGACGACATTGCTCGCTCAGTGGGCGATGCGTGACGCACGGGCGTTCGCCTGGGTCTCTCTCGACGAGCGTGACAACGACCCCATTGTTTTCCTTAGGCACGTAGGTATGGCGCTCGATGCGATCGAGCCGTTGAGCCCACGAGTGATTCGCGCGCTCGCTGCGCCGGGGGACTCGGTCTGGGTATCGGCGATTCCGCGCCTCGGCGCAGCGCTCGCGTCCTCTCGTGCACCACTCGTCCTCGTGCTCGACGATTCGCATCTGCTGCGCTCGAGGCAGTCCCTTCGCGCGGTTTCCGTGCTAGGCGATCACGTTCCGGAGGGATCGATGCTCGTCCTTGCGGGGCGCGTCATGCCCAGGCTGCCGATCGCCGCACTCCGGGCAAGCGGTCGGCTTCTGGAGGTGGGCGTCGAGGAACTGGCTTTGGACGACCGTGAGGCACGACTGTTGCTTCATGGGACAGGAGTCGACCTCGGCCTCGCCGCGACGACGACCCTCGTCAGCCGTTGCGAGGGTTGGCCGGCCGGCCTCTACCTCGCCGGCCTTGCTCTTTGCAACCAGACGGACACCGTCACGAAGGACGAGCGGATCGCTGAGTTTGGAGGCGACGACCGCTATCTGACGGACTACTTCCGCGGTGAGTACCTGTCGAGTCTCCGCCCCCACGCCCTCCGCTTCCTGCGACGTACCTCGGTGCTCGACCGGATGTCTGGGCCGCTGTGCGACGCGCTGCTGGATGACTTTGGTTCGGCACGGGAGCTCGAGAAGATCGAACGGTCGAATCTGTTCCTCGTCCCACTGGATCACAGGCGCGAGTGGTATCGGTACCACCAGCTCTTCCGCGATCTCCTCCAGCGTGAGCTCCTCGAGAGCGAGCCGGAACTGGTTCCGACCCTGCACCGTCGGGCAGCGGACTGGTACGAGACGCACGGCGATCTCGAATCTGCACTCGAGCATGTCATCGCCGAAGGCGATACGGAACGCGCCGCGCAGATCGTCACCGGGCTCGCACTTCCGGTGTACTTCAGCGGCCGGGTCGCGACGGTCGAGAGATGGCTCGCGTCGTTCGATCCCGAACAACGTGAGCGTTATCCAGGGGTGGCGCTCATGGGCGGCTGGGTGCACGCTCTTCGGGGACGTAGAGAGGAGGCAGAGGAGTGGCTCGCGGTGGCCCAACACGGCACGTTCAAGGGGCGGCTGCCTGACGGAAGCCGATCGCTCGAGACGTGGATCGCATTGCTGCGGGCCGCGATGTGCTGCGACGGCGTCTCAAAGATGCTTGCCGACGCGGAGAGGGCGCTTGCCGATCTTCCGTCAAAAAGCCTGCTCCGGCCGTCGGCGATGATGGTGCAGGGAGCCGCCTACATCCTGCTTGGTCAAGACGAGCGCGGCGACGTGATCCTCAGCCAGGCAGCGAGTGAGGCTGAGCGCCTCGGTGCGACCGACACGCGCGTTGTCGCGCTCAGTGAGCGCTCTCTGATTGCGTCTGCACGTGGAGATACCTCGGCGGCAGAGGCCCTCGCTACTGAAGCGAGCAAGCTCATCGACTCGAGCCACCTCGGCGACTACGTCACCGGTGCGATGGCGCTCGCCACGTTCGCCCGCGCCCAGCTTCGGAACGGCCGGTGGGAGAGTGCCCGCGCCCACCTTGCCAGGGCCCAGCGCTTGAGACCTCTCCTCAAAGAGAGCGCACTTCCCTGGTTTGGCATTCAGACTCGGCTCGAACTCGCCCGCGCGTACCTCGCATTGCGCGACACCCAAGGAGCACGTTCGCTCCTCGGCGAAGTGGGCGAGATCCTTCGTTTTCGGCCCCATGTCGGGGTGCTGGCAGAGGAGGCCAAAGCCTTGTGGAAGGAGGTCGACGAGATGCCCGAACCGGTGGACGGCACCAGATACGGACTTACCGGCGCCGAGCTCAGGGTGCTGCCGCTCCTAGCCACACATCTTTCCTTCCGCGAGATCGGCGAGCGTCTCTTCGTCTCGCGCAACACAATCAAGACTCATGCGATCTCCGTCTATCGCAAGCTTGGCGTCTCGAGCCGGAGCGAGGCGATCCACCGCGCCGACGAGCTCGGACTTGTCGACGTCAACGGCAGCGCCGCCTGACGGCGGAGCTACGAATCGGACGCCGTTCGATGCGCGCCCCAACGGTGCACCCGAACGGCCGGCAAGGCGCCGACCTCATCTCGGGATAGGCTCAGCTTTACCTCGTCGTTGGCGACGCTTGCGACTGCACCGATGGGGACCGTGACCTCACGCCGTCCCCAGAGATGGCCGCGTTCGAGGACGAGCTGCGCAATCTGGTCGGTCTCGTCGACGACGAACCCGTCAACGTGGCCCAAGTGGTGCCCGTCGGAGGAGTACACCGGGCTCGAGCGGCGAATCTCGATCTCCCCCTTGGGGACGCGGTCGTAAATCAGCGCTTCGCTCGTCCCGAGCTCACCGCCGTACTCGTCGAACCCGGTTCCCTCGTAGAACGGGGGCGCCAGGACCTCTTGTATGCCGACGTCCCAGTCTGGATCCCTCGCGGGAGACTCTCCCAATCTCAGGTATGCGAACTCCTCAACGATGTCGAGCTTGCCGGCCTCGTCAACGGTGCAGCGAAGCCAGATCGCCTCACCGCCTTCGTCTTCCTCGGCGAGCTCGATTGGCACGAGACGCGTCGCGATTGTGTCCTGACGTTCCGGACGAACGACGAGATGCGTGACCCGCTTCGTCACCGGATCGATCACGACATCGGCCAACACGCCGAAGACGTCGTCCGAGCAGCGGACGGGCTTTCCGAGGTCGAGCCGCACGAGCGTCAGCGAATCACAGGACACCAGGCGCAGCATCATCCGGTTCGGATGAGTAGCCCACGCGACGAGCAGGGGAGGCCGTCGGCCGACTCGTTGCAGATCTCGACCAGATCATCCCCTTGGGATGACCGCCCCTGAGCTGGGTCGCAATAGCTTGGAAGCGCGACTGGCAACGGTTGCTTCCATGCGAGCAAGGAGGAGCGACACCATGGCGGAGGCGACGGCGGAGTTCTTCGAACGTCTGGAGCGGGAAGGCCACGAGCCGGTGCTCGAGAAGGCGACCGGCCGCATTCGCATCGATCTCGTGAACGGCAATACGACCGAGAGCTGGCTCGTCGCGGTCGACAGGGGCGACGTCTCGGTGTCGCACGAGAACGGGGAGACGGACTGCGCGTTGCGGACAAGTGAGAAGTTGTTCGAAGAGATGGTGCGCGGCCAGGAGAACGCGATGGCCGCGTTCCTTCGCGGGGCGATCGAGATTGAAGGCGATCCCGAGTTCCTCGTCCTCTTCCAACGGCTCTTTCCAGGGCCGCCACATGCCCGGCGGCGGCCTCAGAAAACCCCGACCGGAGAGAGGAGAGCGAGATGAGCGACGAGATCGTGAAGATCCTCGACGGAAACACCTTCGTCGTCAGCGACAACCGAGGCGACATCGAGGCGTCGGCCACTGATCCCACCGGCCTCTTCTCCTTCGATACGCGCTTCCTCTCGAAGTGGGTACTAACGATCGACGGCGAGCGTCTGAACGCCCTCTCGACCGACGACATCCACTACTTCGAGACACGCTTCTTTCTCGTTCCCGGGACCGGCACGGTCTACGTCGACTCGAAGCTCTCCGTGATCCGGCAACGTGCTGTGGGTCACGGCTTTCACGAGGAGCTGCGCATCCTCAACCACGATGAGAAGCCGGTGAAGCTCAAGGTACGAATCGACGCCGCCTGCGACTTCGCTGACCTGTTCGAGGTCAAGGACGCATTGAAGAAGAAGGGCAAGTACACGACACGCATCGAAGGCGACAAGCTCATGCTGTCGTACGAGCGCGACACCTTCGCACGCGAAACGCTTGTCTCGTCGAGCGCCCCTGCGCAGCTCGACAAGGATGGGCTTAGCTTCAACGTCACGATCGAGCCGCACGGAGAATGGTCGACTGACCTCGACGTCGCGACTTCTCGACTCGGCTGGGGCGAGATGCACAAGCAGCCCAAACACGCCCGCCGCAACGGCAACGGGCACTCGAACATGCAGGCAGACCTGGACAGGTGGCTCGACCGGGCGCCGCGGATCGAGTGCGACTGGGAGCCCCTTCAGGCGACGTACCGGCAAAGTCTCGTCGACCTCGCGGCCCTTCGGTTCTCACCGGTCACCGCCGGCGAGCGGAGCTTGCCGGCGGCCGGCCTGCCGTGGTTCATGACCATGTTCGGTCGCGACAGCATCTTCACGAGCCTTCAAGCACTTCCCTTCACGCCCGAGCTGGCCGCGACCACGTTGCGCGAGCTCGGTATCCGCCAGGGAACGACGGTTGACGATTTTCTGGACGAGGATCCCGGGCGCATCCTCCACGAGATGCGATACGGCGAGCTGACGGCGTTCCAGGAACGTCCCCACTCGCCCTACTACGGCTGCGCCGATGCCACCGCACTGTATGTCGTGCTGCTCGACGAGTACGAGCGATGGACCGGTGACAGGAAGCTCGTCCGCGACTTCGAACGCGAGGCGCGTGCCGCGCTGAACTGGATCGACGAGTACGCAGACCTTCAAGGCAACGGCTACGTGTCCTACAAGCGCAGAAACGAAGAGACCGGCCTCGAGAATCAGTGCTGGAAGGACTCCTGGGACTCGATCTCCTATCGCGATGGACGGCTTCCGGGGTTCCCGCGCGCGACCTGCGAGCTGCAGGGTTACGCCTATGACTCGAAGGTTCGTGGCGCTCGCCTTGCACGCGAAGTCTGGAAGGACCCGGCCTACGCTGCCGAGCTCGAACGGCAGGCTGCCGACCTCAAGCGGCGGTTCAACCGCGACTTCTGGGTTGCAGACGACGGGTACTTCGCCCTTGCGCTCGACGCCGACGGCAGTCAGGTGGACGGGCTCGCCTCGAACAACGGCCACCTGCTCTGGAGCGGCATCGTGGACAAGTCGAAGGCAAAGGCGGTTGTGCGGCATCTGATGGGGCCCCGGCTCTTCTCCGGCTGGGGCGTCCGCACGCTTGCCGAGGGTGAGGGACGTTACAACCCGATCGGCTACCACGTCGGGACGGTCTGGCCCTTTGACTGCTCCTTCATTGCGTGGGGACTCCGGCGCTACGGCTTCAAGGACGAGGCAGCGACGATTGCCGCAGGTATCCTCGACGCCGCTGAGTTCTTCGAGGGTCGGCTTCCCGAGGCGTTCGGCGGCTACGAGCGGTCGCAAACGAAGTATCCGGTGCAGTACCCGACAGCGTGCAGCCCTCAAGCCTGGTCGACCGGCGCGCCGCTCTTGCTGATCAGGACGATGCTCGGCCTCGAGCCCATCGGAGACCATCTCGTTGTCGATCCGGCGCTTCCGGTCGGCATCGGGCGCCTGGAGCTCCTCGACATCCCCGGGCGCTGGGGCCGGGTGGATGCGTTCGGCCGCGGTCGGGTCGAGGTGACGAAGAAGAAGTCGCGACTCCGCCCCCAGCTGGGCTGATCGCGTACCACGAACCGCAGCGCCAGGCGTCTCCAGTTTTCAGTGCCCGAAGGTCTCTCGGCGGTCGAGGTCGGAAAGGAGATCGAACAGCATGCGAAGCATGCCCCGGCGCATGCTGTCGGCAACCGCGGCGATCGGATCGTCTCGATCGGCGAAGCGCTGCTGCTGTCGATCGTCACGCTCGTCGCCGCGTGGTCGGGCTACTCGGCCGCGAAGTGGGGGACGGAGTCGTCCCTGAAGCTGGCGCAAGCCTCTGCCACGCGCACCAAGGCCAATCGCGCCTACCAACAGGCGCTCATCTTCCGCGTCGAGGACGCCACGATGTTCAACGCCTGGTTCGCCGCCCGGCTCGCCGGCGACGCAAATGACGCTCGGGTTGCAGAGGATCGCTTCCGCCCCGAGTATCGCGTCGCCTTCGAGGATTGGCTCGCGACGCATCCGTTCTCGAATCCCGACGCGCCGCCCGGGCCGCAGGAGATGCCGCGGTATAAGCCGGCAGGCCAAGCCGCCTCCAGGCGGCTCGATGCTGAGGCTGATGCCCTCTACTCCGAAGGACAGCACGCTGGGAAAACCGAAGACGAGTACATCCGCACGACTGTCATCCTCGCGAGCGTGCTGTTTCTGGTGGGGATCAGCAGCCACTTCCCGATCCGGGCGGCGCGCCTCTGCCTCATCGTCTTCGGAGCTGCGCTGCTTGTCTTCGCCGGTGTGCTGATCCTGCACCTGCCGGTACCGCCGTAGCGGACGGTTCATCCGCTGAGGATGATGACCTCGGCCAAGGAATGCTCGAACGTGCTTGTACAAGAGTCGGTCGGAACAGGAGGCAATGAATGTCCACACAGGCTCAGACCCTCACCTCCGCCCTCAAACGGCCCGGATGGCTCACGTTTGCCGCGGTCGTGATGATCTCCGTCGGTTGCCTGCGCGTTATCTCTGCGATCTCGTACTTCGCCGACAGCGCACGCGTCAACAACCTGTCGCAGGGCCTGTTCGGCCATCAGGTCTTCCTCTGGGGCTTGTGGGATCTGGTGATCGCGACACTCGCGCTCTGGGGCGGATTTTCACTTCTCGGCGGCAATACGTTCGGACGGGTGGTGGGGTACATCTGGGCGATCCTGGTGATCGTGCAGAGCTTCCTCATCCTCCGCTTTGCTCCATGGTTCGGGTTCGGCTCGATCCTGCTCGCCTCGCTCGTCATCTATGCGCTGTCGAGCACGTCTGAATGGAGGAGCGACACGTAGCCGCGAACGCTCGCTCGTGACGGAGGCAGCGGGTCCTCCCTGGTCCAGGTGCCACCTGACCGACGTCCGGTCGAGCCGCGGGTTGAGTCTTCCGGTCAGCAGTTCATCCCGTTGGGATGACCCGCCTGCCGCGCCCTCTCCACTACGCTGGCACACATGGGCCGAGCTACTCAGAATTCGCCCAAGCCGACCGGCGAACGCGCGCGGACCGGTCATCCGCAGCGCCCGCGTGTGCTCGTCCTCGGCGGCGGCTTCGGCGGGATCGGCGCCGCTAAGACGCTGAAGAAGAGCGACGTCGACGTCGTGCTCGTCGACGCGCACGACTACCACACCTTCCAACCGCTGCTCTACCAGGTCGCGACCGGGCTGCTGGAGCAGCCTGCGGTCGGGCATCCGATCCGCGATCTGTTCCACAAGCAGGACAACGTGCGGGTCCATCAGGATCGCGTGACGGAGATCGACCTGGAGACGCGGGAGGTGCACTTCAGCGAGCTGGAATCGGAGCGCTACGACTACCTCGTGCTCGCGCTCGGCGCGGAGGTCAACTTCTTCGGCGTGGAGGGCGCGGCCGAGCACTCGTTCCCGCTCTACACCCTCTCGGACGCGGTGCGGCTCAAAGATCACGTCCTGGAGAGGTGGGAGGCGGCCGACCGGCAGCCGAAGCTCGTCGAGGATGGTGCGCTGAACATGGTCGTGGTCGGCGGCGGCCCCACCGGCGTCGAAACGGCCGGCGCCATGGCCGAGCTCTACAACGGCGTCTTTCGCAAGGACTACCCAGACGCAACGCCCGAGCAGGCGCGGATCGTGCTCGTCGAGGCCTCGCCGGAGATCTTCGCCATGTTCAAGCCAGGCATCCGGGCCTACACCAAGGACGCGCTGGCCGAGCGGGGCGTCGAGGTGATGACCGGCGAGGTTGTCGAGTCCGTTTCGCAGGGCCGCGTCAAGCTGAAGTCGGGGACCGTCCTTCCCGCGCACACACTGGTCTGGGGGGCGGGGCTGCAGGGGAACGAGCTCGTCCGTTCCCTCGGTCTCGAACTCGAGCGCGGCAACCGCGTGGCCGTGGACGACGAACTGCGGGTCGCGCAGCACCAGGACGTGTACGCCGTCGGCGACATCGCGGCGATTACCGACGCGAAGACGAAACAGGTTCTCCCCCAGCTCGGCTCGGTGGCACTGCAGTCGGGCGAGCACGCCGGCGAGACGATCGCGCGGCGAGTCGCGGGCAAGGAGACGAAGCCTTTCAAGTACCGGGACAAGGGGACGATGGCGACGATCGGACGGGGCGCGGCGGTGGTTCAGATGCTCGGCGGCCGGACGATGAAGGGAAAGACGGCGCAGGCGGCGTGGGGAACCGTACACCTTGCGCTACTGCCAACCAACGAGGACCGGGCCAAGGCGGTCGTCGACTGGGTAGGCGCCGGCGTCACCCACCAACGCATGGGCCGGATCAGAGTCGAGACGTAGGAGGAACGATGGCAACCGCAGCACCCGAGATCCAACGCCGCACAACGACAGACGCGGAGGCCCGGCCGGCAGACGTCCTCGTCGTGTTCGGGATCACCGGCGATCTCGCCAAGGTCATGACCTTCCGCTCCCTCTATCGGCTGGAGCGGCGCGGCCTGCTCGACTGCCCGATCGTCGGCGTGGCGGTTGACGACTGGACCATCGACCAACTCAAGGAGCGCGCCCGCGACTCGATTGTCGGCGCTGGAGAGACGCTTGACCCGAAGGTGTTCCAACGCTTCGCCGAGCGGCTTTCGTATGTCCCGGGTGACTTTTCGGATGCCGCGACGTACGAACGTGTCGGAGACGCGATCGCCGGCGCCCGCCAGCCGGTCTTCTACCTCGAGATTCCGCCGTTCCTCTTCGGTACCGTCGTCAAAGGGCTGTTCGAGGCTGGACTGACGGAGAACGGCCGCATCGTCATCGAGAAACCATTCGGCCACGATCTGGCCTCGGCCCGCGAGTTAGCGGACGAGCTCCACAGCTACATCGACGAATCGCAGCTCTACCGGATCGACCACTTCCTGGGAAAGATGGGAACGGACGAGATCCTTTATCTGCGGTTCGCCAATGCGATGCTCGAGCCACTCTGGAGCCGCAACTACGTCGAAAGCGTCCAGATCACGATGGCAGAGAGCTTCGGAGTCGAGGACCGCGGTCACTTCTACGACCCGGTCGGCGCCCTCCGCGACGTAGTCGTCAACCACCTGATGCAGCTGGTCTCCGCGGCGGCGATGGAGGTGCCGTCGTCGGGCGAGGCGAACACCTTGAAGGACGCTCAGATCTCGCTCTTCCGCGCGATCGCCGACGCCGATCCTGAGCACTACGTCCGCGGACAGTACGACGGCTACCGCGAGATCGACGGTGTGTCGCCCGACTCGCAGACCGAGACCTACGCCGCCTTGCGACTCGAGATCGACAACTGGCGCTGGGCCGGCGTCCCGTTCTTCATCCGCACGGGCAAGCGGCTTCCCGCGACGCAGACCGAGCTCCGCCTCGTTTTCAAGCATCCGCCGCGTCTCGGACTCTGGGCCGCCGCCCACAGGCCAGAGCCAAACCAGCTCATCATCAAGCTCGACCCTTCGACGGGGATCAGGCTCATCGTCGACGCGCGGAAGGCGAAGGCGGTGGCCCCGGCGCCGATCGAGCTCGACATGGAGTTCGCGGAAGAGGGCGGCGAGGGCGCGGCTCCCTACGAGGTACTCCTGCACGCGGCGATGATCGGGGACAGCAAGCGCTTCACCCGCCAGGACGGTGTCGAGGAGACGTGGCGGATCATGCAGCCGCTGCTCGACTCACCTCCGCCGGTGCACGCTTACGCGCCCGGGACCTGGGGCCCGAAGGGCGCGGAGAAGCTCGTCGCCGGCCACGGCCACTGGCATGTGCCATGGACGGCGTTGTGATGATCGTCGCCTAGCAGCTCGCGGAGTACTGACCATGGATGCATATGACGTGATCATCATCGGCACCGGCGCCGGCGGAGGCACTCTCGCCCGGCAGCTCGCACCCTCGGGCAAGAAGATCCTGTTGCTCGAACGAGGCGACTGGCTCCCGCGCGAGCCGGAGAACTGGCTGGCGGAAGACGTCTTCTCCGACAACCGCTACGTCTCCGAGGACACCTGGTACGACTCGGAAGGCAAACCGTTTCAGCCGCAGATTCACTACTTCGTGGGCGGGGCGACCAAGCTCTACGGCGCCGCGCTCTACCGCCTGCGCGAGAAGGACTTCGGCGAGCTTCGACACTACGACGGGGTCTCCCCCGCATGGCCGATCTCGTACGACGAGCTCGAGCCGTACTACACGAAGGCGGAGGAGCTCTACGAAGTGCACGGCGCGAGAGGCGAGGATCCGACAGAGCCGCCGGCCAGTGCGCCGTATCCATTCCCGGCGGTCTCGCACGAGCCGCGCATCCAGCAGCTCGCCGATGACCTCGCGGCAGCGGGCTACCACCCGTTCCATGCGCCGTGCGGTATCAGGCTCATGGAGTCGAACATGCCTTACAGCGCCTGCGTGCGCTGCCAGAACTGCGACGGCTTCCCGTGCGCAGTGCACGGAAAATCCGACGCAGAGGTGCTGGGAGTCCGGCCCGCCCTCGAACATCCGAACGTCACCCTGCTGACGAACTCGAAAGCAGTCAAACTCGAGACGAACGCGCCCGGAACGACGGTTACCGAGGTCGTGGTCGAGCGCGACGGCGCAACCGAGCGCTTCGCGGGGGACATCGTCGTCGTCGCCGCCGGGGCGGCGAACACGGCGAAGCTTCTACTTCTCTCGGCAAACGACAAGCATCCCAACGGACTGGCGAACGGGTCCGATCAGGTCGGACGGAACTACATGTTCCACAACAGCCAGGCGGTGCTCGCACTCTCGCGCGAGGAGAATCCGACCATCTTCCAGAAGACGCTCGGCCTCAACGACTTCTACTTCGCCGGCAACGGATTCGACTATCCCCTCGGGAACATCCAGATGGTCGGGAAGTCACAGGCCGAGATGTACCGCGGCGAGAAACCCATGGAGACCAGGATCGCGCCCGAGTGGACGCTCGAGCGGACAGCGAGGCACGCGATCGACTTCTGGCTCTCGACCGAGGACCTGCCCATGCCCGAGAACCGCGTCACGGTCGATCGGGACGGAAAGCTGACGCTGAGCTACAGGCCCACGAACGACGTTCCCAAGGAGAACCTGTACCACGAGCTCAAGAACGTCCTCGGCAAGCTCGACATGAATCCGCATCACCTGATCCACAGATTCGCCTACATGAAGAACGAGATTCCTGTCGCTGGTGTCGCGCACCAGGCGGGCACGTGCCGGTTCGGCACGGATCCCGCGACGTCAGCCCTGGACACGACCTGTCGCGCGCACGAGGTCGACAACCTCTACGTCGTCGACACGAGCGTCTTTCCGAGCATCGGCGCCGTCAACCCGGCGCTCACGGCGATGGCGAACTCGCTCCGCGTCGGAGATCACCTGCTCGAGCGCACCGCCTGACCCCCGCGGCTAGCGTGATCCCGTCAGACAGGCTCGGACTCGAGGAGACCTGGCCATGGCCGGACGAGCTCGACGCTCTCGCAGCCGCACCGGAGCACCACCGGAAACTCCTTGAGAACGATCTGGTCCGTGTGCTCGAGACGCGGATCGCCTCCGGCGAGACGACGCAGATCCACACACATCGCTGGCCGAGCGTGCAACACGTGCTCGGCAGCACCGATTTCGTCCGCCGCGACGGGGATGGGGATGTGTTGTTCGACACTCGAACCGGAGGCGGACCACCGAAGCCCTCCGACACCCTGTGGTCGGAGCCTTTGCCGCCTCACTCCATCGAGAATGTCGGCGCCGACGAGCTGCGAGTGATCATGGTTGAGGTGAAGGCGAGGGCAAATCCGCCTCGAGATTGACGCTGGCGTTCTCACGGAGCCGGAACGGGACCGGCCGGAGCCTCCCGCTTGTCGCCGCTCGGCGGCTCGCGAACCAGTGGAGCCTTCCGTCGGGCATCCTCGGCGGCGTAGCGGCTGAGCAACGCCTCCTCCTGGTCCTTCTTCGGGAACAGGAAGAACACGAGCACGGCACCGAGCAAAACCGCGACGAGTCCTGCGGTGTATGCCCACTGATCTCCTTGGAGGAACGACGTCTTGGCGGCGGCGGTGATCTGGGTCGCATACTGCGGATACTCCTTCGCGATCTGATCTGCGCCCGCGAACGATTTCGTCAGCTGGTTTTGGACGTTGTCCGAGATCTGCTTCCCAGACGCCGCGATCGCCGCTCCCGCCGCCGCCGCGTAGCCGGCCGTCAGCAGTGCGCCGAAGATGGACTGCATGATCGCGCCACCCAGGTCGCGCTGGAGATCCGCCGTTCCCGACGCCATACCCGCGCGCTCCACGGGCACGGATCCTGTCAGTGAGTGCGAAGCCGGCGTCCCGGCGAAGCCGACACCGATCCCGATGAGCGCGTACGCGATTCCGATTTGCCAATACGGACTACCGGACTTCCAAAGTAGAAGCATCGAAAGGAACGCGAGCAGCAGAAAGACGTAGCCGATGAGCAGCGTGAAGCGAGCGCCTTTCGCCTCGACGAGCTTCGCCGAACGCGGAGCAACCAGGACCATGAACACAACCGCCGGCAGGAACGCAGCCCCGGCCTCGAGCGTCGAGTACCCGAGCACGTTCTGGAGAAACTGCTGGCTCACGAAGGCGGCACCCATCAGCGAACCGAAGACGATGATGCCCGCGCACGCTGCAACCCAGAAAGTCGGGCGTGCGGCGACGTGAAGGTCGTAGAGCGGATTCCGCGCGCGGCGTTGTCGAAAGTAGAAGGCGGTCAATGCCGCGAGCGCGATCCCAGCCAGGCCGAGAACCAGCGTTCCTTTGTCGGGGACGGGCGCGAAGTTGATCGCGAGAATGAGCGACGCGACGAGCACAACCGAAAGAATTCCGCCGAGGTTGTCAACCGGATCGGTCGTCTCGTTGACATGACTCGGGACATAGACCGCGGCCATGAAGAAGGCGATCCCCACCAAGGGCAACGTGACGAGGAACACCGATCCCCACCAGAAGTGCTCCAGGAGCGCGCCCGCTACGAGCGGTCCGAGAGAAGCAATCCCCCCGCCGACCGCAGACCAGAGTGCGATCGCCTTCGTACGACCGGGGCCCGACCACAGGGCGGCGATCAAGGCGAGCGTCGTCGGGTAGGCCATGCCGGCCGATAGACCCCCGAGCAGGCGAGCCAGGAACAGGACTGTGTCCGACGGCGCGTAGGCCGCCAGCAGACACGCGGGGACCGACAGAACCATCCCAAGGAGGAGCATCAGCTTGCGGCCGTACCGGTCGCCGAGCGCGCCGAGGTAGAGCACCGACGCGGCAAGGCCGAGCGAGTAGCCGACGGCGATCAGGTCGAGGGCCGTCTGCGAGGAGTCGAAGTGCTGGCCGATCGACGGGAGCGCGACGTTGGCGACTGAG
>JBKPEC010000029.1:0-6683 GCA_046728195.1 Actinomycetota bacterium
GAGGGCACGGAGCGCGGGCTGGCGCTCGTCGACGAGCTCACGCTCGCCGGCTACCAGTACTTCCATTCGACGCGGGCCGACCTGCTGCGTCGCCTCGGGCGCAGCGATGAGGCGCGGATCGAGTACGAGCGCGCCCTCGAACTTGCGCATGCCGACCCCGAACGCCGCTTCTTGCAGCGGCGGGTCGCCGAAGTCAGCACCTAGCTGTCCCCTCGAGGCCTCCGTGTTCGTCGACAGACGAACACCACTCGATATGGAGGCCCGACTCATGAACTCAGTAACCGCCGCCGCAGTCGACGCGGCGCCGAACGCGTCGTCGCTGTCGACACGGCGCGGCGTCGCGGTACTTCTCCTGCTCAGCCTCGTCCAGTTCATGGACATCCTGGACGCATCGATTCTCAACATCGCCCTGCCGTCGATCAAGCAGGCCCTCGGCTTCAGCCAGCAGAGCCTGCAGTGGGTGATCGATGGCTACATCCTCACCTACGGCGGCTTCCTGCTGCTCGGAGGCCGCGCGGCCGACCTCCTCGGCCGTCGTCGCATGCTTGTTACCGGACTGATCGTGTTCGCCGGCTCCTCGCTGACCGGGGGGCTCGCCCACAGCAGCTCGCTGCTCGTTGGCGCCCGCTTCGCGCAGGGGCTGGGCGCGGCCATGCTCTCGCCGGCGGCCCTCTCCACGCTGACCAGCACGTTCCGTTCGACGCGTGATCGCAACACCGCCCTCGGCGTCTGGGCGGCCGTCTCCGGTATCGGCGGCGCCGCCGGCGTCCTGTTCGGCGGGCTGCTCACGGAGGGGCCCGGTTGGCGGTGGGTCCTGTTCATCAACGTCCCCTTCAGCGCAATCGCACTCGTCGGCGCGTTCGCCCTCCTCAAGCCCGAACGCCCGCGTGCGCGGCTGGCGAACTTCGACGCGCTCGGCGCGCTGCTCGTGACCGGCGGCATGCTGTTGCTCGTCTACGCGCTCGTCAAGGCGCCCGACGTCGGCTGGGGCACGACCCGCACGATCGCCGGGCTCACGGTGTCGGCCGTCCTGCTGGCGGCGTTCGTTGTCAACGAGCGGCGCGTGGCCAACCCGATCCTTCCGCTCAGCATCCTGCGCGTCAGAGGGGTTGCCGCCGCCGACGCCACGCAGCTGGTCGTCTTGGCCGGGTTCCTCCCGATGTTCTTCTTCCTCACCCTCTACATGCAGACGGTACTCGGCTACTCGCCGATCCAGACCGGCATCGCCTACCTGCCGCTGACAGGGGGTTTCATAATCGCCGCGAGCATCTCGTCCCAGCTGTTCGCGCGCATCGGCACCAAGCCCGTCGTGGTGGTCGGCGCGGTGGTCGCCGCCGCGGGCCTGTACTGGCTGTCGCGGATTCCGGTCGATGGGACGTACGTGTCGGACATCCTGCCCGGCCTCCTGGTCGTCTCTGTCGGCATGGGAGGGGTCTTCACCGGGCTGACCACGGCGGCCAACGCCGGCATCGATGAGGACAAGGCCGGGCTGGCCGCGGGGCTTCTCAACACCGGCCAGCAAATCGGCGGTGCGCTCGGCCTCGCGATCCTCTCCGCAATCGCGACGGCGCACAGCAAATCACTGCTCCACGCCGGCCACAACAGCGTCGCCGAGGCGGCGACCGGGGGATACCAGCGCGCTCTCCTTGCCGGCGCCTGCCTCATCGTTGCAGCGACCGTTGTCGCCTTCTTGACAGCCAATGCGCGCCAGACCGAGCCGACCGTCGAGGAGGAGCCGGTGCTCGACCTCGCCGCCTAGAGGCCCTCGGGGGGAGCCGGTCGACGGCTCCCCCCGACGCGAATCGTGCGCGTAAGGAACGCCGTGGGACACTCACTCTGCTGATCAGCAAGCCCCGGCCGCGCCGGTGGGACACTCGTCGTTCGTTACCTCGCACAGGTCGAACGCGTCGTGAACGGGAAAGCCCTATACGCGGGGGCCCGCGCCGCGACTCTCTCTCTTCGTCTGGAACGGCAAGCGATGGCAACTTGCCGCGCACGCGAATTTCAATCCGCTGACTGGATAGACCACCACTCCGCCCGCGAGGTGGCCGGCCGCCAAGACGTTAACCGTATTGTGCGACCCCGACATGCGGGGGTACTGTCGGTGAGGTCCCCAACCCGAGAGGAGGTCATCGCACCAGCCCGCGCCAACCACGGAGGTCCTCATGAGTACGACCGTCGACACCGCCACGGAGATCCGGCCCTTCCACGTCGAGATTCCAGAGGAGCAGATCGACGACTTGCGTCGCCGCATCGCGGCCACGCGTTGGCCCCACAAGGAGCTCGTCTCAGATCGGTCGCAGGGCGTGCAATTGGCGACGACGCAGGCGCTGGCCGAGTACTGGGCAACCGACTACGACTGGCGGAAGGCGGAAGCAAAGCTGAACGCGCTCCCGCACTTCACGACCGAGATCGACGGCGTGGATATCCACTTCATCCACGTGAAGTCGCGGCACGAGAACGCGTTGCCGCTAATCATGACGCACGGCTGGCCGGGCTCGGTCGTCGAGCTGCTCGAGACGGTCGGTCCGCTGACGGACCCGACCGCGCACGGCGGGCGCGCAGAGGACGCGTTCGACCTCGTGCTGCCGTCCATTCCAGGGTACGGCTTCTCCGGCGAGCCGAGCGAGCTCGACTGGAACCCGGGCCGCGTCGCGCCAGCGTGGGCGGAGCTTATGCACCGGCTCGGCTACACCCGTTACGTCGCCCAGGGCGGCGACGTGGGCGCCTCTATCACCGACACGATGGGCCGCCAGGGGCCCGAAGGGCTTGTCGGCATCCATATGAACCTGCTCGTGACGGGGCTGGGCGGCGGCACCCATCCGTCCGCCACTGAGGAGGAAAGAGCGGCGATCGCCGCGCTCGCCACCTTCAGGGAGAGCGGCTTCGGCTACTTCCTGGAGCAGGCCACGCGGCCTCAAACGATCGGCTATGCCTTGCTGGATTCACCGGTCGCCCTGGCGGCCTGGATGCTCGACCACGACACGGACAGCTACTACAAGATCTCCCGCGCCTTTGTCGATGAGCAGCCCTCGGGCAACCTCAGCCGCGACCACATCCTCGACAACATCACGGTTTACTGGCTGACGGGCACCGGCGCCTCGGCGGCCCGGTCGTACTGGGAGAGCGGGCAAGCTCAGGCTCGTGCGGCCGCGGCGGGCCAGGCTCCTCCGGCGGTCTCGGTCCCGGTCGGCTTCACCGTATTCCCCGGCGAGATCTTCCGGGCCCCGCGTAGCTGGGTCGAGCAGTCCTATCCCAGCCTCGTCTACTACAACCAGGTCGACAAGGGCGGGCACTTCGCCGCCTGGGAGGAGCCGGAGCTCTTCTCGACCGAGGTGCGAGCCACGTTCAAGTCAGTGCGGTAATCGGCGCACGCGGGCAGCGCGCAAACAGTGCGCGCCGCCCGCCCGCGTGGCTGTTGGTCAGGCTGCTGGCTCAGCTCTGATGACTGGGCTCGTCGTCAGCATTGCGATGACGGCCTTGGGAAAACTGCAGACTCAGAAGCTCGGTCTCAGCGTCGGGCTCGCGATAGGAGTTGCGCTCACGCTTGCCGTGTTGGCGACAATCGTGCTTCTCAGCGCGGACAACGATGAGAAGACAAACACACCCGCGCGTCCCGCCGCACGCGGACAGGTGATCTACACGGTTCGTTGGGGAGACGTCGTTCGAGATCCACGGACCGGAACGCGCTGCAAGGCCACCGGAGAAGGGGGCATCCCAAATCTTTTTTGCACGCACACGGCCCGCGGTCGCTACGAAGCGGTCTTCTGGGATGACGAGTTGCAGGTCTACGGGCCTGGATCAAAAGCGATGACGCCGACCTACTCGTTCAAATGGTGGCCTGAGCTCCGGTAGACAGTTGCCTGAGTTGCGCCACTCGCCGACGTCGCGTAGCGCAGTACGACGGCGAACAGTCGAGCCGCCTAATCCGTAAAAACCACGGAGCGTCGACGCGCGCTTCTACGGATGGCGCGCGCACGGCGATGGTGCAACGTCCGAACCGGCCGAAGGAGGCAGGCGCAAACGGGCCAGGAGGGCTGGTACCGATGAACGAGAGCCACCTTCCAACTCGGGTGCTACCCGTGGGTGATACCGCCCAGGTCGAGGGAACTCCGCAAGACCACGCGGCGGCGGCGCCCGAGCCGAAGGACGCTGAGCGTCCGTCGGGCTGGACTGGCGGCCGCATCACCGCGCTCGTCATGGGCGTGTTGCTCGTCCTGGTCTCACTCGTGCTGCTCGGTGCCGGAGGAACGGCGGTCTGGGCCGAACTCACCCAGCGTGACGCGGGCTACGTCACTACAGGAGTCCACGGGTTCTCGACCTCCGGCTCGGTATTGGCGACTGAGCCAACCCATCTCGGATCGCCGGGGGTCGGGTGGCTGTACTCGCCGGGCCTGCTCGGCGACGTGCGGATCCGCGTCACGCCTACGACTCCTTCGTCTCAGCTGTTCGTCGGAATCGGCCGCTCCACCCATGTCGACCACTATCTCGCCGGCGTGAACCACACTGTCGTTTCCGACTTCTTCGCAGACAAGGTGCGGCAGGTCGCGGGCGGCCCGCCCGGTTCCCTTCCGGGCACGCGTGACATCTGGGTCGCCTCCTCTACCGGCTCGGGACCCCGCACGCTGGTGTGGAAGCCCGCTCACGGGTCGTGGACCGTCGTGGTGATGAACGCTGACGCGCGTCCCGGGATCGACGTGCGGGCGGACCTGGGAGCTCGCATGCCTGCGGTGCTGTGGATCGCGATCGGCTTGCTCGTCGCTGGGGCCGTGTTTCTCGGCGGCGGCGGGCTGCTGATCGTGGGAGCGATCCGGGGCAGCCGCGTCGCTCGAGCCACGAACAAACAAGAAGGGAGAAACCATGCAGAGAATTGAAGAAGCGGCATCTGAGTTCCTGGCCACGAAACGAGTAGCGGTCACCGGCGTGTCTCGCACACCGAAGACGCACGGGAGCAACAACGTCTACAAGCGCCTCCGCGAGCGTGGCTATGAGGTCTTTGCCGTCAATCCCAACGCCCGCGCGGTGGAGGGAGATCGGTGTTACCCCAATCTGGAGTCCATTCCAGGTGGCGTTGACGCGGTAGTAATCGGGACGCGGCCCCAGATCGCCGACGACACGATGCGCGAGTGCGCCGAGCTCGGGATCAAGCATGTGTGGATGCATCGCGGTCCGGGCGCAGGCAGCGTCTCCAACACTGCGACCGACTACGGTCGGCAGCACGGCATCACCGTGATCGACGGAGGCTGTCCGTTGATGTTCGCGCCCACTTCCGATTTCGGGCACAGGCTGATGCGCGTCCTATACGCCGGCAAGGTGCCGAAGCAGGTGTGAACCCGCGAGGGTGACGTCAACCGAGAGGAGAACACGATGTTCGAGGTGACTGCGCGACTAAAGGTTCGCGACGGCGAGTTCGACGGGTTCAGGCAACAGGCCGCCGAGATGATGAGACAGACGAGGGAGAAGGACACGAAGACACTCCGCTACGACTGGTTCATCAGCGAGGACGGAAGCCAGTGCGAGGTCCGCGAGGGCTACGTGGATGCCGATGGCCTGCTCGAGCATGCCCACCACGTCAATGAGGCCAGGGAGAAGCTCTTCCGCGACTACGCCTACGGCCACGACATGACCATCTACGGCGAACCGTCGCCGGCGCTTGCCGAGTTGATCGAGAAGTTGGCAGGACACGTCGAGTTCAACCGGTACTCCTTCCTCCAGGGCCTGGACAGCGACATCCAGGTTCCTCACGAGGTCATCCCGGCATAGGGCGATGGCGTTTCCTGTCACTTTCGAGATCGAGCGGCCGCCGGTCTTCCAGCGTGCGCACGTGTTCCTGCGCGTCGCCCTGTTGGTCGTGATCGGCTGGATCGGCCACCCGATCGGCCTGCTGTGGCTGGGCCTGCCCGTCGTTGCCGCGATCCTGGTCTCGCAGAAGGGCGGGCAGCGCTACCTCGACGCGGACGGCCCGACGGTAACCCGCGCCCTCAACTGGATCCTCGACCTCGTGGCCTACCTGGCGCTGCTGACCGACCGGCTGCCCGATCGAGGCGAACATCCGGTTCGCTTCCGGGTCGAGCGATCGGGCTCGCCGACGGTGGGCTCCGCGCTGCTCCGGATCCTGTACGCAATCCCAAACCTGATCGTCCTGGCGATCCTCACGTTCGTCGGCGCGATCGTTTGGGTGATCGCCGTCGTCTTCGTCCTCGTTGACGAGCACTACCCCAACAGCTTGTGGCGATTCCTCCTCGGACTCGTCCGTTGGGAGGCGTGGCTGCTCGCCTACCTCGCCTCGCTCGTCGACCGCTACCCTCCGTTCACGCTCGAGACGGGCTCCGTGTCTCGTGCCGCACCAACGAGCTAGTTATGCCTCTTGCTGCAGCTTCGGAGAGGGACGAGTCGCGTCGCCGTGTGGGTTCTGTGAGGTCGGACGGATGCGACCTCTATTACGAGGAAGTGGGCGAAGGCGTACCGATCCTTCTGATTCACCCTGCCGGGGCAACGGCGACGACCTGGGGTTCCGCGACCGAGGAGCTCGCTCGGATCGGACGGGTCATCGCCTACGACCGCCGGGGTTATGCCCGATCCGGCGGCGAACCGGCGCGTTCGATCTCCACGCACACTGCAGACGCCGCGGCGATTCTCGAGCAGTTGGGGACGTTCCCCGCCGTCGTGGTCGGTACGAGTGC
>JBKPEC010000030.1:0-6295 GCA_046728195.1 Actinomycetota bacterium
TATCCGAGCACTGCGAAGCAGCTCGACCTTGCGCGGATGCTCGCCGAAGAGCTGAGCGCGGCGGGGGTCGAGGACGTCGAGTTGACGGAGCACGGCTACGTGTTCGGGACGCTTCCGGGTGCGGCCGGTCCGACCGTCGGCCTGATCGCGCACATGGACACGAGCGCCGACGAGTCGGGCACCGACGTGAAGCCGCAGGTTGTGAAGAACTACGACGGCGGTGACATCGTCTTGCCCGGCGATCCGCGGAAGGTGCTGCGGGCGGCCGACAATCCCATCCTCGCCCAGAACGTCGGTCACGACATCGTCACCACCGACGGCACGACCCTTCTCGGCGCCGACGACAAGGCGGGCGTCGCGGAGATCATGGGTGCGGTCGCATACCTGGCTGCCCATCCGGAGATCGAGCACGCACCGATCCGTGTCGGCTTCACCGTCGACGAGGAAACCGGCCGCGGCGTCGACCACTTCGACATCGACTCGTTCGGCGCCGACTTCGCGTACACGCTCGACGGCTCGGAGATCGGGCGGATCGACGACGAGAACTTCTCGGCTTCCGAGGTGCGAATCAGGATCGAGGGGCACAGCGTGCACCCCGGGACTGCAAAGGACAAGCTGGTGAATGCGATCAAGGTCGCTGCACGGATCGTCGAGCGTCTACCGCGGGACGAGCTCTCGCCGGAGACGACCGAAGGACGAGAGGGCTTCGTTCATCCGGTGCGAATCACCGGCACCGTCGCGGAGGCCGAGCTGCGCTTCATCGTCCGCGACTTCGACGCTCAGAAGCGTGAAGAGCACGAGCAGTTCCTACGCAGGCTGGCCGACGAGGTGGCGGCCGAAGAGCCGCGCGCCGACATCGCCGTCAGCGTCGAGGAGAGCTATCGCAACATGAAGGAGTACCTCGACGCCGACCCGTCGGTGACCGAGGCGGCCGAGGAGGCGACTCGTCGCTCGGGGATCGAGCCCGGGCGCGAGCCGATCCGCGGCGGCACCGACGGAACGATGCTCAGCGCGCGTGGACTGCTGACGCCGAACATCTTCACCGGGGGCCACCAGTATCACTCCGTACTGGAGTGGGCCTCGGTGCAGGAGATGGCAGCCTCCGCGGCCACGATCGTCGAGTTGGCGAAGCTGTGGGCCGAGCCTGAGTGGAGCGGTCGTGCAGGGGGTGCTGCCGCGCTTATGGGTCGCGAGCACCAAGCGATGCAAGGACGCAGGGAGGCCCCATAGTGTTTTCCTATGGGGCCGACTGAGGACGCGGCAGCGCGCCGGTGATCGCGGGCCAGAAGCCCGGAGGGCACCCCCTGCACGGCCGCATTAGTCGGTCAGATAGGAGTGGCCGAACCGCCGCATCTCCTCGATGATCGGCAGTAGGGCTGCACCCTTTTCCGTCAGCTGATACTCGACGCGGGGCGGCGACTCCGCGTAGCTGCGTCGAATGACCAACTCTTCGTCCTCGAGCGCGCGCAGTCGCTCGGAGAGCGTGCGTGGGCTGATGCCGACACACGAATGCTCGAGCTCGGAAAAGCGGCGGGGCCCCTCGGAGAGATCGTGCACCAGCAGAGCCGTCCACTTGGCGCCGATGATCTCGGCGCACGCAGCAACCGCACAGGACGTCGCTTCGTGAACCGGGTTCATCGTTCGCATGACTATCCGGATTGTAGTGAGGAGCGGAAGGGTTGAGGCGTCGCGTCGAGCTTGGGTATGGCAAAGCGCGCGATCGCCCCGAATCCCGGCGCCGGCTTGCAGGCCTGCGCTACGCCCGCGTCGCAGGCCACTGAGAGGAAGATGAAGGCGTCCTCCATGGTGAAGCCCCACTCGTCGACGAGGAACCGCGCGGCCTCCTCGGAGCAAAGCTGCAGCGCCTGGTCGTAGTCGTTCGCGGTGGCGTGCGGGACCCAGCGGTCGGCGAGCTCGGTGACCGGCCACGTGCCGTGCTTGTCCTTCAGCAGCTCGAAGCGGATTTCGACCTCGCCCGCGATCTCGACGCCGGTGAAGCAGATTTCGCCGTCGCCCATCGAGGCGTGCATGTCGCCGACCGCGAACAGACCGCCCGGCTGGCGGACGGGGAAGTAGATGCGCGCGCCCTTGCCGTGTAGGTGATCGTCGAGGTTGCCACCATGCCGTCCTGCGAGGCCGTTGGTGAGGGTCTCGCCGTCGGTCGCGACACCCACGACTCCGACCATTGGCTGGGCGGGGAAGCGGACGCGCTCGTTCATCTCGATCCAGCCGTCCTCGACGCGGAACAGGCGCGTGACCGGCGACTCGACCTCATCGATGAGCTGTCCGAAGCCGGGGATCAGGCAGGCGAAGCCGACCTGCACGGGCCGCACGTCCAGGATCTCGGCGACGAGTGAATCGCCGGGCTCGGCGCCCTTGACCGCGACCGGCCCGGTTGCGCTGTTGATCCGCTCGAGATCGATGTCCGTGACGAGATCGGCCTCGGAGGTGATCTGCCCGGTGAAGCAGTCGTTCGTCTCGAACGTCACCGTCTCGCCGGGCTCGACCTCCAGAACCGGCTGGAGGTCAGGCCCGAAGGCCCAGATGATCTCGTCCCGCCCGATTCGGTGCCCGACTGCGGTCGCCATCAGGCACTCACGCTAGTCCCAGGGAGGCGGATTGTGTGTCCAGCGTCCGCCGAGCATCGTCGCGACGACGTTGACGCCGGCGAGGTCGCCGACGTCGTAGGGGTCGCTGTCGAGGACGACGAGGTCGGCGAGGTAGCCGGGGAGCAGCTTGCCGCGTCGGTGCTCATCGCGTGCAAGCCATGCGGGGTTGACGGTCGTCGCCTGGAGCGCCTCGTCGAGCGTTAACTGTTGTTCCGGGTGCCAGGCACGTGACACGGCCGCAACGACCCCGGCCCACGGGTCCAGCTCTTCGATCGGCGCGTCCGATCCGTTCGCGATGAAGGCGCCTGCGTCCCACAACGACCGGTAGGCGTAGGCGCGGTCGGTCTTCCCGGGCCAGAACCGCTCCGCCAGGTCCTGGTCGGACGGGGCGTGGCTGAACTGGACGGAGGCGGCGACGCCGAGCTCGGCGAAGCGCGGCACGTCCTCCCAGGTCAGGAGCTGTGCGTGCTCGATGCGCGGCCGCAGTCCGAGCGGCTGCCAGAGAGCGCGCGTCTCCTCGAAGGCGTCGAGTGCCTCGCGGTTCGCAAGGTCGCCGATCGCGTGCACGGCGACCGGCAGCCCGGCGGCCGCGCCCCGGCGGATGTAATCCGCGAGTTGCGCTCTGCTCGTGATCTCGACGCCGGAGCCGTCCAGCAGGCGCGCGGTCTGTGAGCCGAGCGTGCCGTCCATGAAGGCCTTCAGGTAGCCGATGCGCACGAGGTCGTCCCCGAAACCGCTACGGATGTGCAGCGCGGCGAGGTCGTCCACCTGCTCGGCCGGAAGCGATTGCCAGACGCGGATGGGCAGCGAGCCTTCGTCGCGCAGCCGTTGCCAGACGCCGAGCGCGCCGAGCCAGCCGTCCTTGTCGTGCACGGCTGTGACGCCCCGCGCGGTCGCGATCGGCACGGCTTCGCGTGAGGCCTCGACCATCTCGTCCTCGGTCGGATGAACGTGCGTGTCCCGGAAGTGCCACGCGCATTCCTCACGTAGTACGCCCGTCGGCTCGCCGCGGTCGTCCCGGACGACCACGCCGCCGGCGACTTCCAGCTCGCCGTTCGCACGTGCGAGCGCTGCCGAGTTGAGCCAGAGCGAGTGGTAGTCCCGCGCCATCAGAGCGGTCGGAACGTCGCCGGTCACCCGGTCGAGATCCTCCTTGGTCGGCTCGACCGGCGGCGACCAGTCGCCGCTTCGCCAGCCCATCCCGCGCAGCCAGCCGCCCGGCTTGACGTCGGCCGCAGCGCCGGCGACGCGCTCAAGAACCTCGTCCAGGGAGGCTGCGCCCTCGAGCCGGACCTGCCGCTGGGCGAGTGCCCAGGTCGGGAAGTGGACGTGGGAGTCGTTGAAGCCGGGGAGGACACAGCGGCCGCCGAGGTCGACGCGGTCGGGGCTCGCGAGGGCGGTCTCGTGCGTCCCGACCGCGCCCGCGATCCGCTCGCCTGCGATCGCGAGGGCACGCACGAGCGGGAGCGTCAGCTCCATCGTCCGGATGACGCCGTTCTCGAGGATCACGTCAGGAATATTGCGCGACATACACTCTCCCGCGTGGCGTACGAGCCGCTGTCGGAGGAACAGCGCGAGATCCGGGATCTCGTCCGGCAGCTGGCGCGCGAGCGGATCGCCCCGCGCGCGGCGGAGATCGACGAAAGCCACGAGTTCCCCTGGGACGTCGTCGAGCTCTTCCGGGAGAACGACCTGTTCGGGTTGTTCTTCGACGAGGAGTACGGCGGGCTCGGCACGGGCACCTTACTCTCGCTCGTCGCGATCGAGGAGGTGTCGAAGGTCTGCGCGACGAGCGGGCTGATCCTCGCGGTGCAGGAGCTCGGCTCGCTCGGGTTGAAGCTGGCGGGGAGCGATGAGCAGAGGGCCCGGTACCTGCCTCGGCTGGCGTCCGGCGAATGGCTGTGCGCCTATGCGCTGACGGAATCAGGATCGGGCTCGGACTCGGCGGCAATGCGCTCGACCGCGCGGCTCGAGGGCGACGACTATGTCCTCAACGGGTCGAAGCGGTTCATTACGAACGCAGGGGTCGCTCAGATCTACACAGTGTTCGCCAAGACCGATCCCGGGGGCGGGCATTCCGGGATCTCGGCGTTCCTCGTCGAGGCGGACACTCCCGGCTTCGAGGTCGCGCGGCTCGAGCCGAAGATGGGCATCAAGGGCTCGACCACGGGCGAGCTCGTGTTCGAGGAATGCCATGTTCCCGTCGCCAACCTTCTCGGCGAAGAGGGTGAGGGGTTCAAGATCGCGATGCGGATCCTCGACCGTTCCCGCCCCGGAGTTGCCGCGCAGGGTCTCGGCCTCGCGCAGGGAGCGACGGACTTTGCCGTCGAGTATGCGAAGACGCGCGAGACGATGGGGAAGCCGATCGGCGAGCACCAGCTCGTCGCGGCGATGCTCGCCGACATGGAGACGAAGTGCGAGGCGGCGCGCGGGCTCCTGTACAAGTTCGGCGCGGCGGTCGACGAGGGCATCGAAGGCCCGGAGCTGACGAAGCTCTCGGCGATGACGAAGCTCTATTGCACCGACGTCGCCATGGAGGTGACGACCGACGCGGTGCAGGTGCTCGGCGGCTACGGCTACATCTCCGAATATCCCGTCGAACGGATGATGCGCGACGCGAAGATCACGCAGATCTACGAGGGGACGAATCAGATTCAGCGGCTCGTGATTGCGCGCGAGATGCTGAAGGAGCAGCGCGCGTTCCTGCTCGCCGGCGTCGGTTAGCCGGGAGGGTGGACGAGGCGGAGCTGGGAGGGAACGTCGGGCAGGTCGCAGCGCGCGTCGGGATAGGCGTCGTGCTCGACGGCCTGCCGCTTGCCGAAGGAGGCGACGATGAGTAGCGGCCTGCCCGGGCCGCAGTAGTTCTGCCACTGCAGCGTGAAGAGGTTGTTTGGGCCGCGGCGCAGGGATCTGTTAACGGCTCTGGTGTACGGGTTGGCGTAGACGTGGAGGAGAGTGTGCGTGGCCGCGTCGCGCAACGCGAGTGAAGCGCGACCGCGCGCGAGGCACGTGTGGCCGCCTCGGTTCCGGAGACCGACGTAGATCAGGACGCTGCCGCCCGCGCCGTTCGTGTTCACGGTGAGGACGATCGTGCTCGCCGGGCAGGTCCGGAGCGCGGCCGTCTCGGCAGGTCCTGCCGTGGCTAGCGGTGTCACCAGCACGGCTACGCCGAGTGCGCCAAGCGCAGCTGCGACAAGCATCCGACCCAAAAGCGACACAGTCCCGTCACATCGTAGGCGGTACCGTGGGCAATCCTGCCGCCGTCACCCGGGCGGCATGCCACAGCCAACCGGGTCCTGGGGTCTGACCCAAGGACATGTCTCGCAAGGAGGCGACGGTTTGTCGCGCCCGCTTCGCCCTCAGATCGAGGGTGGCATCTACCACATCGGCAGTCGCGGCGTGCGGAAGCTTCCGATCTACACCGACGACTCCAGTCGCCATCGCTTCCTCTCGCTCCTCGACTTGGTCACTGCCAAATACCACTGGGAGCTCCACACCTACTGCCTGATGACGAACCACTACCACCTGCTCATCACGACCGTGGAGCCAACCCTTTCCGTCGGCATGCAATCCCTCCTGAGCAACTACGCCCAGTGGTTCGATTGGCGGAACGGCTTCGAAGGGCACGTCTTCGAGCGGCGCTTCTTCTCCCGCGTCATCGAAACCGACCGCGACCTGCTCACGAC
>JBKPEC010000031.1:0-11485 GCA_046728195.1 Actinomycetota bacterium
AGGCTGGGAGAGCCCGTCGGTACGATCAAGAGCAGGATGTTCACCGGCCTTGCGCGGCTGCGCGAGCTGCTGGCAGAACCGAGACCCGGAGAGGCGGCATGGAAGCCGACGCCCTACACGACCTGACAGCCGCCTACGCGCTCGACGCCCTCGATTCTGACGAGGCGCGTCGCTACGAGGCCCATCTGGCGCGGTGTGAGCGCTGCCGGGGGGAGCTCGCGGAGCTGTCGGAGTCGGCCAGTGCGCTGGCATACGCCGCCGACGCGCCGGCGCCGCCCGCCGACCTGCGCTCACGCATCCTCGAACAGGCGAGGAGCGAACGCCCGAACGTCGTGCCGTTGCGCGCGCGTTGGGTCAAGCCGCTCGTTGCGGTCGCGGCTGTTGCGGCCTGCCTGGCGCTTGGTCTCGGCATCTGGGCCGTCTCGCTCTCGAACAAGCTCGACCGTCGCGAGGCCGAGCTCCAACGCGAACAGCGCGTGGCGCAGATCCTGGCTGAGCCGGGCTCTCGCAAGATCGCCTTCTCGCGCGGAACACTCGTGGTCGGATCGAACGGAACTGCAGCGCTGGTGCTGAACAAGCTCGCTCCCGCAGGCGCCGGACGAACGTATGAGGCGTGGGTAGCCGACCGAGGTGCCCCGCAGCCGGCGGGGCTTTTCGAGGGCGGAACGGCTGTGGCGGTTCCGCTCGAGCGCCCGGTGAAAGAGGGCGCCACGGTGATGGTCACCGAGGAAAAGGACGGTGGTTCCGCGACCCCGACCCAGTCACCGTTCGTGATCGTGAGAAACGCCTAGCACCGATAAACTCCACCGCTTGCTTCGCCGTAGACGCAATTCACCGTCCGGCTCGAACGGGCGGCGGCGGAGGATTCGCAGGCTCCGCCTCTCGGCCCTCCTCCTCATCCTCCTGCTGCTCGGCACCGCAGCGTTCACGTTCGGGCTGATCACGGCTGTCGCGGGACAGATTCCGAACTGCGATCCGACCCATGTGCCGCGCGAGGTCGACGGCCACATCTACGCAGACGACGGGCACACGATCCTGGCGACGCTGCGCGGTTCGGAGAGCCGCATCCTCGTCAGCTCCGCGGACATCGCGCCGATCATGCAGCAGGCGATCGTCGCGATCGAGGACAAACGCTTCTATGAGCATCGCGGCGTCGACCTGCGCGGCATCGGCCGCGCGATCTGGGCCGACATCACGAGCCAGAAGGTCGTCCAGGGCGGCTCGACGATCACGCAGCAGTTCGTCAAGAACTCATGCGTGACGACGGCGCGCACGATCAGTCGCAAGCTCAAGGAGGCGGCACTCGCCTGGCAGCTCGAGCAGCGCTGGAACAAGCCGCGCATCCTCACCGCGTACCTGAACACGATCTACTTCGGGAACGGCGCCTACGGCATCCAGCGCGCTGCCCAGACGTACTTCAACACGAGCGCGGCGAAGCTCACGCTCCGCCAGGCTGCAATGCTGGCGGGGATCCCGGCCGACCCAACGCGATTCGATCCGGTGACGAATCCGAAGACTGCGAGGGCGCGCCGGCTCGAGGTGCTGAAGGCGATGCTCTACCAGAACGAGATCTCGAGGGCCGACCTCGCCCGGGCCGATGCCGCGCCGGTACCTCGTGCCTCCGAGGTGCACCTACCCGGAATCGAAGGGCCGGCGCCTTTCTTCGTCAACTACGTGAAACAGCAGCTGATCGAGAAGTACGGGACCAGAAAGGTCTTCGGCGGCGGACTCGACGTTCACACGACGATCGACCTGCGCCTGCAGAAGCTTGCCCGGCAGGCGATCCAGAGCGTGCTCAGGGAGCCAAATGGACCGTCGGCCGCCCTCGTCGCGATCAGGCCGAGCACAGGCGAGGTGCTCGCGATGTACGGCGGCGACAACTACCGCCAGAGCCAGTTCAACCTCGCTGTCCAGGGAGAGCGCCAACCGGGATCGTCGTTCAAACCCTTCGTGCTGGCGACCGCCCTGAAGGAGGGCATCTCACCCTCGACCGTCTTCCCTTCGAAACCGCTGATGATCTTCATGGGTGACCGCTACTGGCCGGTGCACAACTACGAGAACTCCTACATCGGCTCGGCAGACCTGACCACTGCCACCATCGTGTCCGACAACAGCATCTTCGCGCAGCTCACGCGCCTAGTCGGACCCGCCAACGTCGCCCGGACCGCCCACCAGCTCGGCGTCACACGGCATCTCAACCCGTATTTCGGCATCGGGCTCGGCGTCGACGCGGTCAGCCCGCTCGACATGGCCCGCGCGTTCTCGAGCGTTGCGAACGACGGGCAGCGAGTCGACGGCTCGGTCTTCGGAGACCGGCCGAGGGCGATCGCACGCGTTGCGAACCCCCAGGGTCGGCTCGTCGACGACAACCGGCCCGTGACGCACCAGGTGCTGACACGCGATCAGTCTGCGTTGCTCACGAGCATCCTCGAAGGAGTGGTGCGGTCAGGAACCGGCAAGCGGGCGGCGCTCCGGGATCGCGCGGTCGCCGGGAAGACGGGGACAACCGAGAACTACGGGGACGCCTGGTTCGTGGGCTACACGCCGCAACTGGCGACGGCGGTGTGGGTCGGGTATCCGAACAGGCTCACGTACATGCTGACCGAGTACCACGGACAGGCGGTCGCCGGCGGCACGTTCCCCGCCGAGATCTGGCGCACCTTCACCCAGCGCGCACTTGCAGGAACCCCTCCCGAGCCTTTCCCGACGTACCCGTATCAGTACTCGACAACGCGGCGCGTCGTGTGGCGCGACGGGACGCTGCAGCTCGACAACGGCTACTGCAAGAACACGGAGCTCGTGTCCTATTTCAGCGGTCGCGGACCGGCTCGCACGGCCACCTGCAAGCCGAACGAGGTTGAAATCCCGAGGGTCGTCGGGATGACCCTGACGCGTGCGAAGGTCGAGCTGGGCGCGCGACCCCTGACGGCGAACATCGTCTACAAGCCGGCGCGGGCGAAGCAGCGAGTGGACATCGTCCTCGACCAGTTCCCACGGAAAGGGCGCCTCTCGTCGTGGGACAAGGTGACGCTCGTGCTCGCGAAGCCGCTACACGGCGTCGTCCCCAAGGTGGTCGGGCTCTCGCTGCCCGACGCCCGCCGCCGCCTCCGCGCAAGGGACCTCGTCCCCACCGTCGACCGCTTCGCCGATGGCCGCGCCGGGCGCGTGGTCGCTCAGATGCCCGTCGCAGGGGTCGCCGCCTCGCCTCGCATGAAAGTCAGGCTCGTCGTAGGCCGCGGCTAAGCCGGGGAAAGTGCTGCGCACTTTCCCCGGGTTTTCAGGTTAGGACTTCGCTTCGCTCGTCGGCTAGGAGCGTCGCGCTCCGCGCGGCGCTGATCGGCTCAGGAAACGCGAGTTGGCCTCGACGTAGCGCCACGAGAGCTCCGTTGCTCGCGTGATGCCGATGCGGGGGCCGGTCACGATTACCGGTACCTCTTCGCGCTCCTCCAGCCGAAAGGGCGGCACGTCGAGCGGCAAGCCGTCGTGCTGTCCGGTGATCGCGAGCGCCTGGCAGAGCTTGCCCGGCCCGGAGCAGAGCGCGCGCACCTCGGTCACGCCGCGACGCCGTCGCTGCTGGTCCAGGCCCGCGGTCGGCTCGAGCGCACGGATCAGCACCGCCTCCGGTACTCCCTCCTGGGCGCAGACGAGGTTCAGGCACCAGTGGATGCCGTACGAGCGGTAGACGTACGCGTGTCCGGGTGGGCCGAACATCGCCTCGTTGCGGGCGGTGCGTCCGCGGTAGCCATGACTCGCCGGATCCTCCTGGTCGTATGCCTCGACCTCGACAATACGTCCGCCCACGCCGTCCACGAGCAGTGTCGTCCCGATCAGGTCCGGTGCAACCTCATGGACGCTGCGAGCAAAGAAGTCACGGCTCAGCATTGGCTTTCGCGTGGTAGCGAACGAGTGCCGGGAACGCGAGCGCGAGCACGAAGCAGCCTGCCACGCATGCGACTCCGCCGGAGACAATGGAAAAGCGCAGGCTCGTCGCCGCCGCCAGTGCACCCGCTTCGAGGTTCCCGATCGCCGGCGCAGCCGCGACCTGCATGAACTCGATGCCTGACACGCGACCGAGCATCTCCTTCTTGGTGATGCTGTAAAGCATGACCGAGCGGAGGATCGCGCTGACCTGATCTCCAAAGCCGGCGAGGCCGAGCAGAACGAGCGCGAGCCAGAACTGTTCCGCGAAGCCGAACGCCGCGATCGCGAGACCCCACAGGGACGCCGCGATGATGACGCCGAGCCCCTGCCGGCGAACGTGGCGGAGCGGGCCCGAAAGCAACGACACGAGGAGGGCTCCCGCCGAAGGAGCCATGTATAGATAACCGACGAGCGCGGGATCGCCGAACCGATGCGTCGCGATCGCCGGAAAAAGCGCGCTCGGCATCCCGAAAATCATCGCGTTGGTGTCGACGAGAAAGAAGCCGAGGATCACCGGCTGACTGCGCAAGTAACGAAAGCCCGCGACGACCGAGCTCCAACTCGGGCGGTCTGCATGCTCGATCGCGACCAGGCGGGGAAGCAGCGCGACTGCAACGATCGCACCGGCGTACGACAGCGAATCGCCCAGATAGATCCATTTCAGGTCGACGAGCTTGATCAGGATGCCCGCAAGTGCAGGCCCGCCGACGGCGCCGAACTGCGAGGTGATGCTGTTCAGTGCCGAGGCCGCGATGAAGTGCTCCTCCTGAACGAGCTGCGGCGTCATCGAGCGCTGCGCACCAACGCCGAGGCTGAAGGACGAGGAGATCACGAGCTGGGCGAGGTAGAGCGCCCACACGTGCGGATGCGTCAGTGCGGCGTTGGCGGCAAGCCCGAGGCTGCCCGCAGCCATCCCGATCTGCTGCACCAGCATCACGCGACGCCGGTCGAAGGCGTCCGCAAACGCGCCCCCGATCACCGTCAGCGTCAGAAGCGGCACCAGATGGGTCAGCGAGATCAGCCCGACGGCGAGCGTCGAGCCGGTCAGCTGGTACATCTGGTACGCGAGCGCGACCTCCGCGATCTCCGTGCCGATGAAGGAGACGCCTTGCGCGAACCAGAGCCGGCGGTACGCGGCCGACTGTCGCAAAGGCCGGATGTCGATTGCGAGGCGCGAGGCGGTCTGACGCCAGCCTGCGACGGAGTCGCCCGTCCGCGCCAGCGGACCAGGGGAAGGGGCTTCAGGGAAACCCGGTGGTTTCCCCGCCGGGTCGCCCTGGTCCGTCAAAAGAGCTTGGACTGGTCCGGAACCGACGTGGCCTCAAGCAGGCGGCGCGCGCGGCGGCCGAGGTCGTTCAGGTCGACCCGTCCCTTTTCCGTCTGCTCCGCGATCCGCTCGGCGAGGTCGAGGGCCTGGTCGACGATCGCGGAGCTGGCGCCGGAGTCGTGGCCCATGTCGTAGAGGATCGTCCTCTCCGTGCGGGAGGCGATGATCGGCTCGTCGACACCTTCGATCCAGACACGTGTGCGACGGCCGTGTCCCCGCTCACCTTCCCCGAGGGGCTCGAGCGCGTAGATCTTGTCGGCACGCGCGTACTTGCCGAACCCGAGAAAGACCATGCGCGCGTGCTCTGCCACGCCGCTGATTATGTCGCGCAGCGATCAGGCAAGCGCGGCCGCAAGCGCCTCGACGACGCGCGTCTGATCGTCATGCTCGATCCGGCTGAAGAAGGGAAGCGCGAGCGTGCGCGAGGCCGTGTCCTCGGCAACGGGACAGAGCCCTTCGCCGAAACCGAAGCGCTCACGCATGTACGGCTGCAGATGGATGCAGGGGACGTATTCGGCGGTGCCGATCCCCTCTGCGCGCAGCGAGTCCATCACGGCAACACGGTCACGATCGGCGTCGAGCTTGATCACGTACACGAACCAAGAGCGGCGATGGTCGTCGTCCCCGCGCCAAGGCGCCACCACTCCCTCGATCTCGTTGAGCAGCTCCCCGTAGCGCCGAGCCGCAGCCTCACGTAGCTCGAGAATCCGGTCGAGCTTCTCGAGCTGGGCCAGCCCGAGTGCTGCCTGAAGGTCCGTCCAACGGTAGTTCAGGCCGAGCCGGACGTGGTTGAACCAGCCGCCGTCGTCGTACGAGCGTCCCTGGTTGCGCAGGCTCCGGAGCAGTTGCCACTCCTCTTCGGAGTGGGTGACGACGACGCCGCCCTCACCGGTCGCCATCTGCTTGTTCGGATAGAAGGCAAAGACGGCGGTCGGGCCGTGCGCACCGAGCGGGCGACCTCGGTATTCCGCGCCCAGGGACTCGCAAGCATCCTCGATCAAGGTCAGTCCGTGACGATCGGCGATTGCGCGGAGCTCGTCGAGCTCGCAGGGATAGCCGAACATGTCGACCGCCACGATCGCGCGCGTGCGCTCCGTCACCGCCGCCTCGACGGCGGCGGGATCGAGGTTGAGCGTGACCGGGTCCACATCGGCGAACACCGGGGTGGCGCCCTCGAGGATGAAGCAGTTCGCCGAGGCGACGAAGGAGAGCGGCGATGTGATCACCTCGTCACCCGGCCCGAGCCCCGCGATCTTGCAGAGCAGGTGCAGTCCCGCCGTGCCGCTCGAGACGGCCGCCGCAAACGGCGCGCCCACGCGCTCCGCGATCTGCTCCTCGAACCGTTCGATCCAGGGACCGAGAGACAGGCGACCCGACCGCAGCACCTCGAGCACGAGCTCTTCCTCGCGCTCGTCGAGCCACGGCCGGGAGAGTGGGATGTCGCTCTTCAAGCCCAGCGCAGCGGGGCTTCCCTCTCTCCCGAGCGAAGCGATGGGACTAACCCCTACACCCGAAAAATGCCAAGCATTTTTCGGGTTAAGCGCCGGCCGGAGCGCGTTCGCTCGTCGCGTACTCGAGCCAGTGCGACCAGCGCTCGCTCTTGCCGCGCACGGTGTCGAGATACGCCTTCTGGAGCTCAAGCGTCACCGGGCCCGGCGCGCCGATCGGATGATCATCGACCTCACGAAGCGGGGTCACTTCGGCGGCGGTCCCCGTCATGAACGCCTCGTCCGCGAGATAGAGGTCGGTGCGGATCAGCTGCTTCTCCACCACGGCGTACCCGAGGTCCTGCGCGATCTGGATGATCGTGTCGCGCGTGATGCCCGGCAGGATCGAGGCAGACAGGTCGGGCGTGTAGATCGTGCCGTCCTTCACGAGGAAGACGTTCTCGCCTGAACCGTCGGCGATGAAGCCATCGCTCGTGAGGAGGATCGCCTCCTGGTAGCCGGCGCGATTCGCCTCCATCACCGCGAGCATCGAGTTGAGATAGATGCCTGTCGCCTTCGCGACGTGCGGGATCATGTTCGACCCGACGCGCGCCCAGGACGAGATCTTGACGCGAATGCCTTTCTCCAGCCCTTCCGCACCGAGGTAGGTGCCCCAGGGCCAGCTCATGATGACGACATCGACGGGATTCCCGGTTGACGCCACGCCCAGCTCGCCGTACCCGAAGAAGGCGATCGGGCGCAGGTAGCACTCTGCGATCCCGTTGGCACAGACCAACTCGAGGGAGGCTGCGCGCAGCTCCTCGACCGTGTACGGCAGCTCCATGCCCAACAGCCGCGCGGAGTTCTGCAACCGCTGCAAGTGCTCTGTCAGCCGAAAGACGGCGCTGCCTTTGGGGGTCTCGTAGGCCCGAATGCCCTCGAAGACGCCGGAGCCGTAGTGAAGCCCATGCGAGCCGACATGGATCTTGGCGTCGGCCCAGTCAATGAGCTCACCGTTCATCCAGATCTTCTCGAGTTCCTGCATCAAAAGGTCTCCTTTGGGCGAGAAGCGTAACCGGGATTCGAATTCTACCCTTGTGCCCTGTCGTCAACCTCCCCCGATGTGGTTCTCCGCAAGAAGATCGGCTGTCTTGGAATGCGTGAGCCGCACGAGTTCGCCGGGAGCGAGGCCCAGGAAGTGTTGCGGCGGGTCGAGCTCGAGCCACACGGTTTGCTCAGCGAGCGCCGACTGGTCGACGAACACGACAGCGTCTTGAAAGGGAAAGCTCGGCGGGCTCGCGGTGGGCCGTAGAGCCGTACAGTCGGCCGCCGCCTCGAGCTTCGGAGTGTCGAGGCTCCGGACCGAGGGAACGAGACCGACGACGCGCCGGCCCTCGCAGTCGAAGGCGTGGGCGCTCAACTCCAGGCCCGGTGGGGGCTCCGAACCGGCCAACACCTCCTCGAGCCGGCCCTCCGCGCCTGAGCCCCGCAGGAACGCCGCAACGCGCTCGACCGAGTCCGGCCACACGCCGACACCATACGCCCGCAACCAATCACTTACGAAGATCAATGAGATCGTGGCGCGCAGGGTCCGCCGTCTGAATCCGGGCGCAGGCGCCGCAGGTCAATAGAGATAGGGCCAGAACCGACGCGGGGTTCGTTCCCGGTAGGCCGCGTAGTCCGGGAAGCGTTCGAGGAGAAAGCGTTCTTCGGCTGCGGACTTCGCGCGCCACAACGCCGCGAGCGCAGCGGTGAGCGCCAACGACGTGACGCTGTAGACGAGCGAGATGCCGGCGAGCAGCAGAAGCCCGCCGCCGTAGATCGGATGACGCACGAGCCGGTACGGGCCTGTGTCCACACGCCGTCCGCCGACCGGTGGGCGGGTGAACACCGTGAAGGACGAGCCGAGCGACCTGTAGGCCCAGACGGCGAAGCCGAGGCCAAAGCCGGCCGAGATGCCCCCGACAACGCTCAACGGAAGGCGCAGCTCGTCGGGCCAGCGTTGTGGACGAAGACAGCCAACCGCGATCCCGGCAATCAGGACGGACTGGGCCAGAACCCAAAGACCGCCGCGTGCGCGGAACTCACTCCAGCGAGAGGAACCGCGCGTCATCGAACTCGGCATGGACCTTCTCGACCAGCTCCGGCGGAGCCTGCGAGTCGATCGAGAGCGCCATCAGGGCCTGGCCTCCCTGTCGTGTGCGGGAGACCGTCATATTCGCGATGTTGACGCCGGACTCGCCGAACAACGTCCCGACCTTGCCGATCACGCCGGGGACGTCGGCGTAGCGAAAGAAAACGAGTAAAGGCGCGAGCTCCATATCGAGCTCGAACCCGAGGGCGCTGACCAGCCACAGCCTGTTGTCGTTGCCGATGGTCGTTCCCGCCACGCGTACTGCCTCTCCCGCCGACAATGCTTCGACACGAACGAGGTTCGTGAAGTCTCGCGACGAGCGGCTGCGCTCCTCTCGAACTTCAACGCCGCGCTCGGCAGCGATCACCGGCGCGTTGACGTAGTTCACCGGCTGATCCGACCGCCCCTGGAAGGCGCCGTTCAGGGCGGCCACCGTCAGCAGACGCGTGTCGTATTGCGCCAGGCCGCCGAAGTAGGTGAGCCGGAGCTCCTCGACGCGTCCTTCCGCCAGCTCCATGGCAAGACGGCCGAGCTTGGCAGCGAGAGGAATGTACGCACCAAGCACCTCGAGGTCCTCGGCGCCGATCACCGGAATGTTCACGGCATTCGAGACGAGGCCGCCTTCGAGCGCGGCCGCGACCTGCTCGGCGATGATCACGCCCGCGCGGTCCTGCGCCTCTTCGGTCGAGGCCGCGAGGTGCGGAGTGACGACGACGTTGTCGAGCTCGAGCAGCGGTCCGGCGTAGGGCTCTTCGGAGAAGACGTCGAGCGCAGCGCCTCCCAGTTTCCCGGTGCGGAGGGCGTCGAGCAGCGCGGCCTCGTCGACGAGCTCTCCGCGTGCGGCGTTGATCAGGCGGACTCCGTCGCGCATCCGGCCGAACGCCTCCGCACCGACCGAGCCGCGGGTCTCCTCGGTCAACGGCAGATGCAGCGTGATGAAGTCGGCACCCTCGTACACCCCGTCCGGGCTCTCCACACGTTCCACTCCAAGCTCGCGGAATCGCTCGGGCGAGACGAATGGGTCGTACGCGACGACTCGCATCCCGAGCCCCGCCGCCCGGCGCGCAACCTGCTGGCCGATTCGTCCGAATCCGAGGACACCGAGAGTCTTGTCAGCGAGCTCCACGCCGCCGTAGGTCTTCCGCTCCCAACGACCCTGCTTGAGGGCGGCGTGCGCCTGCGGGATGTTGCGCGTCAACGCGACGAGCAATCCGATCGTGTGCTCGGCGGCCGACACCACGGTCGACTCCGGGGCGTTGGCCACGACGATCCCTCGCCTCGTGGCGGCGCCGACGTCGACGTTGTCGATTCCGACGCCCGCGCGACCGATCACCTTCAGCCGGTCCGCGCGCTCGATCAGGTCGGAGGTCACCTTCGTCGCCGACCGGACGACGATTGCGTCGTAGGCGCCGATCGTCTCCGCGAGATCCGAGTCGCCGTCGACGTCGACCTCGAAGCCTCGATCCCGCAGGAGGCGGATGCCGGCCTCCGCGATCGGTTCGCGGACCAGGACCTTGCTCAAACGGGAGTGTGCTCGGTCCAGGCCTCGAGAGCGCGCGTCACAGCCACGCCGCGCTCGATGTCCGCGCCCGCATCGGTCAGAACCAGCTCGACGGCGGCGAGGGCGGTCGTGATGTCGAAGACGTCGAACCAGCCGATGTGGCCGATGCGGAAGATCTTGCCCTTCAGCTCGCCCTGGCCGTTGGCGATCGTGATTCCGAAGCGCTCGCGCAGCCCGGCGACGATCTCCGTCGCGTCGACCCCCTCCGGCGCGCGGATCGCGGTCACCACTGCAGAGCGCTCCTCGTCCGGAGAGAACAGCTCGAGGCCCATGGCTTTCGCACCCTCGCGACACGCACGTCCGAGCCGGGCGTGGCGATCGAAGGCGGCCTCGAGCCCCTCCTCGAGCAGGAGCCCGAGCGCAAGGTTGAGGGCTCGCACGATCGACACCGCAGGCGTGAACGGAGCGTCGAGCTTGGCCTGGGCCTTTCTCGTTCGCTCCCAGTCCATGACGAAGCGCGGTGACGTCGCCCTGGCCGCGGCCTCGAGCGCGGCCGGCGAGACCGAGGTGAATGCGACTCCGGGCGGGCACATGAGGGCCTTCTGTGAGCCCGATACGACCACGTCGATGTCCCAGCCGTCCGTCTCGAGCGGCACAGCCCCGAGGCTCGACACTGCGTCGACGACCACGAGCGCGCCCGCCTCCTTCGCGACGCCGGCGAGGGCCTGCACGTCGGCCACGACGCCGGTGGACGTCTCCGAATGAGTCAAGTAGACGACGCCGACGTCCCCTGAGTCCGCGAGTGCGCTGCGCAGGTCGTCGACATCGGGGGTCTCGCCCCACTCGAGCCGGACATGGACGAGATCGGCACCGAACGCCTTCACCATCGCAGCCCAGCGCTCGCCGAAGTTCCCCGCCGAGAGCACGAGCTGCCGATCGCCCGGCGAGGTGAGGTTCGCAACAGCCGACTCGAACGCCCCGGTTCCCGACGTCGTGTACATCAACACGTCGTGCTGCGTGCGGTACACGTCGCGGAGACGCACCAGGCACTGCTCGTAGACCTCGCGATAGTCCCGCTCCCGGTGGTGGATGATCGGCTTGGCGAGCTCGGCCAGAACCTCCGGAGGCACCGGTGTCGGGCCCGGGGTGAGCAGGTAGCGCTTCTCCGCCATCTC
>JBKPEC010000032.1:0-12735 GCA_046728195.1 Actinomycetota bacterium
CAAGCCCACGACCGGCGAGGTCGAGATCGCCGGCACGAAGATTTCGAACCTGAGCGACTCGGAGCTGACGAAGCTCCGCCGCAAGCACATCGGCTTCATCTTCCAGTTCTTCAACCTCTTGCCGATGCTGACGGCGGAGGAAAACGTCGTCCTGCCGCTGTCGCTCGCCGGGGAGAAGCCGGACAAGGCGTGGGTCAACGCGCTGCTGGAGAAGATCGGGCTTGCGGATCGCAGGAAGCACCGTCCAGCGGAGCTCAGCGGCGGACAGCAGCAGCGGGTGGCGATCGGCCGCGCGCTCGTGAGCCGGCCGACCATCGTCTTCGCAGACGAGCCCACCGGCAACCTCGACTCGAAGACGAGCGGGGAGATCCTCGACCTGCTCAATGAATCGGTGCAGGAGCTCTCGCAGACGATCGTGATGGTGACGCACGATGCGCGCGCAGCCGCGATCGCCCAACGCATCCTGTTCCTCGCCGACGGGAAGATCGTCAGGGAGTCTCGCGACGTCTCCGCGCAGGATGTCGTGGCTGCGATGGACGAGCTCGACGCTTCGTGACCGCATTCGCCCTCAGGGGTCTGCTCGCCCGCAAGTTGCGCACGGTCCTGACCGCGTTCGCGATCGTGCTCGGGGTGGCGACGGTCAGCGGGACCTACGTGCTGACGGATTCGATCCAGAACGCGTTCGACTCCATCTTCACCACCAGCCGTGAGGGGTCCGATGCAGTCATCAGCGGGAAGTCGGCGTTCGATCTGAGCTCAGACAGCGGCTCCTCAGCCCCCGCATTCGACCAATCTCTGCTCGCCAAGGTGCGGGCTCTTCCCGACGTCGCGGTCGCCGATGGTGCCGTCAGCGGCGAAGCGCAGTTGATCGGCAAGGATGGGAAGGCGGTCGTGTACGGCGGCGCCCCGAACCTCGGCTTCAGCATCGCGAGGGGTGCATCTCCCTTCAACCCGCTAACCCTCGTCTCGGGTACCTGGCCCAAGGGCAAAGAGGTCGTGATCGACAAGTCCGCTGCGAAGAAGGAGCATTTCGCGATCGGCCAGGCCATCGGCGTCCAAGCGAATGGCGCCGTCGAGCGGCTTCGCATCTCAGGCATTGTCAAGTTCGGTTCCGTCTCGACGATTGGGGGCGCGACGCTCGCCGGATTCGATCTTCCGACCGCGCAGAAGCTCTTCAACAAGCCCGGAGAGCTCGATGAGATCGCGGTCAAGGCGAAGTCGAATGTGTCGAGCGACCAGCTGCTCACGGAGATCCGGAAGATTCTGCCTCCCGCAACCCAGGTCCGAACCGGAGCGGAGCAAGCGCACGAGGACGCGAAAGACACCAACTCGTTCATCTCGTTCCTGCAGAAGTTCCTGCTCGGCTTCGGCGGCGTCGCGCTCTTCGTCGGCAGCTTCGTGATCGCGAACTCGCTCTCGATCACCATCGCCCAGCGTACGCGCGAGCTCGCAACGTTGCGGACAATTGGCGCCTCACGGCGGCAGGTGCTGCGGTCGATCATCCTCGAGGCGCTCGTGGTCGGCGTGCTGGCGTCGATCGTGGGGCTGTTCGTCGGCCTTTTGCTGGCGAAAGGGTTGTTCAAGCTCTTTGATGCCGTCGGCTTCACCTTGCCGAACAACGGCCTGACGTTCGAGACGCGCACGATCATCGTGTCGCTCCTCGTCGGAATCCTGGTCACTCTGGTCGCCAGCCTGCGCCCCGCGGTCCGTGCCACGCGTGTGCCACCGATCTCTGCGGTCCGCGAGGGAGCAACACTGCCTGAGTCGCGCTTCGCTCGGTTCCGTCTTCCCGCAGCGATCGTGCTCTCCGCCCTCGGCTTTGCGAGCCTGCTGTGGGGCTTGTTCAAGCCGGGCCTGGGTACGGCCGGCGTCCTTCTCTTCCTCCTCGGTGGGGCTCTCCTCGTCTTCTTCGGGATCGCGCTGCTCTCTGTGCGGCTCGTACCCCCACTCGCGGCGATCCTGGGCTGGCCGGCGACGAAGATCGGCGGCGCGGCGGGAGCCCTCGCGCGCGAGAACTCGGAGCGGAACCCGCAACGAACGGCTTCGACGGCTTCAGCGCTGATGATCGGACTTGCGCTCGTGACGCTCGTGTCGGTGCTTGCCGCGGGGATCATCTCGAGCTTCAGGGGCTCCGTGAAAGAGATCTGGCGAAACGCCGACTACGCAATCACCGCGCAGAACAACTTCTCGCCCATCCCGATCGCTGCGGCCGATGCCGTCGCAAAGACATCCGGCGTGATCGACGTCGCAAATGTGCGCGTCGGAGAGGGAAGGGCCTTCGGCCATACGATGAGCAACCTCACCGCGGTGAACCCGCCTGCCGCCAAGGTCTTCAACCTCGATTGGACCCTCGGCTCCAAACAGGTCCTCGCGACGCTCGGCGACGACGGCGCGTTCGTCGACAAGGGCTATGCGGACGACCACCACCTGTCACTCGACGCACCGATCGTGATGCTCTTCCCGAGTGGCGCGCAGATGACCTTCTTCGTCAAGGGCATCTTCGATCCGCCGACAGGCGGCTCCCCCTTCGGCCCGGTCACGATCTCGAGCTCGACGTTCGACAAGTTCGTCCCCGATCCCGAGAACCTGTACTCCTTCGTGATCACGCAAGGCGGCCAAACCGCACCGAACGAAGCCGCGATCAACAAGACCCTGAACGCCTATCCGAACGCAAAGGTCGCAGGGCGCGAGAAGTTCATCGACAACCAGATCTCCGGGCTCAGCTCGGTGCTCAACGTCCTCTACGTGCTGCTTGCGCTATCCGTGGTCGTGAGCTTCTTCGGGATCGTCAACACCCTCGTCCTCACGGTGTTCGAGCGCACTCGGGAGATCGGCATGCTCCGCGCGATCGGAATGACCCGCCGTCAGGTTCGTCGCATGGTCCGCCACGAGAGTGTGATCACCGCGCTCATCGGGGCTGCGATCGGCATCGCGCTCGGGATCGTGCTCGCGGGATTGCTGGTCGCGCGCATCGACTTCATCGTGCTCTCGGTGCCCGTCGGGCAGCTGATCGCCTTCGCGATCGCGGCGATCATCGTTGGGATCCTCGCTGCGATCTTCCCCGCGCGTCGCGCTGCGCGGCTCAACGTTCTAGAGGCACTTCAGTACGAGTGACGCCGAGCGCGGCGGGGATCGCCTCCACTGCCGCCTCGACGTTCTCGTCGGTGATGTCGAGGTGGGTGACCGCGCGCACGATGGTGGGGTGCACGGTCGTCGAAACGAGCACGCCGTGGTTCATCATCCGCTCGATTGCGTCCGCGCGATCGGGACCGACGGCGATCTGTACGAAGTTCGTCTCGACCTGATCAAGGTCGACGCGGACACCTGCAGCAGCGAGCCCTTCACCGAGACGCCGTGCGCGCGCGTGGTCGTCCGCGATCCGGTCGACATGATGGTCGAGTGCGTAGAGCGCCGCGGCCGCGATGATTCCCGCCTGTCGCATCGCGCCGCCGAAGTAGTGCTTGCCGCGGCGGGCGCGCGACATCAGCTCGGCCGAGCCGGCGATCAAGGCGCCGAGCGGACACCCGAGGCCCTTCGAGAAGCAGAGCGTCACCGTGTCGAAGGCGCCGGCGATGCGGGCGGAGTCCACGCCCGACGCCGTGGCAGCGTTCACGAGCCTTGCGCCGTCAAGGTGCACACGCAGGTCGTGTTCGCGACAGACGGCGACGATCGCGTCGATCTCCTCCAGCGGCCACGCTCGACCACCGGAGCTGTTGTGCGTGTTCTCGACGGCGACGAGCCGGGTGGGAGCCACGTGGACGCTCGTCCGGTCACGCAGCTCCGAGACGACCTGGTCGGGTGAGAACCGCCCCTGGGTCCCTTGTAGCCCGATGGTCAGGAGCCCGGAATGCGCGGCGGGCCCGCCGAGCTCCGACAACATGATGTGGGCATGGCGCTCGACGAGGAGCGCGTCTCCCGGGGTGCCGAGAATGTTGAGGGCGATCTGGTTCGCCATTGTCGCCGTCGGCAGGAACACCGCTTCCTCGTGCCCGAGGAACTCGGCGCCTCTCCGTTCGAGCTCGTTGACCGTTGGGTCCTCCCGCTTTTGCTCGTCGCCGACCGCCGCGTTTGCGATCGCCTCCCGCATCGCGGGGGTGGGCTGGGTGAGCGTGTCCGACCGGAGATCGATCACGGCGTCCATTTTGCAGTTTTCAAGCCGTCAACCCGTTGGGTGATCGTCCGGAATGCCTCAAGAGCCGATAAGTGAACCGGAAGGTGTGGAGATGAATTCGTCGGACAACCAGTTCATCGGCGGCGGCCTGCGGGTGGCCTCTGGTTCGAGCGCGCCACTGCGCCTCGACCACGGCTACTTCGAGCACGCGGTCCGCCCCATGCTCGGGACGATCCTCGTGGAGAAGGGCTGGATCACGCACGAACGACTCGACGCCGCACTCGAGCAGGCGCGGCTCACCGGCATGCGGCTCGGCGAGACGCTCCTCGCCCGGGGTTGGCTGTTCGAGCCCGAATTAGCCAGCGCTCTCGCAGAGCAGGCAGGCCTCAGGTACGTCGATCTGGTCCGCCACCCCCTGGACCCGAAGGTGGCGCGCCTGCTGCCACTCGAGGTCGCCCGGCGCATGTTCGTGGTGCCCGTCCGGTTTACGGATGACGGCCGCATCGAGGTCGCCGTCGCGGACCCGGCCGATGCCGACCAGGAGGCACTGGAGCGCGTGCTCGGTCGAAGCGTCGAGCTCGTCGTCGGCGAGCGCTCCGCGATCCAGGACGCGTGGCGTTACACGCCGTCCTGCGCTAGCTGACGGCGCCGTCCGAGCAGACTGTCAGGGCAGCGCCCGATACGCCGCTACCCTGGCGCCCGTGGACCGTGCGTTATTGCAACGGCGTCTCGGGGAACGCGGCGAGCCGGGCTACCGCGCTGCGCAGGTGTGGAAGTGGGCAGCGCGCGGTGCCTCCGGCTACTCGGAGATGACGAACCTTCCTGGTCTTCTCCGTGAGGAGCTCGAGCGAGAGGTGCCGTTCTCGACCCTGGCTCTCGATCACGAAGCGACTGCTCGCGACGGAACCGTGAAAGCCCTGTTTCGAACGCACGACGGCCATCCTGTGGAGGCAGTTCTCATGCGCTACCGAGACGGCCGAAGATCGCTCTGTCTGTCGTCACAGTCGGGCTGCCCACTCACGTGCACGTTCTGTGCAACGGGCCAGATGCGGTTCGCGCGCAATCTGACCTCATCCGAGATCCTCGACCAGGCGCTCCACTTCCGGCGCCTGGAGGCGGTCGATCACGCCGTCTTCATGGGGATGGGCGAGCCGATGCTCAATCTCGACTCGGTCCTCGAGGCCGCGCGAGCCCTGCCGGAACTCGGCATCACCTCGCGCCGGACGACGATCTCGACGGTCGGCTGGCTCCCGGGCCTGCGTCGCTTCGTCGACGCCGTGGAGGAACCGATCAGGCTCGCTCTTTCGCTACACGCGCCGACGGACGAGCTGCGCAGCGAGCTGATGCCCGTGAACGACCGCTATCCGCTGGTTGAAGTGCTCGAGGAATGCGAACGCTACTTCGCGCTTCGTCGCCGAAAAGTCTTCGTCGAGTACGTGATGCTCGGCGGCGTCAACGACAGAGTCGAGCAGGCCCGCGCGCTCGCGAGCTTGCTCGACCCGAGGGTGTTCAAGGTGAACCTCATTCCCTACAACCCGACCGGCGTTTACCGGGGGTCGACGCGCAAGGCGATCGCGGCCTTCAAGGAAGTTCTCGACCGGGCGGGCGTGACCGCAAGCGTGCGACTGACCCGAGGCCGGGACATCGAAGCCGCCTGCGGTCAGCTCGCCGCGGCAATTGGAACATCGGGCGCCCCGGGATAAGCGCCGTTCGTCGCCCGACCCCTTGATGTACACGCACGTACCTGGGTCCCACCACCCCCGCCCACCGACACGGTACGAAGAAAGGCGCGCCGTGTCAGTGCCGCGGGTGTAAGGGAAGCGCGTGTTTCGTGTGCTCAGCTCACAGGGGCAAGCGCCGCCGTGCACGTCGAGCGGCCGCGCTTCTCGAGATACTGCTGGTGGTAGTCCTCGGCCTCGTAGAACGTCTGCACCGGCTCGATCTGCGTCACGATCGGTGCCGACCGTTTCGCCTGCTCGTGCGCTTGCGAACGGACGGCGGCCTCTCGCTGGTCATCATCGTTGACGAACACGACCGAGCGGTACTGGTCACCGAGGTCCCAACCGCTGCGCTTGAGGCGTGTCGGATCGTGCTTGCGCCAGAAGACGTCCAAGAGCTGCTCGTAGGTCACCTGATCGGGGTCGTACGTCACTTCGACAACCTCGGCGTGACCAGTCGTGCGCGAGCAGACGTCCTCGTAGGTCGGATTCTCGGTCCGACCACCCGAATAGCCGACCCGCGTTCGGGTGACGCCCTCGAGCTGGCGAAACGCGGCCTCGACGCCCCAAAAGCAGCCCGCGCCGAACGTGGCGGTTCCTTCCATTAGTCCTCCTCGAGCTGGAGCGCGGCCGAATTGATGCAGTAGCGCAAGCCGGTCGGCGCGGGACCGTCCGGGAAGACATGGCCCAGGTGGCCGCCACAGTCCGAGCACAGGACCTCTGTACGCACCATCCCGTGGGTTGTGTCCGTCTCCTCGTCGATCGCCTCGTCACCCGCCGGGGCGTAGAACGCCGGCCAGCCGCAGCCTGAGTCGTACTTCGTCTCGGAGCGGAAAAGCTCGGCGCCACAACCCGCGCAGCGGTACGTGCCCGGCTCGAAGACGTGGTCGTACTCGCCCGTGAACGGCGCTTCGGTGCCCTTCTCGCGCAGTACGTGGTAGCGCTCGGCGTCGAGCTGCGCCCGCCACTCCGCCTCGGTCTTTTGGACTTTCGTCATCACCAACTCCCTCCTTTGGGTTCCTCCTACAGTCTTGCGAACCGACAATCCGCTACGCGACCGAGGGATAGAGGTGTCGCCCTGCTGGGCCGATGCCTGCCGGGAGAGGAGGAGCCAGACATGAAGGAAACCGTTGAACTCATGCGGTTTCTGCGGCACGACCCGGTGGGTCAGCGCTTCGGCGTCGCCGTCCTGGTCGTCGCGTGGCTCGCGATCGCCTGGACAAGCCTTGCCTTCGCGCTTGCCGTCCCGCTGCTGCTCGTGATCTCGGAGGTCGCCCGACGCCGCCGCGAAGACGACACGGTCATCGTCGACGATCTCGAAGACCTGTACTAACTAGACCGCTTTGCGGAGCTCGTGGCGGTGGCGCACCCCGTGCACTGCCACCGCGCTCAGCAGGATCACATCGCCGGACAGCGCAAAGAGATCCGCGAGGTTGAAGGCTATCCCCGTCGTCCTGCCGATCACGAGCGGATCAGGAAGACCCTGCCGCCAGGCGAGCAACGACACGAGGTTCCCAAGCGCGCCACCGCACGCAATACCAGCGCCGACCGCGGCAACGTTGGACGAGACCCGAGGGACGAGCGTCACCAGCGCAACGATGACACCGCCGATCACGAGTGCGGTGAACGGCGTGCGCGAATGATGGTACTGCGTGGCCGCAAACCCCTTGTGCAGCAGGTCCACCGATGCAAAGGAAACAGCGGTCCCAGCGAGAACTGCACGGCGCACATTCATGTGCCGAAGCATCGCACGCCTCAAGTCCGTCCGGCCGACAACCGAGTATTTACCCGTGGGACAACGCCGCTATCCAGATTGCGTCGCGCGCGAAGGCAAGCCTCGACTCCGCGCACTCGAAGAAGTTCTCGCATTGCCACGTCGCAGTTCGGTGACGCCCGAGTTGCAGCGCGCCCTTGCAGCTGCGTCGCAACTGCACGGCTTGCGGTCCGATCTCGAGCCCGTACCGGTACGCGCAACCGCAACGATCAGCGAAGCAGGCGCGTATCGCTTTCGGAAGAAGGATCCCATCGATTTGCGCGTCTCGCGTATCGGCGGCCGTTCGGCGCTCGGATTCCTCCATGAGCTCGGACATCTCATCGACCATCAGGTCTACTACGACCGCAAGACCCGCACATGGGCATCTGAGGCGCACCCGGCCTTCGCTGCGTGGCGTTCCGCCGCCGCCCTGCTCGATAAGCGTCAACTGCCCGGTGGTCATTCCCGGCAGCGGTACTTCCAATCAGTTCACGAGCTGTGGGCGCGTTCGTATGCGCAGACGGTCTTACTTAGATCGGACGATTCCGTGCTTCAGAGTCGACTCGAGAAGCTGCAGGCCGAAGACGACGCACACGTCTGGCGGGCGGAGCAATTCGAACCGGTCGCGCTCGAGGTCGAGTTCGTGTTCGAGCGCCTGGGACTCCGGCAGCTACGACTGCCGCTGGCCGCCTAGGCGCGTTTTTGCGCTTGGAGCTCGCGTGGCTCCGCCGGCTCGTCGGCGATCACTTCGTGCTCGCCGAACCCGTACTTGACGATCGGATGCTTTGCGGCCCTGACCTCGTCGAGCCGTCCGACCGAACGGTGATGGGGCGCCCCACGGACCACGTCTGGGTCTTCGCGAGCTTCCCTCGCGATCGCGATCATGGCATCGACGAACGCATCGAGCGTCTCTTTCGCTTCCGTCTCCGTCGGCTCGATCATCAGCGCCTCTGGAACGACGAGCGGAAAGTAGATGGTAGGCGGATGGAAGCCAAAGTCCATCAGCCGCTTCGCGACGTCCAACGCCGAAATGCCGTGATCGCGTTTCAGCGTCCGGGCGCTCAGCACGAACTCGTGCATGCAGAGGCGGTCGATGGGCAGGTCGTACTCGCCCTTGAGCCGGGCCAGCAGGTAGTTGGCGTTGAGCACCGCAGTCTCGGACATCTCACGAAGCCGCGGGCCGTACGAGCGGATGAAGGCATACGAGCGGACGAAGACGCCGAAGGGGCCGGTGAACCCGCGCACCTTGCCGATCGACTTCGGGCGGTTGTAGTCGAGCCGGAACTGATCCCCTTCCTTGATGACGGCGGGGACCGGGAGGAACGGCTCGAGCCGGTCACGGACGACGATCGGACCGCCGCCGGGCCCGCCGCCCCCGTGGGGTTGCGAGAACGTCTTGTGCAGATTGATGTGGACGATGTCGAAGCCCATGTCCCCAGGTCGCGAGATCCCGCAGACGGCGTTGAGATTCGCCCCGTCGTAATAGAGGAGCGCCCCGGCCCGGTGGAAGATCTCGGCGATCTCCTCGATGTGCTCGTCGAAGAGACCGAGTGTCGACGGGTTCGTGAGCATCAGACCGGCGGTCCGCTCGTTCACCAGCCCCCGCAGATGCTCGAGGTCGATGTTGCCGCGGGCGTCCGTGTCGACCTTGGCGAGCTTGTATCCCGCCATTGCAACGCTGGCGGGGTTCGTGCCGTGTGCGGTGTCGGCCGTGATGATCGTGTCGCGTTGATCGCCCTCACCGCGATCGGCGAAGTACGCCCGCATGAGCATGAGACCGGTGAGCTCGCCCTGAGAGCCCGCAGCCGGTTGAAGCGAGCAGGCGTGCAGGCCGGACACTTCGATCAGTGACCGCTGCAGTCGCCACATCAGCTCGAGGGCACCCTGGATCGCGTCTTCGTCCTGAAGTGGATGAAGGTCGCGGAACCCCGGCAGCAGGGCAAGACGCTCGTTGACGCGCGGGTTGTACTTCATCGTGCACGAGCCGAGTGGGTAGAAGCCGGTGTCGATGCCGAAGTTCCGGGTCGAGAGCTCGGTGAAGTGGCGAACGATTTCGGGCTCGGCGATCTCGGGCAGGCGTGGAGCCTCGCCACGTCTCAGCTCCTCCGGCACGTGTGCCGGCGGTAGGTCGTAGCGCGGGAGCTCGCCGCCTCGCCTGCCTGGCTGCGACTTCTCGAAGATCAGCTTCATCAGGTTGCCAGGACCTCCGCCAGCCGGTCGATGTCGGCGGTAGTGCGGCGTTCCGTGACGGCCACCAGCAGCGCGTCGTCGAGACCTTCGTAGTCCCGTCCGAGCGCATACCCGGGATGGACTCCCTGAGCGCGCGCCGCGCGAATCGCCTCCTCCGCACTCCGTCCGACGCGAACGGCAAACTCCTTAAATGTTGTCCGCTCAGGAAACAAGAGCTCGACGCCTGCTTCGGTCAGCCGTGCCTTGGCGTACTCGCCGAGGCTCATGCAGGTCTCCCCCACCTCCCTGAGTCCCTGCGGCCCGAGCCAGGAAAGGTGCACGAGCCCGGCCAGCGCCAGAAGCGTCTGGTTCGTGGTGATGTTGGAGGTGGCCTTCTCGCGGCGAATGTGCTGTTCCCGGGTCTGCAGGGTGAGGACATAGCCGCGCTCGCCCGCGGCGTCGACGGTCTCGCCGACGATCCGACCCGGCATGCGGCGGATGAACTCGTTCCGCGCCGCGAGGAATCCATAGTGGGGACCGGCGAAGGATTGGTAGTTTCCCGCGCTCTGGCCCTCGCCGATCGCCATTCCGCAGCCGTACCGGCCGGGAGCCTCGAGGACGCCCAATGAGATCGGGTCGACGTGTGCGACCGGGATCGCGCCGGCGTCGCTCGCGGCGGCGGCCAAATCCGGGGCAGGCTCGAGGCAGCCGAAGAAGTTCGGTTGCTGGAAGATGACGCACGCGGCTTCCGCCGCGGCCCGACGCAGCTCACCCGGGGCGGTGGTGCCGTCCCGATGCGGAACCTCGACGACCTCGAGGCCGAAGCCCGGTGCGTACGTCTTCACCACCTGGCGCACTTGCGGGTTCGTCGCCTCGGTGACGACCACCTTCGTCCGGCCGGTCACATGCTTGGCGACATAGCAGGCGTCTGCTGCGACGGTCGTTCCGTCGTACCCCGACGCGTTCGAGACGTCCATGCCGGTCAGCTCGCAGATCGCCGTCTGATACTCGAAGATGGCCTGGAGCACGCCCTGGCTCATCTCCGGCTGATACGGCGTGTACGCCGTCAGGAGCTCGCCTCGCTGGAGCACGGTGTCGACGACCGCCGGCACGTAGTGGTCGTACATCCCCGCGCCGAGAAACGACAGCTCCTTCGACGTGTCGACATTGCGCCCCGCGAGCTCCTCGAGCTCGCGCGTGAGCTCCTGCTCCGAGAGCGCGGGCTCGAGGTCGAGCTCACGGCCGAAGCGCACGCCCTCCGGAATGTCACCGAACAGCTTTGCGACCGTGTCGACGCCGATTGCCGCGAGCATCTCCTCGCGATCCCGCTCGGTCAGCGAGAGATAGCCCAACTCAGCTCAGGCTTCTGCGACGACTTGCTTGTAGGCGTCGACGTCGAGCAGGGCATCGGCCTCGCCCTCGTCCGCAAGCCGGATCCGGACGAGCCACCCGTCTCCGTACGGATCGGCGTTGACCGTCTCCGGCTCGGCCACCACTTTCTGGTTCACCTCGAGCACCTGGCCTGAGAGCGGTGCGATCACGTCCGAGACCGCCTTCACGGACTCGACCTCCCCGTAGGCCGAATCCCTGGAGATCGTGTCGCCCTCATTGGGTGGCTCGTAGTGCACGAGCTCTCCGAGCGCGTCCTGTGCAAACCATGTGATCCCGAGCACCGCCTCGTCACCGTCGATGCGAGCCCAGTCGTGCTCCTTGTGGTACTTGAGATCGTCGGGATAGCTCTCGGTTGCGGCCAAAACTAGCTGCTCTCCTCTCGCTTATAGATCGGTCGCTTCACCACGCGCGCGTGGCGCGGCTTGCCGCGGACGTCGATCGTCAACGTGGTGTCGGGCATGGCGAGATCCGCGGGAACGTAGCCGAGCCCGATTCCGCGGTCCAGCATCGGCGAGTGCGTGCCGGAGGTGACCTCGCCGCCGCCTTCGATGGCCATCCCCTGACGTGGGATTGCCTTCTCTTCCATCACGAAGGGCACGAGCTTCTGCACCGGCCCGAGCGCCTTGATCTCACGGAGCTCCTGCGCGCCGGAGAACTCCTTGTCGAGCGCGCAACACCAGCCGAGGCCCGCCGAGATCGCATCGGTGTCCGCCGTGATGTCGTTGCCGTGGAGGGGGTAGCAGACCTCGAGCCGCAGCGTGTCACGTGCGCCGAGCCCGCAGGGGACGGCACCGCGCACGAGCACCCGGTCCCAGAGTGATTCCGCATCCTCGGCCATGACCAGGAGCTCGCAGCCGTCCTCCCCCGTGTAGCCGGTCCGGTTGACCATGCAGTTGATCCCGTCGATCTGGCCCTCGGCGAAGGTGAACTGGCGTGCCTCCGGCAGCCCGAGCCGCCCGATCGCGCGCGGGCCCTGCACGGCCAGGAGGGCGTACTCGTCCGAGACGTCTCTCACGTCCGAGCCGGGAATCTCGCGCTCCTTCAGCCAACCGCGGTCGGCCTCGCGGTTGGCCGCGTTGACGATCAGGAGGTAGCGCTCCGGTTCGAGCCGGTAGACGATCAGGTCGTCGATGATCCCGCCACGCTCATTCGTCAGGAGGGTGTACTGCGCCTGTCCCGGCGCGATCTTGTCGAGGTCGTTCGAGAGCGTGGCCTGGAGGAGTTCGGTCGCACGCGGGCCCTCCACCTCGACCTCGCCCATGTGCGAGACGTCGAACACGCCGCAGTCGTTACGGACTGCCTTGTGTTCGGAGATCACGCCTTCGTACTGAACCGGCATCTCCCAGCCAGCGAATGGAACCATGCGGGCCCCCAGGGCCACGTGGCGGTCGTGAAGCGGTGTGCGCAGCAGAGTCTGTGCCATCGGCAGACGATGCTAACGAGCGCCAGAAAGGTGCCGCTCCGGCTGGGTCTCCCTCTGAGGCACAGCCGGAGCGGCGAACCGGGTCATGGGGTCAACCCGGAGGATGGACCCCTAGAGGACACGGCTCGGATCCCGCACCGGCGGAGATCCCAAACCCGTGGGCGTGAGA
>JBKPEC010000033.1:0-4477 GCA_046728195.1 Actinomycetota bacterium
GGGCACCATCAGGATTGCGAACGCCTCGAGCAGCCGCAGCCAAGTCGGGTCGTGGTAGAGAAAGGCTGTGACCTGTGTGATCGCGAAGACGAACACGAGGTCGAAGAAGAGCTCGAGCGCCGTCACCCGTTGCTCGCGCTCCGGCGGGGCTTCGAGCAACTCACCACAGGTGACCTGGTCCAGCATCACGGACGTCGTATCACCGCGACCCGGGCCCAGGGCGTGCCGGTTGTCGCTCTAACGGGATCCGGCGCTGCTGCGTAGCGCGGCGAGGGTCTCGCCGGTCAGCGCCGCGAGCTCGCGGATGTTCTCCTCGTCGGCGACGTCGAAGTCGCGGCCCTCGCTCTTGTCGCTCAATTGCAACAGCCCGAACACGTGCCCATCCGCGCCGCAGACGCTTGTTGCGAGCCAACCGCGCATCGGTGGATGACTGGCCGCGGCACCGCTGAAGTTGCGGTAGAGCGGGTGGTGAAGAACTTCGCCTTCTGTCAGCCGTACTACGTCGCCGGGCGGGATCGCCATACCGTGCAAGCCGAAGCCTTGCGGGTCGACGCGGAAGTCGCGGAAAGCCGAGTACTTCTTGCTGAGGCTGAAGTACTTGCGCGCCTTGCTGGGATCCTCGCCGACCCAGAGTTTCAGTGCCGCCTGCTCGGCACCGGTCAAAGAGCGCGCGAGCTTGCAGGTGCGACGCAACAGGGCGTCGATCTGATCTTCCAGCTGCGCATCGACCGCCCCTGCGTCGAGCACCGGTGCGATCTCGATTCCGACCTCGCCCGAATGCACCGTCTGAGCGTACGCCGGGCGCCCAGCCGTAGGCAAAAGCGGTGATCCGCGGTTGCCGTCGGCCGGCTGCGACCTTATAGTCACCGAACATATGTTCGCTCCTGTCATCGCTGCCTCGCTGGAGGCTCTCAATGAGGAGCAAACGCGTGCCGCGACCCATCCGGCCGGCCCGATCCTGATTATCGCCGGCGCTGGGACGGGGAAGACGACCACGCTGTGTGCGCGCGTGGCCTGGCTCGTCGCCCAGAGCGTCCCGCCCGAGCGAATCCTGCTGTTGACGTTCACCCGCCGAGCGGCCCGCGAGATGCTGTCCCGGGCACGGGCGCTTGTCGGCCGCAAAACGACCTCGCGCTTCGTCCTCGGCGGCACCTTCCACTCCGTCGCCTACCGCACGCTGTTGCATGAGGCGCCGCTACTCGGGCTCGAGGGCGTCACTCTGTTCGACGCCGCCGACGCTGCCGACCTGATCGACCTGCTGCGCGAAGAACACGGGTTGGCGTCTATGGCGCAGAGGTTCCCGCGCAAGGGAACGCTGCTCGACATCTACTCCCGCACGGTGAATGCGCAGCGCGAGATCACCGACGTGCTCGCGGAGTCGTTTCCGTGGTGTGCGCACTACGGCGAGGAGATCGCCCGACTGTTTCGTGCATATACAGACCGTAAGCGTCAACTCAACTCGCTCGACCTCGACGACCTCCTCCTCTACTGGCACGCGGCGCTAAGCGACGATCGGCTGTGCCGAAAGCTCGCCACCCGGTACCAGCACGTTCTCGTCGACGAGTACCAGGACGTGAACGCGCTCCAGGTCGAGATCGTGCGAGCTCTCTGCCGCGAGCACGAAAACGTCACGGTCGTGGGCGACGACATGCAGGCGATCTACGGCTTCCGCGCCGCCGACCCGGCACACATCCTCGACTTCCCCGCGCTCTATCCAAATGCGACCGTGATCAAGCTCGAGCGCAACTACCGCTCGCCACAGCCGCTGCTCGATGCCGGCAACGAGGTCGCGATCCACGCAACCCGCTCGTTCGCTCGCCGCCTGACCGCCGAGCGCGCAGGTGACCGACGGCCGGAGCTCGTCTTCTGCCCCGACGAGCTCCATGAGGCGATCGAGGTCTGCGACCGTGTTCTCGCACGCCGCGAGGAGGGCGCGCTTCTGCGCGACCAAGCCGTGCTGATGCGCGCGGGGCATCACTCCGAACTCCTCGAGCTCGAGCTCTCACGGCGCAAGATCCCGTTCGTCAAGTACGGCGGCATACGCTATCTCGAGACCTCCCACGTCAAGGATTTCGTCGCGCTCCTGCGCGTCGCCACAAACCCCGCTGATCAGCTCAGCTGGTTTCGCCTCTTGCAATTGCTAGACGGGGTTGGTCCGGTGATTGCCAAGCGGATTTGCGATGAGCTGCTGCTTGACAAGCCGCAGATAGCCGAGCTGCCCGGACTTTGGGACGTCGCCGACGTGCCCGCGGCAGCACGCGAACCCGGCCGGCTCCTGCTCGACACACTCGCAGTTTCGGCGAACGCCACCGCTGCCGCGCGGGTCGAGCAACTCGAGCAGGCGCTTGCGCCGCTGATCCGCGGCGCCTACCCGGATGCAGAGACACGCCTCGTCGACCTCGAGCAGCTGGTCGGCGCCGCCGCGGCGGCCTCGAGCCTCGAGCGCTTCGTCGCCGAGCTTTTGCTCGACCCGCCGCTTTCAAGCGCCGGCTACGCCGGGCCGCCCGGCCTCGACGAGGACTACCTCGTCCTGTCGACGATCCACTCGGCAAAAGGCCTCGAATGGGAGCACGTCCACGTCATTCACGCCAGCGACGGAAACATGCCGGCCGACATGGCGCTCTCGACCAGAGAGGGTCTGGAGGAGGAGCGGCGTCTGTTCTATGTCGCGCTGACGAGGCCGCGCAACTCGCTCGCGATCTACGTGCCGTTGCGCTACTACCACCGCCCGCGGTCCCGCGACGACGCACACGGCTACGGCAAACCGTCGCGGTTCCTCAGCGAGCGTTTGCAAGCCCTGTGCGACATCGTTCGAGTGGGCTCCGACGACGGTGAGCTCAGGCCCGCCGCCGGCGCCACCGGCAGCCGGATCGAGGTCAGCCTCGACCACCTCTTCCGCTAGGCGGCCGATAACCACGCGCCCGTAATCTCGTTTCACGCGCGCGCGCGATTACCAGATGCAGCAGCGATTCGCAAGCATCAAGCCTGAACCAAGCGGTTTGCGTCGCACAGCAGAACCCTCTATAGTGAACCTAATGGTTCAGTATCCAGCGACCAGTGTCGACCGCGCCTTCCAGGCCCTGGCCGACCCCACCCGCCGCGCCGTTCTCGAACGGCTCGGCTCCGGCAGCGCCACCATCAGCGAGCTGGCCCAGCCCTTCGGCATGTCGCTGACCGGCATGAAAAAGCACATCCAGCTGCTCGAGCAGGCTGAGCTCGTCACCACCGAGAAGGTCGGCCGCGCCCGCAGGTGCATGCTCGCGCCCTACGCCTTCGAGGGCATCAGCACATGGCTGCAGCGGCTCGACCGCTTCGCCCAGGTCGTCGAACGCACGAAAGGAGACCGATGAGCACCACCACGAAGAAAGGCAAACAGCAGGCCGCCAAGAGCACCGACAAGAAGGAAGGATTCACAGCCGAGGAAAAGGCCGCGATGAGAGCGCGCGCCAGAGAGCTGAAAGCCAAAGAGGATGGGGAAAGCGCCGTGCGCACTGCCATTGCCGAGATGTCGCCGCAGGATCGCGCGATCGCCAAGCGTCTCCATGAGCTGATCAAAGCCACCGCCCCGGACCTCTCGCCGAAGACCTGGTACGGGATGCCTGCGTATGCCAAGGACGGGAAGGTTGTCTGCTTCTTCCGCAACGCGGGGAAGTTCAAGGAGAGATACGCGATGTTCGGCTTCAACGACAGCGCGAAGCTCGACGACGGCTCCATGTGGCCGGTCGCCTTCGCGCTGACGAAGTTGACCGCAGCCGACGAGGCGAAGATCGGCGCGCTCGTGAAGAGAGCGGTGGGCTGAGATGAACGAGACCACCGTCACAACCCCGAACGAGCTCGAGATCCGCGTCGAGCGGATCTTCGACGCGCCCCGACCGCACGTCTTCTCCGTCTGGACCGACCCGAACCTGATCCCCGAGTGGTGGGGCGACGGCACGGTCGTCGAGGAGATGGACGTCCGCCCCGGCGGCACGTACCGCTTCAACACGCCCTACGGCCCCGTCGAGGGCGAGTTCCGCGAGGTCGAGGCGCCGGAGCGGCTCGTGCAGACGTTCCAGAACCACCTGCAAACGCTCGAGTTCGAGGATCTCGGCGAGCGGACGAAGCTGACGCAGACGATGCGCTTCGGGACGACCGAGGAGCGCGACACGACGATGCAGTACGGCGTCGAGGAGGGCGCGAAGAACGGTTTCGCGCGCGTGGACGCACTCCTCCAGCGCCTGGCGGTCGACGCATGAACAACTCTCCCTCTGAGCTGATCGACGCGAGAATCCACGAGCTCGATGATTGGCGGGGCGAGACGCTCGCTCGGGTCCGAGCTCTCATCAAGCAGGCCGACCCCGACGTGGCCGAAGAGTGGAAGTGGGTAAAGCCAACAAGTGGTGGGACTGCGGTCTGGTCTCACCTAGGGGATATCTGCACAGGTGAGGTGTACAAAGACAAGGTCAAACTCACCTTCTTCAAGGGCGCATCCTTGGAG
>JBKPEC010000034.1:0-6903 GCA_046728195.1 Actinomycetota bacterium
CGCGTCCGCTAGGCGAGCTCCGGCCGATAGAGTCGCCCCTCAGTGGCCGCACGGGGGATCCACCATCTGGGTGTCGCGGTCGAGGACCTCGAGGCGGCGCTTGCGACGTACGAGCGTCTCTTCGGAGCGGAGGTCGAGCACAGGGCGACGGTGGAGACCCAGGGCGTCCGGGCTGCGTCGCTGCGGATCGGGACGGGCAGGGTCGAGCTGCTCGAGCCGCTCGCCGAGGACACGCCGGTCGGCCGGTTCCTGGCGAAGCGCGGCCCCGGCATGCATCACGTTGCCTACGAGGTGAGCGATCTGGGCGCGACGCTCGCAGAGCTCGCTCGTGCCGGCGCCGACCTCATCGACGAGCAGCCGCGACCGGGGCTCTTCGGTCTCGAGGTCGCGTTCGTCCATCCGGATTCGGTTCACGGCGTTCTCTCGGAGGTGGTCTCAAGTGGCTGAAGCTGAACGGGTCCGGATCGAGGTCGCGTTCGACGGTGGGCAGATCATGGGAGCCCTCGTCTCGCCTTCGAGCGCAGATGCGCTCGAGCAGGCCCTGGGCTCGGCGGACCTCCGCGCAGGCACGGGGGAAGCGGCGCTCTCCCTCGAGGCAGAAGACGGGCGATACACCATTGCCCTCCAACGCGTCGTCTACGTGAAGAGGTTCGCTCGCGAGAGCAGGGTCGGGTTCGGCTCGGCCCCGGTCCCGTGAGCGTTCCGGAGTTACCAACCCCTCTACCCGGGGCATTTCACCGCTGATGGCCGATGAAGCCACCCGCGCTGTGCCACCCCCTGCGAAGCATTCGAACGCCGACATCCGGCGTCTCGTCGAGCGAGCGCAGCAGGACGACCGCCGGGCGCTGGAGGAGCTCTACCTCCTGCACTTCGATCGCATCTACAGCTACCTGCACATGAGCGTGGGAAACCGCCACGACGCGGAAGACCTCACGACGCAGACGTTCATGAAGATGCTCGAATCCATCAAGCGGTTCCGCTGGCAGTCGGCTCCGTTCTCCGCGTGGCTCTTCCGCATCGCCCACAACCTCGCGATGGATCACTTCCGCGCTTCGCGCCGCTGGCAGCCGGAAGAAGAGGTGCCGGAGCCTCGTGACGAGGAAGAGCCGTCGGCCGAGGCGGCCGCCATGCAGTCGATCGGTCGCCAGAGCATGCTCGAGCTGATCGAGGGGCTGTCCACAGAGCAGCAGCAGGTACTGACGTTGAAGTTCGTCTTCAACCTGCCGAACGCCGAGGTCGCGACCATCCTCGGCAAGACCGAGGGCGCGATCAAGTCACTGCAGCACCGCGCGCTCGTGTCGCTGCAGAAGCACATCTCCGGCTAGTGGCGGCCCTCGAAGTCGGAATCGTCGGGCTGCCGAGCTCCGGCAAGTCGACGCTCTTCCACGCGCTCACCGGCGCACGGCCGAGCGGTGACGTCGGAATGGCGAGCGTTCCTGATCCGCGCCTGACACGCATCGCAGAAGTGATTCGCCCGCGCAAGGTGACGCCTGCGGCGATCCGCGTCGTCGAGGTGCGCGGCACGGGGCCGGAGCTGCTCGGAAACCTGCGCCAGGTGGACGCGTTGCTCGTCGTGCTCGATGCCTTCTCGGGGACGCGCGTTCCCGCCGACGATCTCGAGACGCTGAGGCTGGAATTGCTCGTCGCCGATCGCGATCACGTCGAGCGGCGTCTCGAACGCGTTGCGAAGCAGGCGAAGTCCGGCGATCCGATGCTGAAGCAGGAAGCGGCGGAGCTGGAGCGGATCCTTGCGCATGTCGACGCCGGTGGAACGCTGGCCGACTGGCCGGGCGAGCTGCCACCGGAGCTCGAGCCGCTGACGACGAAGCCGTTGCTCGCGGTCGAGAACGGGCCCGCGGGCATCGACCTCAAGCTCGAGGCGGAGCTCGCAGAGTTGTCCACCGATGAGGCGGCCTCGTTTCGCGAGCACGAGTCTGCGCTCGAGGAGGTGGTGCGCCGCCTGAGCGACGTCCTCGGCCTGATCAGCTTCTTCACGGCAGCTGAGAAGGAGACGCGCGCCTGGTCGCTTCGCCGGGGGCAGAGCGCCCTCGATGCGGCAGCGACGATTCACTCCGACATCGCCCGCGGGTTCATTCGTGCCGAAGTGATCCGCTGGGACGACCTGGTCGAGGCCGGCTCACACGCGGAGGCCGCGAGACGCGGCCTCCAGCGGCTCGAAGGCAAGGCCTACGAGGTCCAGGACGGCGACGTCCTGAACATCCGGTTCAACGTCTGACGGGCCGCTAGCAGCAGCCGTCGGGACAGCAGTCCGGAGGGCAGTCGCACTCGGAGCAGACCACCATGCACTCCTCCTTTCATCGACGTTTATCGATTAATTAGTATTGAAGAATGTCGATGAAGTCAATTACGGTCCTACCCGCCCTCTGCTGTGGCCCCGAGACGCCGCCGCTGAGCGAGCCCGAGCGCGACGAGCTCGCCGCTCGCTTCAAGGCGCTCGCCGACCCCACGCGGGTCGCGATCATCAACTACCTCTCGGCGGCGAACGAGGTCTGCGTGTGCAACCTCACGGAGTCGTTCGAGCTCTCACAGCCGACGATCTCGCACCACCTGAGGATCCTCCGTGAAGCAGGGCTCGTCGAATCGTCTCGACGCGGCACCTGGGCGTACTACCGGCTCGTGCCCGAAGCGATCGAGGCGCTGCGCGGAGCGCTCGGCGCATGAACGTCCTCTTCGTCTGCCGGCAGAACGCGGGGCGCTCACAGATTGCGCAAGCACTCTACGAGCGGCGGGGCGGCAGGGCCAGGTCGGCCGGGACGACACCGGCGGAGCGCGTGCACCCGGAGGTGGCTGAGCTCATGCCGGAGCTTGCGGATCACGTTCCGAAGAAGCTCGACGACGCCGACGCGCAATGGGCCGACCTCGTCGTCACGATGGGTTGCGGCGATGCCTGCCCCGTGCTCCCCGGGAAGCGGTACGTCGATTGGGAGCTCGACGATCCGGCCGGTCACGACGCCGAGGCCGTGCGGCGCATCCGCGACGAGATCGAACGGCTCGTGTCCGGGCTGCCGCTCTAGCCCGCGGAGATCAAGGCGACGCCCGCGAGCGTCAACGCGATCCCGCTCTCCTGCGAGCGGGCGACCCGCTCGTGTAGCACGAGGCGCGCCATGATCACGGTGACGATGGGGTAGAGAGAGGCGAGCACCGAGGTCACGCTGACGAGCCCGGTCGTCGAGGCCGCGGCGAAGAACAGGTTGCCGAGCATGTCGCCGATCCCGACCAGTGCCAGCGGGGGAAGTTGTCGTCCCTCGATGGACAGTGCCGGCCTGCGAACCGCGATCGCGCTGAAAATAACGAGCGTGGACGTCGTCCGGAAGAGCAGCGACGCCCACCAGAAGTCCGCGTTGCCGGCTGCGTGCATCGGCGGGAAATAACTGCCGAATCCGAGCGCTGCGAGCAGCGCCAGGCCGACTCCTGCGGCGACGCGTGTAGTGCCCTGGCCTGGCTCCCGCGCCGCGAGGAAGACGCCGGTGAGGGCGCATGCCATGCCGCCCACCTGCCACGCGGACGGCCGGTCACCGCTCACGACTCCGACGGCAACCGGGATGACCGCCGCGGCACCGGCGATGGGAGCCACGATGCTGATCGCGCCCACCGCCACGCCGCGGTAGTAGGCGTAGAGACCCAACGTCCCCGAGATGGCGGCGGGAACCGCGAGCAGTGCCACCCAGCTCTCGGGGCCGTTGCCGCGGATGGCCACGACGATCGCGATCGTGATCAGCCCGCTGAGCTGGACGTAGAAGAGCACGCGGAGCGCGCCGAGCGTACGCCCCTTCAGCGGACCATAGAAGTCCGCCAGCCCCCACGTCAGGCTCGCGCCCAGCGCGAGAACGATCGCTTCCACCGTGCGACGCTACAAATCAGGAATAGGTCGCGTTGCAGCGACCGCGTCGAGCTGGTTCGCGTGGTAGAGCACCGCCGCCTCCGCGGTCCGTGCGGCCCTCGCGTCGTGATGGCAGGAGACGGCGTGCAGAAGCTCTGCGCGCGCGTCCGACTGCAACGCTCCGGCGTGGTCCTCGACCATCCGCAGTCCGAGGTGGACGTGACCGAGCAGTCGTCCCTCCTCGGTCTGCCTGAACGTCGGACCGGAAGTCAGCTCGGCCACCCGCCCGACGTCGTGCAGCAAGGCAGCTGCCAGCAAGAGGTCGACCCGTAGTCGCGGGTGGAGCTGCGCGGTCTCGCGGCAGATGGTCGTGACTCCGACCGTGTGCTCGAGCAGGCCGCCGGCATACGAATGGTGCGTCTCGGCTGCCGGAAGCCGTCGCAACGACGCGCGCAGCACGTCGTCGGAGAGGAAGCGCGTGACGACACCGGCGAGCCTTGGATGCGCTATCTCGCCGGCGAGGAACTCGAGAAAGCCGTCGAGCTCGTCGGGGTCCCGTCGCAACGCCGGCGCGAGGTCGGCCGGATCGGCCTGCGGTGCCGCTTCGAGCGTCCGGACGTCGACCTGCAGCCGGTCGCGGAACTTCTCGACACGGCCGAGCACACGTACCGCGTCTCCTTCGACAAAGCGCGAGTCCAGAAGGTCGACGTCGTGCCAGACGCGCGCGTCGATACGGCCGCTCGGATCGACGAGCTCGAGGGCGAGGTAGGGGGCGCCCCCGCGTGTCCGGAGACGACGCTTACGCGCGACCGCATAGATGCCTTCGACGACTCGTTCCTCGGCGAGGTCGGCGATCGCGCTCATCGACCGTTGTGTGGTCGATGTCGGGAACGGATGAAGAGGGAAACCGCCAGCGAGTCGACGACGAACGACACGCGTGAATCCTAGGTCCGAACCCGGATGCTAGGGTCGGCCAAGATGGCCGACGTGAAGCCGTTTCGGGCCGAGCGGTACGACGAGGCGAAGGCCGGCCCGCTCGAGAACCTCGTCGCTCCGCCGTACGACGTGATCTCACCCGAGCAGCGGCTCGACTACCTCGCCCGGAGCCCGTACAACGTCGTGCACCTGACCCTCCCGGACGACGACGAGGAGGCCGGTCGCGACATCGCGCTGTGGCGCGACACCGGGATCCTCGATCGAGACGAGCGGCCGGGCTACTGGTTCCTTTCCCAGGAGTACGTCGGGCCGGACGGGATCGCGAGGATGCGCTCCGGTCTCGTCGCTTCCCTGGGGGCGGAGCCGTACGAGAGGAGAGTGGTCCTCCCGCACGAGCGCACGCACAGCGGGCCCAAGGAGGGCCGGCTGCGGCTGTTGCGTGCGACCCGCACGCAGCTCGAGCCGATCTTCCTGCTGTACGAAGGGGACCCGGTGACTCGTCCGGACCGCGAGCCGGATCTGCAGAGCGGCGGCGACAACCTCTGGCGGATCGACGACGTGCCGAGCTTCGAAGACGTCGAGCTCCTGATCGCGGACGGCCATCATCGTTACGAGACCGCACTCGCGTACGCGCAGGAAGGGGGCTCGCCGTCCCTGATGGTCGTGCTCGTGCCGACGCGTCAAGAAGGGCTGACCATCTTCCCGACCCACCGGGTGGCCGAACACGTCAACGGAACGCGCGGGACGCCGATCGACGAGCCGGGGGACGAGCTGCCGGGCGTCGTCCTCTATCGCAACGGAGGCTATGAGCTCCTCGAGGGCGACGGTCTGGATGTCGAGATCGTCGAACGGGTCGCACCCGAGGGCCTTTCCTACACCCCGCGACGCGAGGAGGCGGTGGCGACGGTCGACCGTGGCGACGCCGAGGCGGCGTTCCTGCTCAGGCCGACGCGTATCGAGGACGTCTGGGCGGTGGCGCGCCGCGGCGAGACGATGCCGCAGAAGAGCACGTACTTCTATCCCAAGCTGACGTCGGGCCTGCTCTTCCATCCGCTTGACTGACTGGCTCGCGCTCTGTCGCGCAGCCGTCGACGATGTGCGCGGCGTGCTCGAGGAGCTGCCGCGCCGCGCCGATCGGGAGGCCGTGATCGGCCGGGGAGAGGGCGGGGACGAGACGACCGCGGTCGACGCAGCCGCCGAGCAGGCGATCCTCGCCCGTTTCGCAGGTGTGGACGACCTCACGATCGTCTCCGAAGAAGTGGGAACGCTCGGCGAGGGCGGAACCTACGTCGTGATCGACCCGATTGACGGCTCCCTGAATGCCAAGCGCGGGATCGGCTTCTTCTCCCTGTCGGTGGCGGTGGCCTCGGGGCCGACGATGGGCGACGTGCACTTCGGCTTCGTGCATGACTTCGGCACCGACGAGGAGTGGACGGCGAGCGCAGGCGACGGCGCCCGCTTGAACGGCCGGCCGCTCGACGGTGACCTTCCACGCGACCGGATCGAGATCCTGTCCTTCGAGGCGACGCAAACGGCTTCCGTGGCGGAGAAGGCCGCGGCCGTCGTCGAGCTCGCCTACCGGCTGCGGATCATGGGTTCGCTGGCGCTCTCGCTCTGCCATCTGGCGGCGGGCCGTGTCGACGCCGTCTGCTCCCTCAAGCCGGCCCGCTCGGTCGACATCGCGGCGGCACAACTCCTCGTCCGGGAGCGCGGTCTCGCGATCGACCTTCCGGATTCGCCGCCGTTCGCAGCCGCGCCACTCGACGTCGAGGGGCGTTCACGGGTCGTCGCAGCGGGAACGCCGGAGTTGTGCAAACGGCTCACGGACGCGCTCTCCACATAGGCTGCTCTGGCTGGAACTACACGTCATGGAAGGACGACTTCTACGAAGGCAAGTCCGCGCGGCTCTGGTTGCAGAGCTACGCGCAGTTCTTCGACACGGTCGAGATCAACAACACCTTCTACCGCCTCCCGTTCGAGACATCCGTCGCGCGCTGGGTCGCGGAGACGCCGCCGCACTTCCTGTTCGCTGTCAAAGCGAGCCGTTACCTGACCCACATCAGGCGGCTGACCGATCTCGGCGGCGGCATCGAGCGGTTCTACCAGCGGCTCGAGCCCCTGATCCG
>JBKPEC010000035.1:0-7815 GCA_046728195.1 Actinomycetota bacterium
TCGAGGAGGCGGGTCACCCCCGAGGCCGTGAGGAGAAGCTCCTCAGCCAGGTCGACGCGTCGCATCCGGTCCTCCTCGGCTCGAGAGAGGGAGAGCAGGGCGCCGTAGTCGTTGATGCTGAGGCCGTGCTCGGCCACGAGGCGGGCGCTGAGCTCACGCGTTGCGGCCGCATGACCCCGAAGCAGGCGGGCCCAGGCATCTACTGCTGAAGCTTGTTTGGTCAACACTTGACGTTGCAACCTTCTGTCGCTATAGTTGCTTGCGGAGTCAATTGTAGCGCACTCAAGGAGGAGTGTAAATGAGCATTACGACGGAAACCCGGCAGAGCCTGCCGGTCGGGACCTGGGTTCTCGACCCGGTTCATTCCACGATCGGCTTCGAGGTCAACTACGTTTCCGGCGCCTTTCGCGGCCAGTTCCGCGAAGCGACCGCCCGGTTCGACGCTGGCCAGACGCCCGTCCTCAGCGGCGCGGCGAGGGTCGCGAGCGTGGATGTCAAGGACGAGAACCTTGCAGCGCACCTGCAGTCCCCGGACTTCTTCGACGCCGAGCGCCATCCCGAGCTCAGCTTCGAGTCCAGCGAGATCGACCGCGACCAGGACCGGATCACGGTTCGCGGCGGCATCACGATCAAGGGCGTCGAGAAGCCCGTCGAGCTGACCGGCACGATCACCGAGCCGATCACCGACGGGTACGGACAGGAGCGGCTCGGCGTCAAGCTCGAGACGACGGTCGACAGGAGCGAATTCGGGCTCGAATGGAACACGCCCCTTCCCGACGGTAAGCCAGCTCTGGCCGACGAGGTCAAGCTCACGGCCGAGCTCTATTTCGTCAAGGAGGCGTAACCCACGATGAAGGTCCTTGCGATTTCGGGCAGCCTTCGCCGGGACTCCTACAACACGAAGCTCCTCCGCACGGCGGAGGAGCTTCTGCCCCCCGACATCGAGCTTGAGCTCTACGAGGGTCTCAAGCAGGTGCCGCCCTACGACGAGGACGACGACGCACGTCCGGCACCGGCCGTCGTCGCCTTGCGCGAGGCCGTGGCAGACGCGGATGCGATCCTCATCTCGACGCCGGAGTACAACGCCTCGATCCCCGGCCAGCTGAAGAACGCTCTGGACTGGGTCTCCAGGCCGATCGCAACGAACACCCTGAGGAACAAGCCGGTCGCGGTCGTCGGCGCGAGCACCGGTGCCTTCGGCGCGGTCTGGTCTCAGGCCGAGCTACGGAAGGTGCTGGCCACGATCGGAGCGCGAGTGATCGAGGGCGATGTCGCCGTCGGCCACGCCCCGACCCGCTTCGACGATGACGGGCACCTCATCGACGTCGACCTCCGCGAGCAGCTCGCCGAAGTGGTGGATGCGCTGCTGATCGAGGCCGGAGCGCCGAGGCTCGTCGCAGCCTAGGCAGACCACCGCGACAAAACCCGTAGGCTCGCTCCGTGGATGAGCCTCTCGTTGAGCGATACCTGCGGCTGGGGTTGCAAATGGGCCGGCACGTCGACGGCATCGTCGACGCGTACTACGGACCGCCTGAGCTGGCGGCCGCAGTCGAGGCAGAGCCTCCGGTCGAGCCACGGACGCTCGTCTCCACCGCCGAGGGGCTTCTCCAGGAGCTCGAGGACGGCTGGTTGCGGGATCAGGTCGTCGGGCTGCGGACGTACGCCGGAGTGTTGGCCGGCGAGTCGGGCTCCTATGCAGACGAGGTCGAGGGCTGCTACGGCGTGCGGCCCCACCACACCGATGAGAAGGTCTTCGCTGCCGCCCACGAGCGGCTCGAGGAGCTGCTTCCGGGCGAAGGGACGCTTGCCGAACGGCACGCGCGCTGGGAGGAGTCGACGCGCGTCTCTCCCGGCAAGGTCGAGCGGACCGTGGCTGCGGCGATCGAGGCTGCCCACACCTGGGCTCGAACCCTGATCGAGCTCCCCGAGGGGGAGGGCGTCGACCTCGAGATCGTCCGCGACAAGTCCTGGATGGCGTTCTGCGGGTACCTGGGCGACCTGCGCAGCCTGATCGAAGTCAACGTCGACCTGCCGCTGTCGGCGATGGACGTGCTCAACCTGGCCATCCACGAGACCTACCCAGGCCACCACGCGGAGCGCTGCGCCAAGGAGCAGCTCCTCGTCCGCGACCGAGGACTGCTGGAGGAGACGATCGTGCTGGTGCCCACGCCACAATCCCTCATCGCCGAAGGCATCGCCACCCTCGCGCCGGAGCTCGTGCTCGACGACGGCGACGGCGGGCCGGCGCTCGCCGGCGTCGTCGAAGACGCGGGCATCGACTTCGATCTCGGTCACGCCCGTGCCGTCGCACGCGCCCGCGAGCCGTGCCACTGGGCCGCGGTCAACGCTGCGTTGATGCTCTACGACGGCGGTGCCGAGGAGGCTGAAGTCCACGCATACCTGCAGCAGTGGGATCTCATGACGACGGAGATCGCCGACCATGTGATTCGCTTCCTCAAGGCGCCGACCTCGCGGAGCTACGTGATGAATTACCCCGCGGGGAAGGAGCTCTGCCGCTCCTACGTCGGCGGCAAGCCCGACCGGTTTCGACGCCTCCTGACAGAGCAGGTGCGGGTCGGACAACTGCTCGAGCCGGCCTGAAGGCGGGTCTCCGAACATACGTTCGTATCATCCTGGGTCCACTGCAAACGTCTTGTAAAGACCGGCGGACCTTGCTATCTTCTGCCTCAACCTTAGGGTGAGACTTGACCTTCTCACCCCTGATTTCGGGGGAGGCCAAGGATGGCCGCACGGCCCGCAACCGCTGCGCAGAAGGCTCAGAGGGAGCTCGAAGACCTGCAGCTCGTGCTGCGCGCGAGGAACGGCGACGGGGGTGCGCTCGACGTCCTCATCCGCCGTTACACCGGTTTCGTCCGCCTCAAGGCCAGCTCCTACTTCCTGGCCGGCGGGGATTCGGAGGATCTCGTCCAGGAAGGGCTGATCGGCCTCTACAAGGCGGTTCGCGACTTCCGCCCCGACAAGGAGACCTCGTTCCGGAGCTTCGCGGAGCTCTGTGTCACCCGCCAGATCATCACCGCCATCAAGACCGCGACCCGGTTCAAGCACGCGCCGCTGAATACCTACGTGTCCTTCAGCCACACCCCGGCCGGGCAGGAGGCAGACAGCGAGTGCACTCTCGGGGACGCCCTGCCGGGGCCGAGCGTCGACGACCCCTCTGTTTGCGTGATCTCCACCGAGGAGCTCCAGAGCCTGGTGTTCACCCTCGGGAGTGGCCTGTCGCAACTCGAGGCGGACGCGCTCAGGCTGTACCTCGAGGGCTCGTCCTACGAGCAGATGGCCGAGGATCTGGGCTGCGACACGAAGACGATCGACAATGCGCTCCAGCGGGTGAAGCGGAAGATCCTCACCCACCAGAAATCCCGCCAGGTCCTGCTCTAGCGGAGGAATACAGGCAGGGCGCAGGTCGTTCTACTTCATGCAGGGCCGAAAGGTGCGGTCCGGATGGACCCCCGCGAACGGCCCGGCAAAAGTCTGAACCGGAGAGGAGTGAAAGACCCTGACTAACCTTGCTGAACTTGATTTCCAGTCGTTTGTCCACGAAGCCGAGGAGCTCGGCTCCGTCGACGAAGCGACCCTCGAGACCTTTGCGATCGCGAACGAGCTCGAGCCCGAGGACCTGGCGGAGCTGCGCGCCGAGCTCGATGCGAAGGGCATCGAGGTCGTGCCCGCCGAGGACGACGCTGCCCCGGCGGTGCAGGCCGCCACGGAGGTCTCCGGAGCGAGCGACAGCCTGAGCCTCTTCATGAACGCCGCCGGGCGGTACAAGCTGCTGACGGCTGCGGATGAGGTGGCGCTGGCGAAGCGCATCGAGCGTGGTGACCAGGAGGCCAAGGAGCTGATGATCAACTCCAACCTGCGCCTCGTCGTCTCCATCGCCAAGCGCTACCAGGGCCGTGGCATGCAGCTCGGCGATCTGATCCAGGAGGGCGTCATCGGGCTGAACCGCGCCGTCGAGAAGTTCGACTGGAGGCGTGGCTACAAGTTCTCGACGTACGCCACCTGGTGGATCCGCCAGGCCTGTCAGCGTGCGGTGAGCAACCAGTCCGCGACGATCCGGATCCCGACCCACGTCCACGAGCGCAAGGTCAAGCTGGCCCGTGCCCGCGCACGGCTGCAGGCAGCGACGGGCGAGGAGCCCACGATCGACGAGCTCGCCAAGGCGACCGGCCTGGATCGCGTGTACGTGGAGGAGGCGCTCAGCGCGGTCGAGGCGTCGGTGTCACTGAACCAGGCGATCGGCTCGGACGGAGACGGCGAGCTCGGCGACCTGTTCGCCGACGACTCGGCGCTCGACCCGTCTGAGGAGGCCGGCGCCGCACTGCGCCGCAAGTTCGTCCGCGACGCGCTGGGTCGCCTGCCGGAACGCGAGCGCCGCGTGCTCGAGCTGCGGTTCGGCTTCGAGGGCGAGTCCACCTCGCTCGAGCAGATCGGCCGCGAGCTGAGCATGAGCCGCGAGCGGGTCCGCCAGGTCGAGCGGGACGCGCTGCACAAGCTGCGCGACGAGCTCGCCGGCGTTGTCGAGATCTCACCTGACGAGCTGGTCGACGCGGCCTAGCTTAAAGCTGGGGTCTGACCCCCAAGGGTCAGACCCCAGCAGTTCGAGGTGCCTACCATGTGGGAGCGCCGGAGTAGCTCAGCTGGTAGAGCACCGCTCTTGTAAAGCGGATGCCGCGGGTTCGAGTCCCGCCTCCGGCTTCGAGATGCAGAAAGGCCCCGGCAGTTGCCGAGGCCTTTCTTCGGCCCGCGAAGGAGCGGGGAGGAGGCTAGGCGGCGAGGCGAGCCGGCTCCGGCTCGACCGCCGGTGGAACTTCGGTGAGGCGCGGCTCGTGGTCGAGCTTCGGCAGCCACTCCAGCCACTTGGGCAGATACCAGTTCGCATCGCCGAGCAGCTTCATCGTTGCCGGCAGCAGCACTGCCCGGACGATCGTGGCGTCGATCAGCACCGCCGCGGCTAGGCCGATGCCCATCTCCTTCATGTCGAGGATCGGCATGAGCGCGAACACTGCGAACGCGCCGACCATCACCAGCGCTGCACTCGAGACCACACCGGCCGTCGTGGTGATGCCGTGCGTGACCGCGTCCTCGGTCCTCATGCCGCGGTCGAACGCTTCACGTACTCGGCTCAGGATGAACACGTGGTAGTCCATCGAGAGACCGAACAGAATCACGAACATGAAGATCGGCAGCCACGAGGCGATCCCGCCGTTGCCCTGGAAGCCGAGCAGGCTCTCGCCCCAGCCCCACTGGAAGACGGCGATCAAGAGGCCGTAGGCCGCACCTACCGAGAGCAGGTTGAGCACAACCGCCTTGAGGGCGATCACGATCGACCTGAAGGTCACGAGCAGCAGTCCGAACGCGAAGACGAGCACAAAGCCGAACACGATCGGAGCCTTCCGCTTCAGCAGCGAGTTCTGGTCGACTGACTGCGCGGTCAAGCCCGTGACGGCGTACTCGGCACCCTTCACCTGTCCGATCGTTGAGGGAAGGATGTCGTTGCGGAGGGTATCGAGCGCCGCGTTCGACGTCGCATCGGTCCCCTTGCCGACGAGCGGAATGTCAACTCGGGCGACCGTCTGGGAGGAATTCACCGTGACGTCGATCGAGTTGGTGTTCAGATGAGAGGCCTCGACCTTCGTCTTCAGTGCCGCGATCGCATGCTGCGTAGCCGGTGAGTCGATGTTTGCTTTGATCGCGACCTCGGTCATCGACGTCTCACCGTTTCCGAACGCACTGTTGATCTTCTTGATCGTCTCGACGGTCGGTGCGCTGTTCGGCATGACGTCAAGGCCGCTCTGTGCGGTATGGAGGTGGAGCACAGGCAGGGCCATCACGAGGAGCGCCCCACCTGCAACAGCAGCCGCGATGCCCGGACGACGCATTACCGGAGCAAGGATCTTCTTCCAGAAGCGGTTCTCACCGTCGTCGCGGAACCTGTTCAGGAAGGGGATCTTGCCCTTGTCGACGCGGTCGCCAAGCTTCGACAGCACTGCCGGGAGCACCGTGAGCGATCCGAGCATCGCGATGCCCACCACCATCATGGTCGCGATGCCGAAGCCCAGATAGGTCTTGTCGCCCGCGAACATCATTCCGGCCATCGCGATCATCACTGTGATGCCGGAGATGAGAACCGAACGGCCCGAGGTGGCCGCTGCGGCTTCGAGTGCCGCTCTCGCTCCCTTGCCGGCGGCGCGCTCCTCGCGCTCACGCTTGAGGTAGAAGAGCGAGTAGTCGACGCCAACCGCTAGGCCGATCAGCAAGATGACGGCGTTGACGTTCTGGTCCATCGGCACGAGATGGCTCGGCAACGCGACCAGTCCGACCGTTGCGATGACGCCGGAGAGCGCGAGCAGCAACGGGACGCCGACGGCGACGAGAGCGCCGAAGACGAGCAACAGGACGATGAACGTGATCGGGATCGAGCGCTCACCGGCGGTCTTCAGCTGGTCGTTGAACATCTTGTCCATCGCCTTTTGCGAGCTGACCGCTCCCGCTTCACCGACGTAGAACGCCGGGTGGCGGTCGGCGACTTTCGTGACCGCTGCCTCGACGGCGTCGATCTTCGTTTTCGCGTGGTCGTACTTGCCTTTCATCTCCCACGTGACGATGGCCGAGTGTCGATCCTTCGAGACCTGGTCCGGATTCGCTCCGCCGAGGGGCGATTTGACATTCTTGATCGCCGAATTGCCCTTGACGGCCGCGATGACCTGGTTGACGGTCGAGCGGAACTCCGGGTCGCTAACCGTCTTGCTCGAGCTCTGGACGAGCACGATCTCGGTCAGGGCATCCGACTTGGGAAAGCCGTCTTTGAGGATCTGGTCGGCCCGGTGCGACTGACCCGTGCCGGAGTCCTCGTTCTTGATGTTCTTCGTTCCGACGACGTTCCCGATGTAGAACGCCGCGATGACGAACGCGAGCCAGCCAAAGACGGCTGTCTTCCAGTGACTCGCGCTCCAGCGGCCCATGCGGGCCGCGATGTTGTTCGAGCGCTTCAGGGGTGACATTGCTTTCCAGCTCCTTCGCGTTTGGGGTACGGGCCCAAGTTCTCACCGCGAGGGCCTTGGCGAAATGGGGTCGGCTGGCGTTTCCCGGGTCGTGGAAGCCGCACCCTGAAAAGGCGAAAGCCGCCTGGAGGGGGGCGGCTTTCACACGGGAGGAGGAGTCAGGGTCGGGGTTAGGCGACCCGGTCGGGTGAGTCAGGCCCGACAGACGCGTACGCCAGCTTCCATTGCACGCGAACGAGCTCGTTGCGATTCCGCTCGAGCTGGTCCGTGGCCGCTCCGCGGTCGCGGAGCGCCTCACGCTCCAATGCGAGCCAACGAAGCCTCTGGTTCAGCTGTGTGACGGTCATGCCCACAGCCTGCCGCTCCCACCAGGGTCTGGACCAGAGGGCTGGCTGGTGTCTCGAGGTGCGGTTAGCCCTAGTGTCCCGCCCAGCTCTGTCAGCCGGCGCCCGGCCCGCGATCATACGGCGCCAGTGCCCACCCCCGCCCTTGCCAAGGCTGCCAAGCCTTGGCGGCGGACGAGTGCGGCCCCTGGCTTGGTGCTCGCGACCCGGGCATCCGGCAACAGAACTGGCCGAGACACTGTGTCCCACTAGTCCCGGAGGTAGGTCAGGACCGCCAGCACACGGCGGTGATCCTCGGCGCTGGCGGGAAGGCGCAGCTTCGAGAAGATGCTCGTCACGTGCTTCTCCACCGCTCGGAGGGTGATCACGAGTCGCTCGGCGATGGCCTGGTTCGAGCGCCCTTCAGCCATCAGCTCCAGCACCTCCCGCTCACGCGGCGTCAGCTCCTC
>JBKPEC010000036.1:0-4575 GCA_046728195.1 Actinomycetota bacterium
TGTGCCGCGAGCGCCGCTGGAAGCCCGTACCAATCGGGCCCACTTCGAGCCGGAGAGCGAAGCCGTGAACGGAGAGATGCTCTGGTTCGACGAGGCCAAAGACTACGGCTTCATCCGCACCGAGGATGGCGAGCGGTTATATGTGGAACGCGGCGGCTTCGTTGGTAGAGCCGCGCCTGTCGGCCGATGTGCCGGCTTGCCGGTACGCCTCAGCATCGGCGAGCGAGACGGGGAGCGGATCGCGGTCGACGTTACGTTGGTGATCCAGGACGCGCCCCGACGCGCACGGCGCCGAGTGTCCGGCCTGCGCGGTGGGTCCGCCTAACAGTCGCCGAACGCTTCAAGCGCGCCGGGTCCGGCCGGAAGGTGGTGCGAGAACGCACCTGATAGTCGCGTTCGCGGGCTTGTCGCCGCACTTTCTCGTCGGCGTCGGCTAAGCCTTCGACGACGCTCGCGCCGGTGTCACGGAGGGACGTCGCCGAACACACGCGCCCGGATGTCGCCGCCTCGCGCTGCGATCTCTCCGATTTCGAAGACGAAGTCGAGCAGAGCGAGGTCAGGACGGCACTCCGAGCTGATGGGGCCGATCCCGCTGCGCCGGAACGCCATAGCGATCAGGAGCACTCGGCGTACGAGCTCGTCGGCCGCCTCCTGCAGGCTCGCGCCTTCGCCATGGCCGACTCCGCGCAGGGTCAGGCGCACACGGCCGCCCGCTTCGGTGAGATCCAAGCGCGGAATGGTCGTCATCCACGTTCAGTGTGCACACCCCGCCGGAGCTCAAACGAGCTTGAACACGAACGACGAAGCGCCGGACACCCGCGTCACTGTCGCGTCATCGCGATCTTGAGGCGCTCCTCCGGCGAGATCAGATGATCCAGGTCCTCGGCCGCTTCGGCGATGTCGATCTGCACCCAGTCGATCATGCCCTTGAAGCGACTGCCCGCTGGGGTGTAGTCGTCGCTGACGGGCGAGGCGGTGTCTGAACCCACGTCGAAGGTCTCGTCGGCGGAGAATGCCATCGGGACGGTCGTTTCGACGCGTCCCTCGCCGGCCTTCTCGCCGTCGACGTAGAGCGAGACCGTGCCGCCCTTGGCGAGGCCGCCGCCGTCGTAGGCGAACTCCATCCGCACCTGGTGCGAACCCGGCGGTATCTCCGTCGCGCCCTCGACGTAGAAGCGCTGTAGCCCGAACAAGTTGTAACAGTACTTCGGTCGACCGCCTTTCACGTAGAGGCTCCAGCCGGCGAACTCGCCGCCCTGCGCGACGATCACGCCCTCCGCGCCGCCCTCCGGCACCCGAAGCTCTGCGGTCACGGAGTGCGACTTGTTCTTCACGTTGAGGACGACGTTCTCGGCCAGTCGTCCCATCCCATCGAAGAGCAATTGCGACTGTCCCGTGATCAGCGTAGGGCGTCCCGCGAGGTCGGAGTTGAAGCGCTCGACGCGCCGGTCGTCCAGAGGCAAGACGTTGTACTTCCGCGCCTCCTCCATGAACAGCGTCTTGAGCTCCTCGAGCTTCTCCGGCATCTCCGCCGCGAGGTCGTGCGCCTGGCTCCAATCGGTGTTCGTGTCGTAAAGCTCCCAGGTATCGTCCGCGAACGGAGGCAGTTCGGCCATCACCCACGGCGTCGAGTGACGGGTGACCGCCGTCCAGCCTTTGTCGTAGATGCCGCGGTTGCAGAACATCTCGAAGTACTGCGTCTCTCGCCGCTCCGCGGCGCCCGCGTCGTCGAAGCAGTAGCCCATGCTCACTCCCTCGATCGGCCGTTGCTCGACGCCGTGTACCCTCTTCGGCTCCGGGATTCCCGCCGCCTCCAGCACCGTCGGTGCGACGTCGATCACGTGATGGAACTGGGTGCGGATCTCGCCCCTCGCCCGTACACCGTGCGGCCAGTGCACGATCGTGCCGTTGCGCGTCCCACCCCAGTGCGAGGCGACCTGCTTTGTCCACTGATACGGGGCGTCCATCGCGTGCGCCCAGCCAACCGCGTAGTGGTTGTACGCCGACGACGTCCCGAACTCATTGATCCGCGACGCCATGAACTCGGTCGTCTCCAGAGCACTGACGCCGTTCAGCACGAGTAACTCGTTGAAGGTTCCATTCGGCGTACCCTCGGCCGAGGCGCCGTTGTCGCCGACGATGTAGTAGACCAGCGTGTCCTCGAGGATGCCAATGTCGTCGAGCGCGTCGATGAGACGGCCGACGTGATGGTCGGTGTGCTCCAGGAAGCCGGCGTACACCTCCATCTGACGGGCCAGGACGGGCTTCAGGTCGTCCGGGATCTCGTCCCACGCGGGAATCTCCGCAGGTCGATCGGTGAGCTGAGCCTCGGGCGGGATCACGCCGAGCTCCTTCTGGCGGGCGAACGTCTCCTCGCGCAACTTGTCCCAGCCCTGGTCGAACTTGCCCTTGTACTTGGCCGACCACTCCGCCGGCACGTGATGTGGTGCGTGCGTCGCCCCCGGCGCGAAGTAGACGAAGAAGGGTTTGTCACCCATCAATGCCTTCTGCTGGCGGATCCACTTGATCGCCTTGTCGGTCATGTCCTCGGTGAAGTGGTAGCCCTCTTCCGGCGTCTTGTCGGGCTCGATCGGCGTCGTCCCTTCATAGATGGCTGGGTAGTACTGGTTCGTCTCCCCGCCGATGAAGCCGTAGAAGTACTCGAACCCGCCCCCGCCCGAGGGCCAAGAATCGAACGGCCCGAGCGGGCTTGTCTCCCAGACCGGTACCTCGTGGCACTTCCCGAACTGCGCGGTCGCATAGCCGTTCAGTTTCAGCGTCTCCGCCAGCGGAGCGCACGTATTCGGCCGGACCGAGTTGTACCCCGGTGCCGACGTCGCGAGTTCTGTGATCCCGCCCATCCCCACCGTGTGGTGATTGCGGCCCGAGAGCAGTGCTGCGCGCGTCGGCGAGCAAAGAGCCGTCGTGTGAAAGCGGTTGAACTTGAGCCCGTCCTCGGCCAGACGCTCCGCCGTGGGCGTGTAACAAGGACCGCCGAATGCGCTCGAGCAACCGAAGCCGGCATCGTCGAGCAGGATGATCAGGACATTCGGTGCGCCCTCTGGTGGGCGCAGCGGCTCGATCGGTGGGAACTTTGACTTGGGATCCTTGGCGTCCTCAAACACCGGCCCGTCATAGGGACGGTCGGGAATCGGCAGCAGCTCGCGCTCCGCGCTCGTGGGCTCAGACATCGGGTCTCCTCTCGCGATCGTGGTCCACGCTGCACCTACGCCGAGGCGCTCCCTGAACCTTTCGCCGTTCCGGGGCCCACGTCATCACCCGATCCGGACTATCCCTTCAGGTTGAGTCCGCCAGAGTCGTCTGCGCCGCGGCGCCATGCGACACACTCGTTCTCGTGGGCGCGACGGGAGGCGAGCGCTTCTACCCGGCAACTGGTGGGAGTACGTGCCGGGGGTGCGCACTGGAGACATCCGGGCGGTCGAACCTCGGTAATCTGAGTCTCCGTGGCGCTGTGGAGGTTGATCGTGTTGGCTGTGCCCGTACTGCTGCGCGCGCGGGCGAGCTGGGCCCGTCGAGAAAGCGGTGCGATGTTCGCAGGCGATCGTGACCGGGAACGAGCGGCGCGGAGTCTCCGAGAGCATTACGCCGGCGGCTACTTGACGCTCCAGGAGCTCTCGCATCGCACCGGAAGGGTTCTGAGCGCGCGCTCCCGTGGCGAGCTGCGACGCGCCCTGTCAGGCCTTCCTCGAGGCACCGTTTCTGGATGGTCTGCCGGTTCGGACTACCCCGAACTCGCGGCTCGGAGTCTTTCGCTGGCGCAGGCAACGCTGCGCGGCCTGGTCCTTGTCGTTTGCACAGGTGCGTATCTTCTCTTCAGCCTCGCACTCCTGCTCGTCCTTCTGGCGACGCTGCTCATTCACGGCGCCTCGACGTCGGGATTGCTCGTGCTCCTCGGCGTCTGGCTCATTCCGACCTACCTGATCGCACGCGTGTGGCGCCGGACGACGCGCTGAAAGGAGGAAGAAGCAATGGGGCCTTTGCGCGGACGCCGTGACGAAGGCGGAACGAAGTACCGGATGCGGGAGAAGCTGTTCGCGATCGGCGACGACTTCTGGATCGAGAACGACGCCGGCGAGCGTGCGTTCAAGGTCGACGGCAAAGCCATGAGGATCAGGAGGACGCTCGTGCTCGAAGACACGACCGGCGCCGAGCTGCTCAAGGTCCAGGAGAAAAAGCTGCACATCCGCGACACGATGGAGATCGAGCACGACGGGCAGACGGTCGCGACGGTCAAGAAGGCGTTGATCACTCCGCTCCGCGACCGCTTCTCGATCGAGGTCGAGGACGGCGAGGACATGGAGGCGAAGGGGAGGGTAGTCTACTATGAGTACAAGATCGAGCGCGGCGGCGATCAGGTGGCCGAGGTCTCGAAGCGTTGGTTCCGCATCAGGGACACCTACGGCATCGAGATCGCTCCGGGTCAGGAGGACGCGCTCATCCTCGCCATTGCCGTCTGCCTCGATGAGATGACGCGCGGCTGAGGGCGGTCGCGACGGCGAAGGCCCGGGACCACCGTCGCTCCCGTCTCACAGACGTCGGCTCGAGAGGCATGTG
>JBKPEC010000037.1:0-10400 GCA_046728195.1 Actinomycetota bacterium
CGGTGCGAAGATCGTGCTGCAGCGCGGGTCCGTGGTCGGCCGGACTTTCTGGGCGGGCGCGATCGACCATCTGTCCTCGGAATACGACTCCGAAGAGCTCGACGACATCCTCGACGACCTCCTCTTGCGCGACTTCCTCACGCGCGAAGAGCGTTCGACGATCAGCGGCGAGTCGGCGTACCGCTTCAAGCACGTCCTCATCCGCGAGGTTGCCTACAGCGGCCTCTCGAAATCAGGCCGCGCGGAATACCACACCCGGTTCGCGGAATGGCTGCGCGAGCGGGCCGACAAGGAGCTGCTCGAGATTCGCGCCTACCACCTCGACCAGGCGTGCAGGCTTTATGCGGAGCTCGACGGTCGGCCGCCCGAGGAGCTCGCGCGTACAGCAGCGAGGGCGCTCGAGGCGGCGGGCAAGCGTGCGTTGTCACTCGAGTCCAACCAGTCCGCACGGAAGCTGCTGCTCCGCGCCGCCGAGCTCGAGCCGACTCTCGAGCGGCGATTCCTCGCTGCGCGGGCGTCGTCGCAGCTCGGCGATCTGCCCGTTGTCCGCGACGAGATGAGCGTGGTCGCGGAGGAGGCGGCGGCCGCAGGCGACCGTCACATCCAGAGCAGGGCGCTCACCGCGCTCTCCGAGACCGTCGCGTCGCTCGACGGAGAGCTCGGTCGCGCCGCAGAGCTGGCCGACGAGGCACTCCAGGTCGTCGAGCCCGAGGACCACGAGGGGCGGTTCAGGGCGCTCGACAGGCGTGCTCGCGTTGCGCGCTGGATGGGCCGCCTCGCCGAGGCAGAGGAGTTCGAGCAGCAAGCGCTCGAGGCGGCTCAGGCTGCGGGACGGAAGGATCACGAGGCAAGAGCAGCGCTGCAGCTGGCGGGGATCCACATCGGCCGGATGGAGGAGGACAAGGCCGAGCCGCTGATCGACCGTGCCATCGAGCTGGCCGAGCACAGCGGCAGCATCGTCGCGCGCGCGAGCGCCGCCCAGTCGAAGGGGACACTCATGCGGGTGCGCGGCGACTACGAGCAGGCAGAAGGATGGCTGACGAAGGCCCTCGACCTCTACCGCGAGGCCGCTTCGGTGTCCGAGATCGCTTGGACGTCGAGGCAGCTCGGGATCGTCGCCTGGGAGACGGGCAACCCCTCGAAAGCCGAGAAGCTCCTGCGCGAGTCGATCCGGTTGCTCGCGCCGATGCAGGAGCGCGGAACCCTCTGCGAAAGCCAGCGCTACCTCGCGCAGCTGTTACTGCAGGATGGACGTCTCGAAGAGGCCGAGAAGTATGCGCTCGCTGCACGCGAGACCGTCAGCGCGGAAGACATCGTGTCCCGAGCGACGACGCGCGTTGCGCTCGCCCAGGTCCGTGCAGCCCAGGGGCGCCACGAAGAAGCCGAGACGCTCTTCAACGAGGCCATCGAGATCGTCGGCGGGGCCGAGCACTGCCGGATCTTGCTGGATGTGCTGCCGCCTTACGCGGAGTTCCTGCGTGCGCTCGACCGAGAGGCCGACGCCGCCGAGCTCGAGGCGCGCTTGGCCGCACGGCTGCCGACCGCGGCATAGAGCTCCGCGCGAATCGCCTGATTCGACTCCTCGTCCGGCGACTCGGTGATCACGGTCGCGGGCCGGTCGAACTCCCTGAGCGCGAGGCCGAGCGGCTCGACGCGGAGCGTGCCCTCGCCGTAGGGAAGGTGCTTCGTCTCGTTCCGATTCGCGTAGGCGATGTCCGAGAAGTGGATGTGGAACGGCGCGCCGGGCTCCATCACCGCGTCCGCGCCCTCCAGCACGTCCGCGAAGAGGGCCGTCTGGGTGAAAGCGCCGTCCGTGACCGCATGAAGGTGGGCGAAGTCCAGGACGGGCCGGACCCAGCCGGAGCGCGCCGAGATCGCGAAGACGTCCTCCGGCGTGCCGAGCTCGCGTACGCGACCCATGATCTCGATGCCGAAAGGGACGGCGCGGTCCTTCTTCTCCAGGCGCTCACGCAGCTCGCCGAGCTGCTCGACGACCGAGTCGATTGCGGCCTCGCGCTCGCGGCCCAGCAGGTAGCCGGGGTGGAACACGACCACCTCGGCCCCGGCGGCCTTGGCGATGCCGGCGGAGTGGTCCAGCATCCCGACTGCCATGTTGAGCTTCTTGCCGCGTTCGGCGTGCCCCATGAAGCCGGCGATCGGTGCGTGCACGGACAGCACGATGTCCGCCTCACCTGCGAGCTCGCCGAATCGCTCCGCCCAGTCGTAGTCCATCCAGAACTTGCCCTCGAAGTCGATCTCGCAGGCGGTGTAGCCGCGCTCCTGGAGCAGTGCGATCGCCGCCTCGGGGCTTTCCCGCGACGGCACGCGGGCCGGCCCATAGTGCAGGTCAGGAGCCACGAGCCGAGCGTACTCGACGGAGGACGGACAACGTCCGATGCCCTCCCTACCCTCGTCTCATGGCCAAGAAGCCGTCACGTATCGATTTGCTCGAGCTGGACATCGATCTCCGGCTGACCGATCTCTGGCGTGAGGCCGGGGAGATCAGCGACTGGAACCTCGACGTCGTGGCGGCCTTCATGCGCGCCGCATACGGGAAGGGCTACTGCGACGCTCTCACCGAGGATGCGCCCGGGTCGTTGTGCCACGACCACGGGTATCGCATCCCCGGTCGGCGTCCTGCGCGGGCGCACGACTAGACGCGTACCAGTCGTCCGAGCAAACCGCGCCGCTCCCAGGTTGGCGCCGTTGTCGTCTCGGCGGCTAGCGCATGAGCGCAGAAGAGACAGTTGCTGACGTGCGCGTCGATCTCGTCCAGTCGTCGCGAGGGAAGCTCGCGTGCAACGTAGTTCTTGAGTGTGTCACCGTACAAGTGCAAATCGATCACCTCCTTTGTCCGACGACCTTAGGAACGCGACCTAAGAGCAGCTGAGGAGAGGCCTAAGAGTTTCGTAAGAGTCCGAGCTGCTACGACACAGGCACAGGTGCGCGCGACCTGACAGCCGCATCGGCCGCGAAGCGCGGCATGCGCAGCGCGAATGTCGTCCCCATGGGCGTGCTTCGGACTGTGCAGCGGCCTCCGTGGGCCTTCGCAATCGCATCGACGATCGCGAGCCCGAGTCCGACCCCGCCGTGGACGCGCGTGCGTGCGGCATCGGCTCGGGCAAAGCGCTCGAAGATGTGCGTAAGCGCATCAGGTGCGATCCCGAAGCCGGAGTCCTCGACCTCGATCACGACCTCACCGCTGATCGACCGTGATCTGACGACGATCGAATCTCCGTGATCGCTGTACTTGACGGCATTCTCCAGCAGCGCGTCGAGCGCGCACCGAAGTGCCTCCTGGTCGACCGTCAGCACTCCGGACGCGAGTGCGCCCAGTCTCCAAGCTCGAGGTGCAACTTCGGACCAGCGGATGAAGACGTCTTCCAGGAACGGCTCGAGGTCGAGCGGCTCCAGGACGACGAAGTCCGGCTGGTCGGCCTTTGCCAGAAGCAGCAACCGCTTGAGGATCTGCTCGATCCGACCAAGCTCGTCGAGCGCGACGTCGATCTCGGGGGCCGTATCGTCGCTCGTGCGCCGCAGGACCTCGAGATGCCCACGTGCGATCGTTACCGGCGTACGCAACTCGTGCGAGGCGTCGTGGAGGAAACGCTCCTGTCGCTGCAGCAGTGACGCACGCTGCGCGGCCTGGCGCCGCACCGTTCCCAGCGCCTCCTGCCGCCGCCGTGCGTGCCACACCATGGCCAGGAACATCGCGGACATCAGCGGGACCTCGAACAGCTCGCCCCACAATTGTTCGCCCGAGAAGGCATCGCTCAGGATCAGGCCGCCGGTCACGGTCACGACGGCTGTCAGAGTCAGGTAGGTCGTCGCCACGGGCCAGATCCGGAAGCCGTACAGCAGTGTGAGGCTGATCCAGACAAAGTGGAACGGGATCGTCTCCCAGCTCGGCCAAAAGCTCATGGCGACGAAGTTCGCAATCGCGAACGCAGCCCAGGCTGCCTCGGGCCAGTTACGCCGCAGTAAGTCGATAGCCCGCATGGCGAATTGTCTCGATCGGGGCATCGGCGCCGAGCTTCTTGCGTAGCCGCCGAATGCAGACGTCGACGACGTTCGAACCGGGGTCGAAGTGATAACCCCAGACCTCCGACAGGAGGCGCTCCCGGCTCACCACCTCGCCTGGATGCTCGACCAGATGATGCAGGACGCGAAACTCGCGATCGGATAACTGTGCCGTCAGCGAACCCACACGCGCTTCACGTCGTGCGAGGTCGAGCAGCAGTGCTCCGGCCCGGAGGACGTGCCCGTTGTCGTCTCGATGCGCCTTCCGGAGCTGGACGCGAATTCGCGCGATCAGCTCGTCGAACGAGAACGGCTTGCTCAGGTAGTCGGCGGCGCCGAGCCCGAAACCCTCGAGCTTCGTCGGGAGGTCGGAACGAGCCGAGACGATCACAACGGGGAGCTCGGGGAGTGCCCTGTTGAGCTCGCGCAGGACGGTCAGCCCGTCCAGGCCCGGTAACAGCAGGTCGAGGAGGACGAGGTCGTACGTGTCGCGCCGCGCGCGCTTGAGGCCTTCGGCACCGTTGCGTGCAGCGTCGACGGCAAAGCCTTCGGCCTCGAGCCCTCGCGCGAGGAACCCGAGAATGCGGGGTTCGTCCTCGATGACAAGGATCCGCATGCCTGCGTCGATGACGATAAACGAGATGACGCAAAGATGACTGCTGGATGACAATCCCGTCATCTTTCTGTAGAGCCGGTCCGGGAAGACATACCTTCCGCGTCGCGAGATGGTGGACCGCACGACCGAGTCTGCGCGCCGCGTCGAGCCCGGTGTCGTGACCTCCGAGGCGCCTGCGCCTCTGACGTCCAGGGCACGACGCCCCTCCCCCTTCCCCGACGGCGCGGCGCGCCACTGGATCCTGTCGTCGATCATCTGGTTGACCGTCGTCGACCTGTTCGGGCTCGTGCTTGCGACGGAGTTCGTCACACCGGAGGCGTTCGGCGGCATTTCGTTCCTGTCGTTCAGCCGAATCCGTCCGTCTCACGTCAACGGCGTGATTCTTGCCTGGCTCACGATGATGTACTTCGGCGCGCTCTTCTACATGCTGCCGCGGCTCGTCGGCACCCGGGGCATGTGGAGCGAACGCCTCGGAATCATTTGTGCGTGGGCCTGGAACCTCATGTTCCTCAGCGGGGTGATCTTCCTGCTGACCGGCCACAGCCAGGGCAGGGAATACGGCGAGTTCATCTGGCCGGTCGACATCGCACTGCTCGTCATCTGGTCGCTGAACATCGTCAACATCCTCGCCACGGTCGCGACGCGAACGGTCAGGCCGATCTACGTGTCGGTGTGGTTCTTCATCGCGAGCCCACTGTGGCTTGCGGCTGACTACGCGATCGGGAACGTCATCTGGCACCCGGGCCACGTCTGGGGAGCGCCCTCCGGTGCGCTCGACTCGAGCCTCTCGGACGCGATTCTGAACTGGTGGTACGCCCACAACCTGTTCGGGCTCTGGCTGACGCCGATGCTCCTGGCGCTGACCTACTACATCGTCCCGCGCGTCACGAACACGCCGCTCTACAGCTACACGCTCTCGCTGATCAGCTTCTGGGGGATGGCGTTCTTCTACACCGGTGTCGGGGACCACCACATCCTCCAGTCGCCGACTCCTTCGTGGCTCAAGACGATCGCCGAGGTGTCCTCGTGGATGCTCCTCGTTCCCGTCTTCGCCTTCACGATCAACATCCTCGGAACGATGAAGGGGAACTGGGACAAGTTCTTCACGAACTTACCCCTGCGATTCACGATCACCGCCTTCTTCTTCTATTTCCTGGTCAACATCCAGGGCGCGTTCGAGGCGCTGCAGCCGTTCAACAAGCTGACGCACTTCACCAACTTCGTCGTCGCACACGCGCACTTAGCCCTGCTCGGCGCGTTCACCATCCTCGGCATGGGCGTGATCGACTACATGGTCGCGCAGATCTGGGGCAAGCCCTTATGGAGCCGGAGCCTGAGCGAATGGATGTACTGGCTCGTCACCGTCGGCTTCACCGGTTTCTTCAGCGTGCTGACGCTTGCTGGCTTCCAGCAGGGGTTCAGCTGGCAGGACGGGATTCCAGAAGTGAACGTCCTGAACCAGTTGCACGCCTATTACGTCGCGCGCGGGATCTTCGGAGCCATGATCGTCGTCTCCGGGATCATCCAGATCGTCAACGTCGGCATGACGATTTTCACGAACACCGCTGAGCGGCGACGGCGGGAGACCTTCGCCGTGGCCGAGGCGATCGCACCGCCGCGGGTGGCGTCGTGAGCGTTCAACCGCCCGACGACCGCGGCGGCGACGGCCGGCCGTCCCTTCCGAGCGGATGGGTTCGGCATCCGAGGGAGCGGATGCTGATCACGCCGCTCCTCGCGGGCGTCGGCGGCCTGATCGCCTTCTTCGTGGTCGTCGCGATCGTCGTCTGGCTTCCGATCCACACCTTCGATCCGCCTCCCTCGACGGACTGGGCGCCCCTCTCGGATGCCTCGCTCAAGGGACGCGCCCTCTTCGCGCAAAACGGTTGCTACGTGTGCCACTCCGGCTATACGCGGCCGCAAGACGTGCGCCAGTCCCTCTACTTCCTCTATCCCAAGGTCTCGCAGCCCGGCGACTTCTGGGGAACCGACCAGTCGCCGAACCTCCTGGGAACGGAGCGAACCGGGCCGGACCTCTCCCAGGAATCGGGCTGGCATCCCGACGATTGGCAACGCGCGCATTTCTACGACCCGCGTTTCGTCGACCCGATGTCGCTGATGCCGGACATGAAGTCGCTCTTCTCCGACAAGCAGGTCGACCAGCTCGTCAGCTACGTCGAGCAGCGGAGCGGCAAGTCGGGTCTCCTGCGGTACGCGGGACAGCTGTACGCGAAGCACGTCGTGCTCGTCAACCAGGGTTTCCCGCCGCCCTATCTGGGCTTCCAGGGAGCGCACAAGCCGATCGTCGAGGCGAACGAGAAGGGACTCCATCCGCCGAGCACTCAGCTCGAGGAAGCACCGAACCTCTCCCAGATCGACCGGAGCTACTGGCTGTCCGGCGACCCCTTGCCCGTCACGCAGGAGAACCTGCTGCGCGGCAAGGAAGTCTTCCTGCAGCGCTGCGTCGGCTGCCACGGCCTCAAGGGCGACGGTAAAGGGCCCGCGGCCAGCTTCATGTCTCCACCGCCTGCCGACTTCACCGACAAGGACGATGCCTGCTGCGGCGGCGACACCGGGCCCGGCGACTTCTACTACCGCATCCTCCGCGGCTGGCCTGGGACGGCGATGGAGAACTTCGGTGACCGCCTGTCGGTGGACGACATCTGGCGTGTCGTTCTCTTCGTCAAGACCATCCCGAACGGGACGCTGAAGAAGAATCACCTGCCCACGCCGGACGACTACATCGTCTGGCAGCCGAGCAAGGAGCTGCTCGCGTGGGTGAAGACCCACCAGCAGCTCGCCAACAACGCCGACTTCGTCAAGAAGCCGGTCACGGATCCCTTCATCCAGGAGGCGATGCGGGTGTTCCCGGGGCTGGCGCCTGGCGACTCGATGCGACTCAACGACGGCAAGACCGACCTGTCGTTGCAGTCCGCCGCGGCCGGCATCCGCGCCCTCTACGAAGACATGCTGAACCGCGCCTGGACCGAGGCGAGAGCGCGCGGCGAAAACCTCCCAGACACCATGCAGAAGGCCATTCCGCCGACGGTCCCCGGACAGCAATGAGACGGCTTGCCCTCAGCGCGCTCGGGTCACTGCTCGTCGCACTCGCGACGCCGGCTCTCGCGTTCGCCCACGATCAGCCCGAGACGCAGCAGTCGCGCTGGGTGATGGCGGACTGGATGCTCGACACCTTCTTCATCTTTTCCGGGCTCGCCGTCATCGCCTTCCTGGCAGCGTGGAAGGCTGGACACTTCCAGGAGCTCGACAAGGTCGGGAGCATCCCGCTGTACGTCGACGAGGAGGACTACTACACGCCCGAGTGGGCGCTCGACGAGGAGGAGTGGGAGGAATGACGCTGGTCCCGAACTCGATGCCGAGCGGCGAGTCGCCGTTGAAGGCGCAGCAGTACTACACCTACCTCCAGGCCCATCAGGAAACCCAGTACAAGCCGGATACCTGGCACGTGCGCTGGCTCGACCTCGCCTGGCTCTGGGGCTTCCTGCTCGCCATGGCACTGATCCTGCTCCTCTGGGTGTGGCAGTACAGGTCGACGCGGCAACGGATCTATCCCATTGACTCGTTCGGCGGCGTCACCAGTGAGGTGGCACGTCCGGCAACGATGTTCTTCTTGGTCTTCACCGCCATCCTCACGGCGTTCGCCGTCGTGCTGGTCATCGGCCACCTCGTCTGGGGTCAGAAGTTCTGATGGCGACACGCGTCGAACCCGCCTGGTCGGTCCTGCCGTACGTGTCGTGGTCGATCGGCACCTTCGCCACCATCCCCTTCGATCGCTGGGAAGCCGTCTACGGATCGATGCAGGCCCTCAAGGGTCACATCCAGGAGTACCCCGGACTCCAGCGCTTCGACGCCTACGCACAGATCGAGGAGGACGAGAACGTGCGCCTGCACTGTTTCACGATCTGGGACACGCCCGAGCAGCTCGAGGCGTACTACGAGCGCGGATACACCGTCGAGCGGATGCTCGTCGACATCGCCGGCGTGAGGCCCGAGACCCTGATGCCGCTGGAGAAGATCTTCTGATGTCGCAGTCGCCTGAACGCGAACGCCCGGCCCGGCCACTCCTCGGCTACACCGAAACCGGTGGCGAGGGGGCTCGGTTCTCTCGAGCGGCAGTCATCCGCGCCTGGATCATCCTCGCGGTGATCGCACTCCTGTATCTCGCGTGGACGCTGACCGTGTACTTCCTCGAGCCCGGCCTCCGCTAGCGCGGCGCCGTGTATCTCAAGTACGTCTCGTCGCTCGAGTTCCTTACCTACACCGCGTTCTTCGCGATCGTCGTCGGAGCGATCTCCGCACTGCTGCCCGGCCGCAAGCCGCCCCTGAGAACCGAGCCCTACTCCGAGGCAGAGCTCGGGGCGCACGACCGCAAGCTCGCGAAGTACTTCGTCGCGGGCGGCTTCTTCCTCGTCCTTGGAAGCCTGCACATGGTCGTGAAGAACGTGCCGTGGATCGCGGAGTCGCTTGCGCGCATGGGCTACGCAGGGCATCTCGTCCGGGACCTCTCGAGCACACACGTCATGATCGTCGGCGGCGGGACGCTGCTCGCTACCGGCCTCTGCTGGCGTGTCCTGCCGCGAATCGTCGCCCGCCCCATGACGAGCGAGGGTCTCGCTCAGTGCGCCTTCTGGTTCACGGTGATCGGGCTCGCCGTCTTCTACGTCTCGCTGATCGGCAACGGCATCGCGATCGGCCGCCTGGTCGAGCATGGGTGGGATTACCAGCGCGCGAAGCAGCACCTCGGCAAGTGGTACAAGGTGCCGACGGGGGCCGGAGCGGGGATCATGGGCCTCGGCTATTGGTGCTTCGCCGCCAACGTCGGCCTGACCATCTTCCAGTCCCGTCTGGTCAAGGTCCCGAAGCCGCAATGGCATCTGTGGAAGTTCCTGGCGACCGGGGCGGCCGCGCTGACGGTGGGGACGGTTCAGGGCGTGATCCAGGTCCAGCCTGCGAATGCCGACTGGCTGTACAAGGCCAAGCACGCGGGCGAGTGGATCGACCCGATCAGCCACGCGCACATCAACCTGGTCACCGGGCTGACCATGCTCGTGGCGGGAGCCCTGTTCGCGCTGCTCCCGGTCCTCGGTGGGGTCGCCCCGTCCCGACGGCTTGCCAATCGGGTTTTCGGCTCGCTCCTGGCCGGCTCGCTCGCGTTCTATGTGTCGGCGCTCTACCTCGGGATCCACGAGGGACGGCTCGTCCACCAAGGGCTGACTCCGGAACAGGCCGAGGAGGCGACTCCGCTGCATCCGTACCTGATCATGGGCGCCGGTATCGCCATGTTCGCCGCGTTCTGGTTCCTGGTCGCGGTGATGGTGCGCTCCGTCAGGACGGCGCGAACGCCGGTGCGCGCATTCGTGTTCGCCGGCTGCGCTGCCCTCGCCGTTGGAACTTTGCAGGGTCCCGTCCAGGCCTTCCCGGCCGTCAACGAGCTGCTCGACCGAGGCGGCGACGCGGGCGACGTGATCGTGAACCTGCATGCCCAGCTGAACATGCTCGGCGGGCTGATGGTGATCCTGATCGGGATCACGCTCGCGTCGTTGGGAGTCACCGGTGCCGACTGGCCGAGACGATCCGCCCGGATCGCGCTCGCGTTCGTCGCCGGGGGTGTTGCCGTGTACTACGCAGGAGGCGTCGCACTCTCCGCTGTCGAGGCGCACCGAGTCGCGCACGGGCGTACGTTTGCGGAAGCAGTCGCCGCGCTCGAGCCCTGGCAGTCCCTCGTGCTCGTTCCTGCTGCACTCGT
>JBKPEC010000038.1:0-10684 GCA_046728195.1 Actinomycetota bacterium
CGTGGACGTAGACCGGCCACCGCTCGCCCTCGACGAGTAACTCGGCCACGAGGACGGGCGCGATGGTAGGCGGCGACGCCACCCGCCAATCTTCCCACGACCGCACAGATGGCGCGCGAAACCCTCACCGCCGAGAAGAACATCGAAGCCGCCGTCAGCCTGCCCGACACTGATGGCCCCGACGGCTTCAACATGCGCACCCTCGAGGCCCAGCGGAGTGTCAGTAGTAAAGGACAGCTTCTACGAGGTCGCCTGGATTGCAGCGGCGGTCCATGACGACATCGACCCGCAACACGACTCGGCCGGACGCTCCAGCCAAGTACAAGGACATGCCGCAAACCGCCTGACGTTTGGATTCCTCGGCTGAACGAGCGTCCTCTCACCGGACCGACCACAGTGCGTGTGAACCTGAGTGTGACCCACGAGCCGCAATGAAGGCCATCCTGAAGGTCTGCACGCGCCCGTTCACGTTCACGACGTCGACTACGATCGCGCCGTGCGCGAGTTGCGACCAGGTCTCTGGCACTGGCAGGCGCCGCATCCGCAGTGGCGGCCGAGCGAGCCATGGGATCAGAACGTCTCCTCCTGCGCAATCGACGACCGCACGCGCCTGCTGCTCTTCGACCCGATCGCGCCGCCGAGCGAGATCGCAGAGCTCGTCGCCGGGCGAGAGACGGCAGTCGTGCTGACATGCCCGTGGCACGAACGCGATACCCGTGGGCTCGCGGAGCGGCTCGGTGTGCCCGTGTACACGCCGCCGCCGGATACCGCCGAATACCTCATACAGAAATACGGCCTCACCGCGGAGCAGGCGGGCGACGGTAGCCCCGACGTCGTCTGGCTCCTCAAGGAGGGGATCGGCGAGGCGCATCTGTACGCGGCGGGCGACCGACTGGAGGTCGGTGTCGAGGCGCTTCCCGGGCAAAAGCCGAACGACATGGTGCTCTGGATCGAGAGCCACGGCACGGTCGTCGCGGGCGACACGCTCGTCGACTTCGGTCACGGGCTGGAGATCAATCCCCGATGGCTAGGTCCCGGTATGACCCGGGAGCAGGTCGCCGATGGTTTGCGTCCGCTGCTCGAGCGCCCTGTCGAGCACATGATCGCCACGCACGGTGGCGTGTTCGAGCGGGCAGACCTCGAGCGCGCTCTCTCTTGACGCTCCTGTGAACGCCGGTCAGGCGGTCTCTGCCTTCCCTGACAAGGTCAGGGGCGGTGGCCAGCCGTAGGCGCTCCCGTTCCCCTGGTGCGGGTGATGCGTGGCGCATCGGAGAGAGGCCAACATCGAACCATGCCGCCAACACGTAATTGGATGTGGGCTCTCTTGGCGCTTGCGGTCTGGGCAGCGATCTTCTTCGCTTTCCTCCTGATCGCAATCCCTCGCCACTAACAGAGCCCGGCGCTGTTGAGCGTCCTCCACATCCTTCCGCTTGCCTTCGTGATGATTGCGGGGCCGCAGATCATCACGTCGTTCTTCCTGGCCACGAGCGAACGCTGGGCTGCCAACTCACTCGCCTATGTCTCCGGCGCCGCGATCTCGATCACGACGATCGTCACTGTCGCTTACGTTGTCGCTCGAGGCGCGAAGAGCGGCGCTAGCAACGAACACACGGCGGACAAGGCACTCGACTGGATCGTCCTCGCTCTCGTCGTCATCCTGATCGTCCGCGTCTACATCACACGAAAGCAGAGCTCCCCGCCGAAGTGGATGGCGCGGCTCCAAGGCGCCCAACCGAAGCTCGCGTTCACGCTTGGCCTGCTTCTACTCGGCATCTTTCCGACCGACATCCTCTCGTCCATCACGGCCGGCCTCCACGTCGCACGGAATGGAGACGCGTGGTGGCAATGCGTGCCTTTCGTCGGGTTGACGCTCCTCTTTCTCGCCGCTCCGTCCCTCGGCGTCGTCTTCCTGGGACGGCGCGCGGACGTCGTCCTCCCGCGAATCCGGGACTGGATGAACAACCAAGCGTGGGTTGTGTCCGAGATCGTGCTCCTGTTCTTCCTGGCGATAACGATCAACAGCCTCGCCTAGCCCCGCGGCTTCGGCGACTTATTCCGCGGATCCCGGTTGAGCCGGGAGCGAAGACTTCTTTGACGAGCGCCGCCGTAGCCACCAAACGATCCCGCCTACGACCACGGCTCCGGCCAGGATCCCGAAGGCGATCCAGCCCCACTGAGTACTTGTGTCCGGCTCCTCCTTGTTTGATGCCGCCGCCGCACCGACCGCCGCCGCCGCGCCCGGGCTCACGCCACTCGTCGTGGTGCCGGAGGTCGTCGCCGGCGCAGGCGACTGAGCCGCGGTCACTGTCTTCGCCACCGTTGTCGTCTGCGCGACGGTCGTCGTCCGCGTGATCGTCGCCGTCTCCGTTCGCGGTGGCGCAACCGTCGTTGGCGGAACAGTGTGCGTGGTCGTCTGGTTGGTCGTAGCCGACGTCGCAGTCGGAACAGTTCGCGTCGGGGTGGATCGGGTGGGCACCGAGCGCGTCGAGGTGATCCCAGTTGACAGCGCACCGGCATTGCCGCCGCCGCCGCATCCGGCCACTGCCGCCGCGAGGAGGGCGCCGAGCGCCGCTGCCACTGCGAGTCCCACGGGCGCCCGAAGCGCAAAGACGAAGGTCGGGCGACGGCCGTCCGATCTCCCGGTCACGTCGCGACCGTAGCGTGCGGCGGGGCTGCGGATCATCCTCCAATTTGGGTGAAACTCTCAGTTGTCCATCGAAACGCGCCCGGCCCCTCCTCGCAAAGCTGGTCCAAAGCCGTCATTGACCGTTGGCATTTCCCTGCCTTGAATCTCTCGTGGCGGCGCCTTGCAGACGATAGGAGTCAACGATGCAACTGTGATGGCCTTCGCGAAAACTGCGGACACCAAGGTTGCGTTCGTCGTCATCGACGGGCTGCCTGTCGATCTTGCGGATCGTGTCCTGCCCGAGCTGCCCTTCGTCGGTAGCCGGCTCGAATATCGCGCCAGTGCCGTCTCGTGCTTCCCGTCGACGACGGGTCCCGCCTATTTCCCGCTCCTAGCCGGGTGCACGCCGGGACGGGCAAACGTTCCCGGAATCCGTTGGTTCGATCGCACGCGCCCGACCAAGACAGCTTTCCCGCACCGTGGGCTGCGCAGCTACGTCGGTCCAGACGCACGCAGGATGAAGGACGACACGAAGGTCTTGACGATGTTCGCTCGGCACGCGTGGCCAGCCTCGAGCCCGGTCGCCAAGGACCTGCCGAAGAAGGGAGAGGTCGGGCGCGACGCGATCTGGTCACTCGCGCACTTCACTCATCTTTGGGGCGAGGCCGACCATCGCACGAGCCGGAAGCTCGGCCGCGGACTGAGAAAAGGTCGCGAGATCGTCTTCGCCGTCTTCCCCTCCGTTGACGAGCTAGGCCACGTCCGCGGCTTCGGTTCGGGTCGGCTCGAGGCTGCGCTTGCGCGCATCGACCGCTTGCTCCAGCAGCGGCTCGGTGCCTTCGACGGGCACGTCATCGTCACCGCAGATCACGGCCTGACCGAGACGGACACGCACCTCGACCTCCGCGCCCTGGTCGAGGACCGCGTCGGACCGACCATTGCCTTCCCGCTGATCGGAAAGCGTCACCCGCAGGCATGCGTCTGCGAATCGGGGAATGCGATGGCCAACGTCTACCTGCCGGGCGAGTCCGGCTGGGCCGAGCGTCCGGAGACCGACCGCTGCCGCGAGCTCGCCAGGGATCTCCTGGGGATCGAAGGCATCGATAGCGTGGCAATCCGCGCAGACGGATCCGACGGCGCCGAGCTCTGGACCCGTGCCGGGGTGGCTGAGATCGGGTTTGCGAACGGGGGGTTCTATCAACGAGGCCCGCTCTTCACCGACCGATTCGAAGGGGCCACGGCGCGTGAGGCGCTCGCGCGATCGCTGCAGGAGCGGTGGCCCGATGCGGCCTTTGCGCTCTCGTCGCTGTTCGCCTCGGATCGGGCCGGCGATCTGCTCGTGTCCGCGGAGGAGGGATTCGACTTGCGCGCGGACCGAGAATGGCCCGAGCACCATGCCTCGCATGGTGCCCTGCACCGCGCGCACACCGTCGTGCCGCTCTGGTCGAGCGCGCCGCTACCTGCCGGACCGCTGAGAACGCTCGATGTCTTCGCGTACGCGCTCGAGCTGGCCGGGATACACCTCCATGAGTATCCGGACTCGGATACCGCGCGCCTGGCCAACGGCACCTGGCGCCCCGAGGTGCTGATGTGACGAAGACGAGGCTGAGGCGAGGTCTGGACGTGTTCCACCGTCTGTTTCCGTGGATCGCGCTGGTGCTCGTCGCGGCCGGAATCGCTCTCGCGGTGCGGCGGGAATGGCCCGCGGTGTCATCACTCGACTGGGGCGCGAGTTGGCACCTTCTCCTGATCGCGGCGCTGGGGTTCGCGGCGGCGCCGCTCGCGCAAGCAATCTCTTTCTGGCTGATCCTGCGCCTGCTGGGCGCCCGCCCGCCGTTCGCCGACGCGATGCTGATCTGGGCGCATTCCTACGTGCTCCGCTACGCACCGAGTGGTGCGATCGCCGTGGTCTACAGGGTGCGCGCCAAGGAGCGGCTTGCGGCGAGCCGCGACCAGATCCTGACCGCCGAGGCCTACGAGCACCTCGCCGCACTCGCCGCGGGCGCAACCGCATGCCTGCTCGCGTTCGCTGCGATCGCATCCTGGCCGCCGTTGCTCGGGATCGCAGTCGCAATTCCCGTACTCGCCATTGCTGTGGCTGTGCGGCCGAAGTTTCTCGGCCCGCTCGCACAGCGTCTGCTGAGGCGTGTCCACATCGACGCACCGCTGCTACGCGGGCGAGAGCTCATCGGGGCTTCCGCGATCAACGTCATCGCGTGGCTCGGCACGGGAGCGGGTGTGCTCGTGCTCGCCAACGGCCTGACCGACAAGCCTTCGCCCGGACTTGCCTGGGCGATGGCGACGTACGCGGTCGGCTATCTGATCGGCTTCGTCGTGCCCTTCCTGCCGGGCGGGCTCGGCGCTCGGGAAGGCGCTCTGGTCGCCGTCCTCTCGCCGCGGTACGGCCTGGGGGCGGCCACCGCCGTGTCGCTCGCGCTTCGCGTTGCGGTGACGATCGGCGAGCTGCTCGCGGTCGGCGCCATCGTCTCCGGCTTCTATCTCCAGCACCGGCCGCGCACAGCAGTGGAAGCCGGCGTCCAGGGCGACGTTCTCGACGGCGCCGCTTCGGTCGAAGAGCCCTGACCCGCGCTCTACGATGGAGCGGTGTTCGGGGCCTTGAACCGTATCGGCTCGGTGCGGGAACAGGTCGTGCGCAGCGCGGAGGCGTTGTCCGAGCTCGGCCCGGCCCAGATTCCCGAGGCGGCACTCGTCTGCGCACTCTGGTCGTACGCAGGAGCGGTGCTCTACCCGGCGAGGTTCCTCAAACGGAGTGGGGCGAGGGTGGTGGGGCCTCCGGTTGGTGACCCGCCCGAGGGTCTGCCGCAGCCGGGGTTGGGCCGGCCCTTGGCGGAGCGGTTCACCGAGCCGGTTCTGCTGACGGAACCGAATCGCAATGCGGACCTGGTCGACGAGTTCGATCGGCTGGCGGTGCTGTACGAGGTCTTGGTGCGGCCGTTCTCCACGCCGATCTTCGACGAGGCCCTGCCGGTGATCGGGAGCTACCTCGCGAGCGACTCGAGCGTCCTCGACCTTGGCTGCGGGCCGGGGCGGGAGCTCCGCCGCGTTGCCACGCTCGTTCCTCGGGGCGAGGTCATAGGTGTCGACCTGGCTGCCGGAATGGTCGAGGTGGCCCAGGAGAGCGCGCGCTCTCACGGCATCGACAACTGCGCGTTCTTCCAGGCCGACGCGGGCGAGCTTCCCACCAGGTTTACCGGGCGGTTCGATCTCGTTTACAGCTGTCTCGCCCACCATCACTTCCCCGATCCTGAGGCTGCGGCGGAGAACGTGTTGCGGTGCCTGCGAGCGGGGGGCGTCTACTGCGTGATCGATCCAGGGCCGGCCTGGTTCAACGCGCTCAGCGCGCCGCTCGGCCGCCTTGGGGATCCCGGCTGGATCGGTTGGAAGACGCCCGAGCAATTCCGTTCCCTGTTGGATGACGCCGGTTTCACACGTTCGTGCTGGATCCCTTTGCTTCCTGGTCTCGGCCTCGCCGTCGGCCAGAAAGGGTTTCTCTAGACCCTCCCGCGGCCTGGTCGACGCGCCTACTATGCCGCCACGCGTGGAAGCTCCTGAGGTCTCGTACGCGAGGAGCGGCGACGTCTCGCTCGCCTACGTCGTTACGGGAACCGGTCCGATCGATGTCGTGTTCGTGCACGGGTTCGTCGGCAACCTCGAGACTGGTTGGGAGCAACCCCTTCGTGTCGCGTTCTTCCGGCGTCTCAGCTCGTTCGCCCGGGTGATCGAGTTCGACCGGCGCGGAACGGGGCTCTCGGATCGTGTCCGCGAGGTGCCGACGCTCGAGACGCGGATGGACGACCTGCGCGCCGTCACCGAAGCAGCCGGTTCTGAGCGGGCGGCGGTGCTCGGCACCTTCGAGGCGGGCGCGATGGCAGCGCTCTACGCAGCGACCTATCCGGAGCGGGTCGGCGCGCTGATCCTCTACAACCCGATCGCCAAGGGAGAGTGGTCGCCGGATTACCCGTTCGCACGAACGGCGGACGAGTGGCGCGCCGCGCTTGCCGAGGTCCGCGAGCGGTGGGGCGATCCGGCGTACTTTGCCGAGCTCGCGCGGGCCATCGCTCCCTCGCGTGCCGACGACGCTGCGCTCATGGCCTGGTTCGCAAAGATGCTGCGGACCGGAGCCAGCCCTGCCGCAGCCCTTGCGATCCAGCGCATGGCGCGCGACGTCGACGTCCGAGACGTCCTGCCGTCGGTGCGCGTCCCGACCCTGGTTCTTCACTTGGCTCGCCACTCGGACCAGGCTCGCTACGTCGCCGACCGCATCCCCGGCGCGCGCCGGACCGAGATCGCCGGAGAGGACACGATGTTCTTCATCGCTCCCGGTATTGCCGACGAGGTGGAGCGCTTCGTCAACGAGGTGTGGGGCGCGGCCGAGCCCGAAACGGTGCTCTCCACAGTGCTCTTCACCGACATCGTCGGGTCGACGCAAAAGGCGGCGGAGCTCGGAGACCGGCAGTGGGCCGAGCTCGTATCGTCGCATCACGCGCTCGTGCGCAGACAGCTCGACCGCTTCCGAGGGCGCGAGCTCGACACGGCCGGGGACGGCTTCTTCGCCAGCTTCGATGGCCCGGCGCGCGGAATCCGCTGCGCCCGCGCGATCAGCGAGACTGTGCAGGAGCTCGGCCTCGAGGTGCGTGCGGGGCTGCACACGGGGGAATGCGAGGTGATCGGAGACAAGCTCGGGGGAATCGCCGTCAACATCGGCGCCCGAGTGGCGGCACATGCGGAGCCCGGAGAGGTCCTCGTGTCGAGCACGGTGAAGGACCTGGTCGCCGGTTCGGAGATCGGCTTCGACGATCGCGGAACCGTCGAGCTGAAGGGCGTTCCCGGCAGCTGGCAGCTCTACGCGGTGACCTGATCGTTACCCCGTAAGGGGTATGACATCGACCTCGATATCCCCGACTGTCAGTAGGCCCGAGGCGTCTCGGTCGAACAAGCACGGAAGGGGAAAAGTTGCTCAGCAGAGGTCTGCGGCTCGCGGTCACGTTCCTGTGCGTGGCTGTGGTGGCGGTCGCTCCCGCGGGTGCGGGAGGCGGCCCGGCGCCGCCGCGCCTCGGCGGCGCCGCCAACGAGTCGGCGAACAGCTGGTTCGTCGAGCTTGCGAGCCCTCCCGCGGTCAAGGGAACGAGCAAGACGACGCTCAAGTCCGAGCATGACGCCTTCAAGAAGAACGCAAGCGCAGACGGGATAAGCCTCACCGAGCGCTACTCCTACGACACGCTCTGGAACGGCTTCTCGGTCTCCGTCCCTTCGACGCAGGTCCCCGCGCTCCGTTCCCTTCCCGGCGTGAAGGCCGTCTACCCGGTCGAGAGTGTTTCGCTTCCCGCCTACCACTCGGAGGGCGGGGGAGGCAACAACATCGAGCTGAAGAACGCGCTCGGCCTCACCGGCGCGAACGTGGCGCAGGAGGACGGACTCGATGGAACGGGCGTGACGATCGCGATCGTGGACAGCGGCGTCGACTACACGCTTCCCGAGCTGGGCGGTTGCTTCGATCCGAGCTGCAAGGTTCGCGGTGGCCTGGACCTCGTCGGCAATAGCTACAACGCGACGACGACCAGCCCGGCGTATCAGCCCGTCCCGCATCCCGGCGGACCGCCGCTGCCGTGTGATCCGAATGACTCGGACCGTGCGGAGGCCCTCGGCGCGGGCACCTCCAACGGAGCCCATGGCACTCATGTGGCAGGCATCGCCGCGGCCGATGGGCGTGGCCACACAGACGAAGGTCAGGTCGTCGGGGTTGCTCCCGGCGCGAAGCTGCTCGCCTACAAGGTCTTCGGCTGTAACGGGTCGACGGACACGGACGTGATGATCCGGGCCATGGAGCTGGCCCTCGCCGATCACGCAGACGTTCTGAACATGAGCATCGGGTCGGCCTTCGACGCCTGGCCGGAGTCGCCGGTGGCGGTAGCCGCCGACAATCTCGTCGACGAGGGCGTGACCGTAGTGGCGTCGATCGGCAACAGCGGTACCAACTTCGGCCAGCTCTGGTCGGCAGGTGCGCCCGGCGTCGGCAACAAGGTCATCGGTGTCGCGTCCTACGACAACACCAAGGCGACCCTTCCCGCCTTCCGCGTCGGCACGAAGCTCTATACGTACATGCGGGCATCGGGATCGCTCGCGAACGCGCCTGACTCGGGCAGCGCCGACCTCGTCGCGACGGGAACTCCGGCGACGATCGGCGACGGCTGCACGAACGCGCCCGCTCCGGGCTCGCTGACCGGCAAGATCGCTCTGATTCGAAGAGGGAGCCCGCCGCCACCCGCAGCGACGTGCGGTTTCTACAACAAGGCGATCAACGCCCAGCGCGCCGGCGCGGTGGCGGTCGTCATCTACAACAACGTGGCGGGTGCGCTCAACCCGACCGTGACGCCGACGCCGGCCGGTGCGCCTCCCGTCACGATCCCGGTCGTCACGATCACGCAGGCCGACGGAGAGGAGATCTACTCAGATCTCGCCTTGGACCACACGTTGACGTGGACCGACCAGATTCTCGAGGCTCCGCTTGCGACGGCGGGCGTGATTTCAGACTTCAGCTCGTTCGGCACCGACGCTGAACTGGGGCTCAAGCCTGATCTCGGCGGGCCCGGCGGGCAGATCTACTCGACCTGGCCGCACCAGCAGTTCGGTGGGCACAACACGATCAGCGGCACCTCGATGGCCGCGCCGCACATCGCCGGGCTTGCCGCGCTCATCCTTCAGGCGAAAAAGAAGAGCATCGCGCCGGCGCTCGTACGGACGCTGTTGATGAACACTGCGTCGCCAAAGGGCCTGAACATCTCTCCGACTGCCGGGCTCGAGCCGACCTGGCGCCAGGGCGCGGGCCTTGCCCAGATCGTCGACGCCGTTTCCACCCCCGCCTGGGTCACCCCGTCGAAGATCTCGCTCGGCGAGGGAGGCGGTGGATCGGCACGGCTTGCGATCACGAACTCGGGCTCGGCGCCCATTACGTACGACCTCTCGAGCGTGACGACGATCGGCACCGCGCCGTCGACGGCCGCCGGAACCATGTACCCGTTCAACTTCGCCTATCTCGGTGGGACGAACACGACGACGTTCAGCACGCCGAGCGTGACTGTTCCCGCAGGAGGGACTGCAACGGTCGGCGTCACTATCCAGGCGGGAGGGTGGCCGGACAAGAGTCTCTACGGGGGCTACATCGTCCTGGCACCGCGGGACGGAGGCGTCACCTTGCGCGTTCCCTACGTCGGCTTCAAGGGCGACTACCAGTCCCTGCCCGTCTTGACCGGCGCGAGCTGCGGCCTCCCCGCCGTCTTCCAGATCAAGGCGGGAGCCGCCGACGCGTGCCTCGGACCCGGCATCTCGCGTCTTGGAAGCGGCGGAGCCACGTTCACGCTGCAGGGCTCGGACTTCCCGATCCTCCTGTTCCACCTGAATCACCAGGTTCGCAGGCTCAACATCCAGGTGTACAAGGCGGACGGCTCGGCGGTCCAGCCGGTCTACAACTTCGTCACCCAGGCCGATTTCCTCGGGCGGAACTCGGCAGCGACGAGCTTCTTCGAGTTCGACTGGGACGGCACCCGCTCGCAGGACAGCGGCGGCGGCAACGGCGATCACCGCAAGGCCGTTCCGAACGGGCGCTACATCCTGAAGCTCAGCGTCCTGAAGGCGCTCGGAGATCCGGGTAACGCGGCCGACTGGGAGACGTTTGCCACGCCGCCGATCACGCTCGCCCGACCCTGAGATATGCCCCCGCGGCTGAGAGAAAGGGCCCCGCTTTCGCGGGGCCCTTTTGTTTCGCTGCTGGTCGGCGCCTAGCGCGTCTTGCGGCGCGTGGTGCGCCTGCGCGCGGTTGCGCGCTTTGCCGTGCTGCGCTTCGCGGTGCTGCGCTTGGCCGTGCTGCGCTTGCGCGAGGTGGCGCGGCGCTTGGCCGTGCCGCGCTTCGCGGTGCTGCGCTTGGCGGTGCTGCGCTTGCGCGAGGTGGCGCGGCGCTTGGCCGTGCCGCGCTTCGCGGTGCTCCGCTTCGCGGTGCTGCGCTTGCGCGAGGTGGCGCGGCGCTTGGCCGTGCCGCGCTTC
>JBKPEC010000039.1:0-14107 GCA_046728195.1 Actinomycetota bacterium
GTTCACGGTCGCTGCTCGGTGACCGGCGGCTACGTGTACCGCGGCCACCAGGACGCGGCCGCCGTCGGCCGCTACTTCTTCGGCGACTGGTGCTCGGGAGAGATCTGGAGCCTCCGTACCGAGCGCGGTCGGGCCGTCGACCTGCGCAAGGAGCGCCAGCGGATCGGACAGCTCACGAGCTTCGGCGAAGGTCCCGACGGCGCGCTGTACGCGGTGTCCGGAGGCGGCGGCCGACTGTACCGGGTCGCGGGCTAGGTCGGACTTAGTGGCTCTGAGCCACTAAGTCGCGGGCGGAACCGCGCGCGGCCGGGATTCGACCAGGCGCACGCGGTGCTCGAGCTGGGCGACGCGCAGCTCCAGCTCATCCCACTCGTCCCTCGTCACGAGCCCGAGCTCGCGGAGCGCGCCGTGCAGCGTCGCCCCGGCGCGCTCCCCCACCCGCACGGCATCGCCGCGCCAGCGCGTCGTCGCGTCCTCGATCCAGCCTCGCACCTCGTCTCGGCGCAATCCGCCGCGCTCCGCGAGCGTGTCGGCCAGCTCGTCCGCCCGTTCCGCCGTGAGAGCAACCGCACCGACGACGGCGAGCGCGAGCCTCTTGACAGCGTCAGCGGGCTCTTCCATGTGGACGCGCACGGCGGCGCTGCCGCCGGCGTTCGCGTTTCGCCGCAGCGGCGGCCGAGGCCGCGCCGTCTCCGGGGGTCTCGACGACCGGAACGGGCGCCAGCGCAGGGGCGGGCTCTTCCGCTGCCTGCTCCGTCGCCTCCTCGAAGGCGGCCTCGAGCTGGGCCTTGGTCGTGACCTGGTCCTTGCGGCGCGCGTACTCGGGCTCGCGCTCCTTGAGAATCGTCAGGAGCGGCGCCGCGATGAAGATCGAGGAGTACGCACCGGAGGCGATTCCGACCATGAGCGCGAAGGCGAAGTCCTTCAGCGTGTCGCCGCCGAACAGGAGCAGCGCCACGACCGGCAGCAGCGTGATGAACGAGGTGGCCAGTGAGCGCCTGATCGTCTCCCAGAGCGACACGTTCGCGATCGTCGCGAACGACGCACGTCTCATGGTCGGAATGTTCTCGCGGATTCGGTCGAAGATGATGATCGTGTCGTAGATCGAATAGCCGAGGACGGTCAGGATGGCCGCCACGGTCGAGCTCGTCACCTCACGGCCCGTGAGCGCATAGATGCCGACGCAGATCAGGACGTCGTGCAACATCGCGACGATCACCGGCGCCGCGAACTTCAGGTCGAAGCGGATGGCGATGTAGATGACGACCAGGAAGAGCGAGAAGAGGATCGCGATGATCGCCGACCTCGCGATCTGACGCCCGAAGCTCGACGAGACCGTCGTCGCTCCCGGCGCGGTCGTTTGCAGGCGAGCCTCGAGCGCGTTCGTGACCTGCGTCAGCTTCGCGCCGCTCAACGCCTTGGTCCGCACCTGGAAGCTCTTGTAGCCGCCCCCTCCCGTTGCCTGTCCGCGACCCTGGATGACCGCGTCGGCGTAGCCCTGCGCACCCATGACCGAGCGAACGTCGCCGGTCGTGTGTGCCACCGGCGTCTTGAACGACAGCTGCGTGCCGCCCTTGAAGTCGATCCCGAGGTTGAGCCCGCGCACGCCGAGCGCGGCCGCGCCGAGCAGAAGGAAGGCGCCCGAGATGGCGAACCAGAGGTAACGGCGCCGCATGAAATCGATCTGCAGCCACTTCGCGGTCTGCTGGCCCTGCGCTCCCATGAACCGGGGATTGCTGAACCAGGAGAAGCCGCCAAGCAGGCCGAGCATCGCGCGTGTCGCGCCGACTGCGGTGATCAGGGAGATCACCGTTCCGATCAGCAGCATGAGGGCGAAGCCCTTCACCTGCGCGGTCGCAACGGCGAAGAGGACCAGGGCCGTGATCGCGGTGACGACGTTGGCGTCGATGATGGTGTGGAAGCCCTTCGAGTAGCCGGCCGCGATCGCGGCCCGCACGGACTTCCCCGCGCGCACCTCTTCCTTGATGCGTTCGAACACCACCACGTTCGCGTCGGCGGCGACTCCAATCGTGAGGATCAGTCCCGCGAAGCCCGGCAGCGTGAGCGTGACGTGGAAGAGCAGGATCGCCGCGTAGAGGAAGGCGGCGTAGATGCCGAGGCCGATGACCGCCACGAGGCCGAGGAAGCGGTAGAGGATGAGCAGGAAGATCGCGACGACGATCAGGCCGACGATCGCCGCCTTCTTCGCCTGGTTCAGCGAGTCCTTACCGAGCGTGGCCGACACATCCGTGCGCTCGGCGGTCTGGAAGGTGACCGGCAGCGCGCCGGTCTGCAGCACGAGCGCAAGCTTCTTCGCGTCGCCGAGACTGCCGCCGTGCCCCATGTCGATCTGCGCGCCGGTGTCACCCGGGATGCCGTCCGGGTTGCGAACGAAGTCGATGTACGGGACCGACTGGATCTGGCGGTCGAGCACGATCGCGAAGTGCTGCGCGCAGTTCTGGACGGAGGTGCTGTCGGTCTTGCCCTGACAGACGAGCGCGCCACGCTGTGCCTCGCGCCGCGTGATCTCGTGGAAGATCTTCTTGCCCTTGCCGGTGAACTGCATCAGCACGACGGGGCCGCCCGTCTGCGGATCGATGTCCGCCCGCGTACCGGAGAGCTTCAGCTCGGCGCCCGTCATCTCCGGGATCCCGTTCTCGCCGCTCGCGTTCGGCAGCCGGTGCTTCAGGAGATAGAACGCGGTCGGCGAGTTGACCGGCTGGCTCGAGAGACAGTTGCCGCTCGCGACCTCGCAGCTCACGACCACCGTGCCCTGAGGGACCTTCAGGACCGACCAGTCCTTGGGGACGTGGGCCTTGGCCTGGCCGAGCCCTCCCTTCGCCTTCGGCTCCGTGAAGAGCTTGCTGTTCAGCAGCTGCCTCTCGGTCGCAGTCGGCCCCGCTCTGACCACGTGGCTGGAGTCGAAGAGGTACCACTGCGACGGCGTCCCCTTCTCCGCGAGCGTTCGCGTTGGCGCCGCCGACAGGAGGTTGTAGAGGCTGGGCGACGCGACCGGGAGCGGCGTCAGGCCGCTGCTCACGGACGGACCGGTGAGGTCGGCCTCGAAGTCGTAGAACTCGAGCACCGCCGTCTTGCCGATCAGCTTCGCGGCGGACGCCGGGTCGTGCACGCCGGCGAGCTGGATCACGATCTGGTCGGAGCCCTGCTTGCGGATCTCCGGCTCGGAGACGCCGAGCTTGTCGATCCGGTTCCGCATGATGTCGATCGAGCGGTTGAGATCGTCCGAGGTCAGCTTGTGGTTCTTCGGTGGAACCGCCTTCAGCACGACCTCGAGGCCGCCCTGCAGGTCGAGCCCGAGCGTCGGCTTCCTGTGCGCAGGCGACCCGGGGACCGCGAGGAGGGCCACGCCCACCAGGGCCGCGAGGATGCAGCCGAGGACGATGACGTGTTTGCGGCGGTCGGACACGCTCAGTCGGGAAGGGTAGCCGTGCTCTCCTCGTGCGGCTCTGACGCTTTCTGGTCATCCGCCTCGTCTTCGGAGACGATTCCCGCCACGGCCCGCTTGGCGATCCTGACCTCGACGTCGTCTGCGATCTCGACGCGCAGCTCGGTGTCCTCGACCGCCGTGATCGTTCCGAACAAGCCGCCCGCGGTCACGATCTCCTTGCCGACCTCGAGTTGCTCGATCATGCGTTGGGCCTCCTGCTTGCGGCGCTGCTGAGGCCGAATCAGCAGGAACCACACTAGGACGAGTAAGACGATGATGAAGATGTAGCCGGGCACAGCGCCTCCTTCACGCGGCCGTAGATCGAAGCCGGCCGAGCGCCTCCGCCTTGTACGCCGACAGACGGCCTTGCTCGATCGCCGCGCGTGCATTCGCGGTCAAGTCCAGGACGAATCGTAGATTGTGGAGGCTCAGCAGGCGGAGGCCGAGCAGCTCCTCCTGGTTGACCAGGTGGCGCAGGTACGCGCGGGAGAATCGGCGGCACGCCGGGCAGGGGCAGCTCTCGTCCAGGGGACGGGGGTCGCGGGCGAACCGCGCGTTGCGCAGGTTGAGGCGTCCCTCCCAGGTGAGCGCGCTGCCGGTACGGGCGGTTCGCGTCGGGAGAACGCAGTCGAACATGTCCACTCCGCGCTCGATCACCTGGAGCACGCCCTCGGGATCGCCGATCCCCATGAAGTAGCGCGGCCGGTCGTGCGGGAGGAGCTCCGCCGCCCAGGCCGTCGTCTCGAACATCAACCCACGGTCCTCCCCGATCGCGAGGCCGCCGAGCGCGTAGCCGTCGAGCTCGAGCTCCCGCAGCTCGGCGATCGACCGGCGGCGGAGCTCGGCATCCGAGGCTCCCTGCGCGATCCCGAACAGGAGCTGGCCCTCCGCGCGGGGCGCGGCCCGCTGGCGCCCCGCCCATAGGGTCGTGCGCCGAACCGCTTCAGCAAGCCGGGTGCGGTCCGTGTCTGCGGGCGGGCAGATGTCGAGGCACATCGCTACGTCGGAGCCGAGCTTCGCCTGCGCCGCGGCGACGGACTCCGGTGTGAAGCGGACGAGCGCCCCGTCGTAGACGGAACGGAAGGTGACGCCGCCGTCGTCGACACCGGCGATCGTGTCGCGCAGCGAGAACACCTGGAACCCGCCCGAGTCGGTGAGGATCGGGCCGTCCCAGCCCATGAAGCGATGTAGGCCGCCGAGCTCCGCGATCACGTTGTCGCCGGGACGGAAGTGCAGGTGGTACGTGTTGCCGAGCAGGATCGTCGTGCCCAGTGCGCGCAGCTCCTCGGGATCCACCGTCTTCACGGTCGCCTTCGTCCCCACGGGCATGAAGGCCGGCGTCGGCACGTCGCCGTGGCCGGTGCGGAGCATGCCGGCGCGCGCTGCGCCGTCCATCGCGGTGACCGTGTAGGCGTTCGTCACGGACGGACCGGCCGCTCGTACAGGCTCATCGGCCGGCCGCCGCGGATCAGGTCGCGGCGATGCTCGAAGCCGAGCTGCTCGTAGTAGTCGCGAATGCCGGGATTGTCCCGGAGGCAATCGAGCCGCAGGAAGTCGCGTCCGGCCTCGACCGCTTCCGCGTTCGCCCAGGCAACAATCGCTGCGCCGATACCCCTCCCGGAACGGTCGCGTCGCACCGCGAGCTTGTGCACGTAGACCGCATCGGGCGGCTGATCGCCCCAGTACGTCGGGTCCTCCCACAGCAGCGTCACGGTGGCGACGGGGTCGTTCTCGTCCTCCACCACGTACACCTCGCCGCGCGTGATCGCACCTGCGAGCTCGTCGCGTGGAAACGGGAGCGGCCACTGCTCGTAGCCGAGCTCGCCGACCCACCGCGTTGCCTCGTCCAGCAGGTCGGCCACGGTGCCCGTGTCTTCAGGTCGTGCGGGCCTGACGTTCACAGCACGAGCATGGCATCGCCGAAGGAGTAGAACCGGTAGCGCTCTTCGATTGCGAGCCGGTACAGGCGACGCGTCTCCTCCACGCCTACGAACGCCATCACCAGCGCAAGCAAGGTCGAGCGCGGCAGGTGGAAGTTCGTCAACAGCGCGTTCGTCCGGCGGAACTCGAAGCCCGGGACGACGAAGAGGTCGGTGCGGCCGCTCGGCGGTGCTCCACGCGCGAGCGTCTCGAGCACGCGAACCGTGGTCGTTCCGACAGCGAGCACCCGCGGCGCGGTGCGGATTCGGGTCCAGGCAGCAGGTGCCACTTCGTACCGCTCTCCGTGCAGGCCGTGCTCGTCCAGATCCTCCGCCGTGACCGGACGAAACGTGTCGAGGCCGACGTGCAGCGTGATCCGCTCGACGTCGAGACGTGCAAGCACCTCGTCGGTGAAATGCAGGCCGGCGGTCGGCGCCGCCGCGGACCCCGCGTCGCGCGCGTAGACGGTCTGATAGCGCCGGGGGTCCGCCAGAGGCTCGGTGATGTACGGCGGCAACGGGGTCAGCCCGGTCGGCTCGCCGTCGAGTCGCAGCCGCCAGCGTCCCTCGCCGAGGTGCTCCAGCAGCTCGACCGATCCGTACCGCCGGCCGGCCCGGAGGCGCCGAGTGGGTCGCGCGAGCGCCTCCCACATGCCTTCGTCGTCGAGCCGCTCGAGGAGAAGCACCTCGCCCTTCGGGCGCTCGATCGGGATGCGCGCCGGGACGACTTTGGTGTCGTTCACGACGACGAGCGCATTGCCGAGCACGTCCGGCAGCTCTGCGAATGTGCGGTGGTGCACCCGCTGGCTCACGCGTTCGTAGACGAGCAGTCGCGAAGCATCGCGGCGCGGCACGGGATGCTGCGCGACGAGCTCCGGCGGGAGGTCGTAGTCCAGCTCCCTCGTTTTCATCCGACGCCCACGGTAGCCTTGTTCGACATGGACGAGAGCGCGATCGAGCGCGCGAAGGAACGAGTCGAGCAGCGTGCAGAGGCAGCAGCGCTCGAGGCGTTGATCGCTCGGGCCCGCGAGCAGGTCGACTCCCTCACCGACGCCGTCGCGTCGCTCGAAGAGACGCTGCCCGCGCGCGTCGGCGAGGCGGTCCGCGACCAGGCGCAGCCTGTGGGTCGGAATCTCGCGGAGATCCGGGGCCTGATGAACCAGCTCATCCGCCGTCTCGAACGAGTGGACGGCGATCTGCTGGCCGACCGCAACGCGCGGGTCGACGATCTGACGCTGCTCGTCGACCTGATCACCTCCGGCTGGCAGGGAGTCGACGCGCGGCTCGCCCGAATCGAGGACGTGGTCGACCGGCTCGAGCAGGGCATCCAGGAGAACCGCGGCGCGATCGTCTACCGCATGGAGGATCGCAGGCCCGACGCGGCCAGCTCCTGACCTCTCTTACGTCGAAGCCAGGATCACCGCCGCACAGACCGCCCAGCCGGCGATGCAGACGAGGATCGGCACGTCGCGGAGGAGCACTTCCTCGGGCTCTTCGCCGAGGTCGCGCCGATGCATCAGGAGGAGATAGCGGAAGATCCCGAAGACGACGAACGGGATCGTGACCATCATCGCCTTCGATTCGCGGGCCGTGAAGCTGTACAGGCAGTACGAGATCACCGTCGACGCGGCCACGATCGTCACCAGCTGGTCGACGAGCGCAAGCGAGTAGCCCTCGAGCACCGGGCGGCCCGGCGTCGCTTCCGCGCCGACCAGCACCAGCTCGCCGCGGCGCTTCGCCAGCGCCAGGAAGAGCGCGAGCAGCGCCGTGCACAGGAGCAGCCACGGCGAGATGCGCACCTCGACTGCGGCGGCGCCCGCCGCGGCCCGTACGACGAAGAGCCCCCCGATCGTCATCACGTCCAGGAGGACCACGTGCTTGAGCGCGAGCGTGTACGCAGCCTGCAACGCGCAGAAGGCGCAGAGCAGGAAGATGGACGCGATCCCCAGTGGCGCAACGAGCAGAAAAGCAGTGACGAGGAGTAGCGCCGCAATCGCCACGGCCGTGCGCGGGGAGAGCTCGCCGCGGGCGATCGGCCGCCCGCGCTTCACGGGATGGGCGCGGTCGTGCTCCGCGTCGCGGACGTCGTTGACGAGGTAGCTCGCACTCGACGCCGCGCAGTAGGCGCCGAAGGCAGCGAGCGCCTCGCCCCAGCGCGCGAGGTCACCGAGCTTCGCGGCGAAGATGATTCCCGCGAAGAGGAGCAGGTTCTTCGTCCACTGGCGAGGGCGTAGCGAGACGAGCGCTGCACGCAGCGGCGACCGTCGACGCGGTAGGTCGTAGACCCGTGTCGTTTCGGGGAGCGACACGGCGCAGATCGTAGAGTGCGGCTACGCCCTGCGCCCAGCAGGCAGAACGAGCTCGAAGCGGCTGCCCTTGCCGGGCTTGGTCGCCAGCTCGATCCGGCCGCCCAGCGCTACCGCGAGCTCGTGCGCGATCGCGAGCCCGAGCCCCGTGCCCGAGTCGTCCCGCGACCAGAACGGGCGGAAGATCCGCTCCTCCTCTTCAGGGGCGACACCAGGGCCGGAGTCGTCGACGGCGACTGCGATGCGGCCATTGGTGGCGCTGAGCTCGAGCTCGACGTGCCCACCGTTTGGAGTCCAGCGGAACGCGTTCGAGAGCAGGTTCGAGATGATCTGGAGCACGCGGTCGCCGTCCGAGACGATCGTCGGCGTCGAGTCGAAGCGCTTGTCGTACTCGATGCCGCGCCGCCGCGCCTCCTCGCCGAAGGCGGCGAAGGCGAGGTCGCACAGCCTCCCCATGTCGACCTCCTCCTGCAGAAGGGTGAAGCGATGTGCCTCGAGCTTGGCGAGGTCGAGGACATCGCCGACGAGGCGCTCGAGCCGAGCGCCTTCGTGCGCGATCACGTCGAGGGATGCAGCACGCGCCTCGGGATCCTCGGCCACGCCCTCGCGGAGAGCGTCGACGTGTCCCCGGATCGCGGTCAGCGGCGTGCGCAACTCGTGCGAGACGCTCATCAGGAAGTTGCGCTCCTGTTGCTCGGCCTCCGAGAGTCGCGACGCCATCTCGCCGAACCGGTCCGCGAGATGGCCGATCTCGCCACCGCCCCGCACCTCGGGCACGTCGACCGAATAGCTGCCGCGCGAGATGTCCTCTGCCGCTTTCGACAGAGCGAGAACCGGCCCGGTGATGCGCCGCGAGAGGTACCAGGCGAGCAGGCCGGCGACGAGGATCCCGCCCACGAACGCCAGCGCCAGCCGGCCGAGCAGCGGCGCGAGCGAGCTCTTGATCTCGGTCTTCGGGGTCGCGACGATCAGCGCGCCGAAGGGGGCGCTGTGCGGTGCCAGCCGCAACGGCTGGAGGACCGCCAGGTAGGTGCGCTTGAAGCCAGGCGGACGGAACTCGAACGTTCGCACCTGGTCCGAGCGCCACTCGACCGAGCTCTGCGGCAGCTGCCTGAGGCCGGAGACCTGGTCCGGGAACACGCTCGCGCCCGCGTAGAAGATCTTGTCCCCTGTTGCCTTCTCCAGCTGTGCCGGGGCGAACCTCAGCGTCTTCGCCCCGGTGTCGTTGGCCGTGATCGCCTGCTTCTCGTACAGCTGCGTGAGGCCGTTGGCCTCACGGCGGAGCTTCGTGTACAGCTGCTCTCGCGCGTAGTTCTGGAAGAGCGCCAGCGCGATCGCGGTGGCGATCAGCCCGCTCACGCCGATGCCGACGAGGAAGAGCGCCGGCAGACGGAAGCGCAGCGAGCTGAGCATGGTCCCTACACGGTAGCCCTACGCGTTGACTGCATCACGCGCGGGGCCGACCTTGTAGCCCACGCCCCAGACGGTCACGATCGGCGACGCCGCGCCGAGCTTCCGGCGCAACTGCCGGACGTGGACGTCCACCGTGCGCGTGTCGCCTGCGAACGTGTAACCCCAGACGCGCTCGAGCAGCTGGTCGCGTGTGAGCACGAGACCGCGATGGTCGAGCAGCTCCCAGAGCAGGTCGAACTCCTTCGGGGCGAGCTGGATCTCCTCTTTGCCGACCTTCACCTCGCGCCGGCCGGCATCGATGACCAGGTCGCCGTGCGTGAGCGTCGCGCTCTCGGGGTCCTTCCGCTCGGGCGCCGCGCGGCGCAGGATCGACTTGACGCGCGCGACGAGCTCGCGCGGATTGAAGGGCTTCGTCATGTAGTCGTCGGCGCCGACCTCGAGGCCGATGATCTTGTCGACGTCCTCGTCCCGCGCAGTGAGCATGAGGATGGGAACGTCCGACTTCTGCCTGATCCGACGGCAGATCTCGATGCCGTCGATGTCGGGAAGCATGAGATCGAGCACGATCAGCGACGGCTGGTCGCTCTGCGCGGAGGCAAGCGCCTCCGCCCCGTTCGACGCAGTGCGAACCTCGTACCCCGCGTTCTTGAGGTACAGCGAGACGAACGAGGCGATCGAGGCTTCGTCCTCGACGACGAGCACTGATTGCGTGCTGTTGCTCATGACGATCGGCCTATGGGGCGGTGGCCGACAACGGGAACGCGACCTGGAACGGAATCGGAGTGTAGTCCGAACCGTTGACCGAGTACGTTCCGTCGTCGAAGGAGCCGGCGCCGGTGATCGTCACGTTCCCCTTGCCGACGAACGACAGGTTCACCCCCCGCGCCTTCACGACGATCTTGAAGGTCCCGCCGATCATCCGGAAGCGCACGCCCCTGCCGCCCCAGGTCGTGGTCGTGTCGCTTCTGTCCTTTGACCAGTCGTCGCCCGAGACGATCGGGCCCGTGCCGTCCCAGTCGACCGGGTCGCTGATGGTTACGGCCCCTTTTGCGAAGCTGCCGATCACTCCGCCCCGACCCGCGATGACGATCTTGCCGTTGCCGTCCTGAACCGACAGAGTGCCGTCGTTGATCCCCGTGGGGTTCGCGAGTGCCGCGGCCGGAAGGATCAGGCCTACGAGCAGGGCAAAAGTGAGGAGGCGCCTCATCGCCAGAAAGTATTGATCCTGCAATTGTGCCGTGGGTCATTGGAACGTAAGGAAACTGTAAGCGAGATGACGGCCGCATGATCGGCGCTGTGCTCGCGACTGCGAGTGTCGTGGCAGCGCCCGGTCCTGCGCTCGTCGACGTGCACGTCACGAACGGCTCGGTGCCGTTCGCCGGTGACGGCCGCCTGCTCACGACGGTGAGCCCGAATCACGACGGCTTTCGCGACGCGGCCGTCGTGCACTTCCGGTTGACGCAGGCGGCAACCGTGCGCATGGAGGTTGTCGCGACGAACATGGTGCGCGCCGGCAAGGGAGGGACGATCGTGATCTGGCGGACCGCGGAGCGCTTGGACGCGGGCCGGCGCTCCCTGACCTGGCGGCCGGCAGCCTCCACCCAGCCGCGCACGTACATCATGCGGCTGACCGTCGGGAAGAGGGTCTACGGCGCCTACGGACCGAACGGCCGCCAGAACGCTCCCGTCGTTCGCGTGCAGGGCGTCGACGCGGCCTTCACCCGGCGCAGCTATGCACCGGGAGAGACGGCTGAGCTGCGTCTTGCAACGGACGCACGGCAGCTGAAGCTGCAGGTGTTCGCGTACCAGTCACCCGGACGGCCGAGCGAACAGGACGTCAAGACGAGCGGGGTTGCCAAGACAGGGCCGATCCGCGTCGACTGGAGCGCTCATCGAGATGCCCCGGCCCTGCTCCGGGTCGTACGCGCGGGCGACTGGCCGAGCGGGCTGTACTTCCTCCGCGCGACCGCCGCCGACGGCCGAGTCGGGTACGCGCCGTTCATCGTCAGGCCGCGCCGTCTCGGAATGCACCGCGTTGCCGTCGTGCTCTCGACCAACACGTGGGCCGCGTACAACTTCGCCGATACGGACGGTGACGGGTGGGGCGACTCGTGGTATGTCACCGCGCGCCACCAGCGCGTCGATCTGCGCCGTCCGTTCCTCGACTTCGGCGTCCCCTTCCGGTTTCATGACTGGGACCTCGAGTTCGTCGCGTGGCTGAACCGCACGGGGAGGTCGGTCGACTTCCTCTCCGACGACGACCTCGAAGCTCTCACAAACGGCGACGAGCTCGCGAAGCGCTACGACCTCGTCGTCTTCCCGGGCCATGAGGAGTACGTGACGAGTCACGAGTACGACGTGATCCAGCGCTACCGAAACGACGGCGGGAACCTTGCCTTCCTCGCCGCCAACAATCTCTATCGCCGCGTCGACCGCATCGGCCAAACCCTGGTGCGCGGCGCGACGTGGCGCACCCTCGGACGGCCCGAGTCGGCCGTCGTCGGCGTGGAGTACGTCGGCTCCGATCAGGGCCAGCGGCAAGACGGTTACCGGGTCACAGGACTCGCCTCGACGCCGTGGGCGTTCGCGGGGACCGGTCTCGCAGACGGTGACGTCTTCGGTCGCTACGGCATCGAGATCGACGCCCGTACCTCCGCGTCGCCGGGTGGAATCCAGACCCTCGCCCGGATCCCGGACTTGCTCGGGCCGGGCCGGTCGGCGGAGATGACGTACTACGAGACGGCGGCCGGGGCCAAGGTATTCGCGGCGGGCGCGCTCAACTTCGCCGCCTCGCTTAGCCAGCCCGTCGTCGACCGGTTGATCGCGAACGTCTGGGCCCGGCTGTCCGTCCCGTAACCGTCCGACCCCGGGGCCAAGATGCGAGCGTGATCGACGAGACACGAGCGGAACGCACGACGCGCCTGCTGGTCTCGCGTCTCGACGCGCTCGCCAAGGTCGCAGCGAGCTTGCACCATGCCGAGGCGACGCGGCTGGTCGAGCTCGCGTCCGTGGCGACGATGCACGCGGTCGCGCTCGAGACGTTGCAGGCAGAGCGAGCCGAGGAGATCTGGCGCGAGGCGCATGCGCGGCATCCCGAGCTGCCGGCGGCCGTGCTCGCGCTCCCCGAGCGCGCCGCTGCCTAGTAGTCGTAGAAGCCGTGGCCGGTCTTGCGGCCGAGCCGGCCCTCGCGCTGCATCTCGACGAGACGGTCAGGCGGGGCCATGCGCGCCTCGTCGAGCTTGCCGTGCAGCGCCTCTGAGGCGTGCACGTGCACGTCGACTCCGATCAGATCGATCAGCGCACACGGACCGAGCGGCCATCCGGCGCCGTTCGTCATCGCCTTGTCCATCTCTTGCGGCTCGACCCCCGCTTCGTCGAGGACGCGGACGCAGTCGTTCAGCAGCGGGATCAGGATCCGATTCACGATGAAGCCCGGCGTGTCGTTGCAAGCCACCGGCTGCTTGCCTGCGCGCTCGGCCCACGCGTAGGCGGCGTCCACCGCATCGTCGGAGCTCTTCGACGTACGCACGATCTCGACAAGCGGGAGCACGGGAGCCGGGTTGAAGAAGTGCATGCCGACGACGCGTTCTGGTCGTGCTGTCGCCTCCGCGATCTCTGCCACGGAAAGCGCGGACGTGTTGGTCGCCAGAACGGCCTCGGGCCGCGTGATGCGGTCGAGCTCCGCGAACGTCTCACGCTTGAGCTCGAGGTCCTCGAGTACCGCCTCGATGACGAGGTCGCAGTCCGCGAGGTCGGCGAGATCCGTCGTCAGCGTCAAGCGGTCGAGCGCCGCCTCGCGGTCGACCTCGGTCATACGTCCCTTCTCGACGCCGCGTGACAGGTAGCGGTCGATGGTCGCACGCCCGCGCTCGCCGAGCTCGTTGCTGATCTCGCGCCCCACCGTTTCGAATCCCGATTGCACGCTGACCTGGGCGATCCCGGCACCCATCGTGCCCAGCCCGACGACGCCGACCTTCCTGATCTCCATCACTCCTCCGCCCGAGCGAGGAGCCAGCGGAAGGAGACCTCACCGTGACCCGGCTCGTGCTGGGGGACGACCTCCTCGCGGACGACCTCGAGACCGGCGTCCCGCAGAAGGGGCAAATAGGCGTCGGGCGCAAGGGATGCGAAGAACATCGGAGCGCCCAGCCAGTCCTGCTCCACTCCCTCACCGGCTTCGCCGACCCCGAAGGTGGAGAGCAGGTGCCCACCGGGTCTGAGCCAGAGGCCGATGCGCGTGATCAGGCCGGTCTGCTCGTGCCGGGGAACGTGTCCGAAGAAGAAGAGCGCGACGACCGCGTCGAGCGAAGCCTCGGCGACCTGCAGCTCGGTCGCGTCGGCGTGCACGAAGCTCGCCTCGGGCACGTGATGCCGCGCCAGCTCGATCTGCACCGCCGAGATGTCGACTCCGGTCACGCGATGACGGCGCGCGAGCTCGCGCGTCGTCGGAACACCCCGGCCGCATCCGAGCTCGAGCACGTCGGAGCCGTCGGCAAGACGCGCGTCGAGGTCACGCACCCACTCGAGCGTGGGTGACTCGACCTGCCCGGCCCATTCCGCGTAGCGCAACGCGATCGCGTCGTATCCCCGAGCGACGATCTCCTTCGGTTCTCGCGCGACCGCACGACCGGCTGGCTCGCCCACCCGCCGCAGGGTAACGGGGCCGGATCGAAGCTGCGCTAGACCCGCTCGATCACGGCCGCGATCGCCTCGCCGAACCCGATGCACATCGTCGCGATCCCGTAAGGGTCGTTGCGGCGCTCGAGCTCGTTGAGGAGCGTCGCCGTCATGCGGGCGCCGGTCGCTCCGAGAGGATGGCCGAGAGAGATCCCGCCGCCGTTCGGATTGATGTCGTTCCAGCGCTCCTCGAGGCCCGCGTCGCGGGCGAACTGCAGGACGACCGAGGCGAACGCCTCGTTGACCTCGATCACGGACATGTCGTCCCAGGTCAGACCCGCGCGCTGGAGGGCCCGCGCGCCGGCCTGAGGATTGCCGTGGAGCATCCTGTACGGATCGACGCC
>JBKPEC010000040.1:0-12079 GCA_046728195.1 Actinomycetota bacterium
TACGTCGCGAACGTCCTCAAGTGCAGACCTCCCGGAAACCGCGATCCGCAGCCGGACGAGATCGAAGCCTGCGAGGCTCACCTCTGGCGGCAGATCGAGCTGATCCAGCCGCGCGTCGTGGCGACGCTCGGGAACTTCGCCACGAAGCTGCTGTCAGGACGGCCCACCGGGATCACGCGTGTGCACGGCCAGGAGCAGGAGACGACCCTCGGCGGACGGCGCGTGCTGCTGTATCCGATCTACCACCCGGCGGCCGCCCTCTACACACCCCGCATGCTCGAGGTGCTGCAGTCCGACTTCGCCCGCCTGCCCGAGCTGCTCGGCCGCGAGATCGCCCCGCCCGAGCCGGTCTACGTCATGCCCGCAGCGGCAGAACCGGCCGTCCAGCTCGGCCTCTTCTGATCCGGTCCCGCTCGCCCGAGGAGACCGAGCAGATCGCGGCGCGGCTCGCCGCGGAGCTGCGGCCGGACGACGTGGTGACCGTGTCGGGCGAGCTCGGCTCCGGGAAGACGACGTTCGTGCGCGGAGCCTGCCGTGCGCTCGGCGTTGAGGGGCCCGTCACGAGCCCCACGTTCACGATCGGCCACCGCTATCGGGGCCGCGTCGACGTGTCGCACCTCGACCTCTTTCGCTTCCGCGACGTCTCGGCGGCGGAGTGGGGCGACCTGGAGCCGTACTTCGACGACGCGGTCGTGTTTGTCGAGTGGCCCGAGGCCGGGAAGGGCGTCTTACCCGCTCCCCGCGCCGAGGTGCGGCTCGACCTTGGCGATGACGGCAGTCGGCTTGTCACGATTGAAGGCGATGTTGATCCTGGCCTTCGACACGGCGACTGACGTTGCCACCAGCGCGCTCGTCTCCGACGGAGAGGTTCTCGGCGAACGCTCTTCGACGGCGGTGACCCTTCTCGAAGACGTCGACGCCCTGCTCAGGCAGGCGGGCGCGCACACGGCGCAGGTGGAGGGACTAGCCGTCGGTGTCGGGCCGGGGAGCTTCACCGGGATCCGCATCGGGTTGGCCACTGCTCACGGGCTCGGGCTCGCGCTGGGGACGCCTGCAGCTGGAGTCTCGACGCTCGAGGCGCTCGCGGCAGGGGCGCCGGGCGCGGTGCCCGTCATCGACGCCCGGCGTGGAGAGGTCTTCGTCCTCGAAGACGAGGCGCGGGTGCTTGCGCCGGACGCCTTCCACCCAGCAGCCGGGACGCTCTGCGTTGGCAGCGGGGCGATCCGCTACAGATCCGTTCTCGAGGCGGCCGGAGCGGAGGTGCCGTCCGATCGCGACGAGCGGCATCTGCCGCGAGCCCGTTTCCATGCCGCCCTGGCCAGGGACTTCGGGCCAGCGGACACGCTCGGGCCGTTGTACCTTCGTGTACCCGACGCTGATAGAACGAGGCAACGCCGATGAGCGCCACCGCCAACAAGGTCGACTTCAGGCGGCTCGAGCTGCGTGACCTCACCGCGATCGAGACGATCGAGCGTGCGTCCTATCCGACGCCCTGGTCGCGCTCGATGTTCGCCGGCGAGCTCGCCAAGCCGTCTTCGATCTCACTGGGGGCGTTCGAGCCTCACACCCGGAAGCTGCTCGGCTTTCTGATCATCTCGCGCTACGTCGACGCGTGGCACGTGATGAATCTCGCCGTCGCACCGGAGCATCGCCGCAAAGGGATCGCGAGCAGCCTGCTCGGGCGGCTCTTCGAGCTCACGGCAGGAGAGGGACGGCGCGGCTACACGCTCGAGGTGCGCGTCTCCAACGAGGTCGCCATTCGTCTCTACGAGCAGGCCGGCTTCAAGGCGCGCGGGATCCGCCGCGGCTACTACACGGACAACCGCGAGGACGCGCTGATCATGTGGCGAGACCCGGAGCCGCGCCCGGCGTGATCTTGGGCGTCGAGACGTCGTGCGACGAGACCGCAGCGGCGCTCATCACCGACAACGGTCGCATCCTCGCGAACGTGGTCTCGTCACAGGCGGACCTGCATGCGCGCTACGGCGGGGTCGTGCCCGAGGTTGCGTCACGGCGTCACCTCGAGCTCGTTACCCCGGTTCTCCTCGAGGCGCTCGGCCAGGCTGACGCAACGCTCGACGACATCGAGCTCGTCGGAGTCACGACGGGCCCGGGACTGATCGGCGCTCTGCTCGTCGGTCTCTCAGCTGCCAAGGCGATTGCCTGGGCGCGGCGGTTGCCCCTCGCTGCAGTCGACCACTTGCAGGGTCACGTTGCCTCGCTTTACCTCGAGCCGAACGAACAGGAGCCGCCGTTTCTCTGCCTGCTTGCAAGCGGCGGGCACACGTCGTTGTTCGACGTGAAGGATCGCAGCTCGAAGCCGGTGGTGCTCGGCAGGACGCTCGACGACGCCGCCGGCGAGGCCTTCGACAAGGGCGCGAGGCTACTCGGCCTCGGTTACCCAGGAGGCGCCGAGATCGACCGTCTTGCACGCGAAGGCGATCCCGAGGCCTACGACTTTCCGGTTGCGCGCGTTCCGGGCTTGGACTTTTCTTTCTCAGGCCTCAAGACCGCGCTCCTCTATGCGGTGCGCGAGCTCGATGCTGCAGAGCTCGAGCGCCGTCGTCCGGACCTCGCTGCGAGCTTTCAGCGCGCGATCGTTCGCGCGCTCGTGGAAAGGACACGCGCAGCCGCGGCCGCAACCGGTGCGTCCAAGGTCGCGGTCGTGGGAGGAGTTGCGGCGAACTCGGAGCTTCGTCGCGCTGTGCCCGATGCGGCGCTCGCTCCGCTCGAGCTCTGCACCGACAACGCAGCGATGATCGCCTCTGCCGCGCGGTTCACAAAGCCCATCCAGTATCCCGGCTATCTTGCGCTCGATGCCTACGCGTCCACCGCGTGAGCCGTTCAACGCACTCGTGCTCGCGGCTCTCGCGGTCGCCGTCACGGGCATTCTGATCGCGGCCGGCGGCCAGGGCAGCCGCGCAGTCCCGACGCAAGAGGATGCGAGCTGGCAGGGGCTTGCGGGCGCACAGCGGCCTCGGGTTGCAGTGGGCCAGCGGGTGATCGTCGTCCTGAAGACGCCCTCGGTCGCGGACCGAGTGGGGAATGCCGGCGGCCTCGCGACGAGCGAGGACGAGCGGCGTTGGCAACACACTGCTCTCTCGTCGCAGAAGCTGCTCATCGCACGACTCCGGCTCGAGGGCGTGATCGTCCAGCCCGAGTTCAGCTACACACGCACGATCAACGGCTTCTCCGCTGCGTTCGACGCACGGGGAATCGCGCTGCTCGAGCGCGCGGCGGACGTCGCGGGCGTTTATCCCGTGCGCGCAGCGTACCCAGCTTCGCTGAGCGAGCACCTGATCGACAGCTCCGACTTCGTCGAGCGCCCGAGCATCAGCCTCTCGAACAAGGACGGGCGCGGCGTCACGATCGCCCTGCTCGATACCGGCGTCGATCCCAGTCACCCGATGCTGAGGAGCCGCGTGTCGAAGCCGGGGGTCGACATCGTCGGCGGCGACCGCGGTGCACTCGCGGCCTCGCAGCCCGACCAGCCGTCGGAGCTCGAACGCCACGGAACGGAGATGGCCGGACTGCTCGTCGGTTCGGGCGGGCCCGGGGCGCTTGCAGGCGTTGCTCCCGGTGCGACGGTCCTGCCGATCCGGGTCGCAGGTTGGCAGCGCGACGCCTCGGCGCAATGGGCTGTCTATGGGCGGACGGATCAGATCCTGGCGGGGCTGGAACGTGCGGTCGACCCGAACGGAGACGGCGATGAGCACGACGCAGTGCGGGTGGCACTGATCGGCGTGGCGGAGCCGTTTGCCGCGTTCGCGGACAGCCCGCTTGCCCTCGCGGCCGCTGGAGCGACCCGCCTGGACACACTGGTCGTCGCGCCCGCGGGCAATGACGGGCCGGCCGGCCCAGGCTACGGAAGCATCGCCGGCCCGGGAGGCGCACCTGCTGCGCTCACGGTGGGTGCTCTCGATCTACGCTCGCACTTTGGGCAGGTGCGCCTCGTGATGCGCTCAGGCCTTCGGGTGGAGTTCGACGGCACACGTTCGCTGGCCGGCGCAGTCGTCCCGGCCCAGCCGATCGACGCCGGCCTCGGCGCGCCGCGCGCACACAGCACCGCGCCGGTCGGCTACCGCGGTGCGATCCCGCTGCTCGACTTCTTCGACCGGCGCGGCGTGAGCCTCGTGGCGGGGCGCGCAGCCCTACTGCCGGCCGGCCCCGACCCGAACGGCACCGTCGCGAACGCTGCACAGGCCGGTGCGGTGGCGGCGGTGTTCTACGGCGCCGACCTGCCGGCGGGAGGCATCGCGCTCGACGAGACGGCGCCGATTCCGGCGGTCTCGATCCCCGTCGACCTCGCCGAGACGCTGCTGGCGAGGATTCGCAGCGGCATCGCCACGAGCGTCTCCCTCGGCTCGACGCGCACGGCCGCCAACGGCGGTGCAGATCGTGTTGCACCGTTCTCGTCGACCGGATTGGCATTCGACGGGCGTGTGAAGCCCGACCTCGTCGCACCGGGCGTCGCGCTCGAGACCGCGGAGGCCGGTGTCAATCCCGACAACTCCGCTCGTTACGGGACCGTGAACGGCACGAGCGTCGCGGCAGCGCTCGTCGCGGGGTCCGCCGCGTTGCTGGCGCAGGCCCGCCCGTACCTCGACGCGGACGGTCTGAGGAGCCTGCTCGTCGGTTCGGCGCGTTCGCTCCCGAACGACCGCATCACCGCGCAGGGAGCCGGGCTCGTCGACGTCGGCGGCGCGACGGCGACGGAGATCGGCGCGAGTCCCGCGACGATGGCATTCGGCCGGGCCGCTGGAGCAAAGTGGCGCGGCGATCAGGAGTTCCTCCTGCGCAACCTCTCGTTCCGCCCGCTCACCATGGACGTCGACGTCCACGTCACGAACGAAGGCGCGGCTTCTGTACGGCTTGACGTGCGACCGAAGCGGTTCACGCTCGAAGCGGGACGTTCGATCCGTCTGCACGTGCGGGCACAGGTGACGAGCGGGGTGGAGGGCAGTGCTGCGACGGAAGGCGTCGTGCTCGTGACGCCGGTCGCAGGACGCCAGATCCATGTGCCCTGGACGATCCTCTTCGGCAAGCAGCGTCTGCCCGATCTGACCGCCGTCCGACTCTCGACGCACGCGTTCGCACCGTCGGATGCCGCACCGGCGTTGCTCAGCTTCGTCGCGGGTTCGGTGCGCCGCTCGGGCGGACTGACAGACGTCTTGCCGCTGTCGCGCCTCGACCTCGAGGTCTGGAGCTCGACCGGTGGGCGGATCGGCCTCCTGGCGCGACTCCGTGACGTGCTGCCGGGTCGCTACTCCTTCGGGGTGACCGGACGGGACCCGACGGGCGCCGTGCTTCCAAAAGGTGAGTATCAGCTCAGGCTGGTCGCCTTCGGCACCGATAACGGACCTCCGACCATTCGGACGATCACCTTCACCATCAAGTAGGCTCGGCCGGCCGAGCCCGAAAAGGCCTCAATTTGCGCGGAAAAAGGAGCTGAAGTGACCACCGTCGACGCGCCCGTCTCGCACCTTCGCGAGAACCCCTACGAGATTGCGAAGTCTCAGCTGCGCAAGGTTGCGCAGACGTTCGCGATCGACCCGAACCTCGTCAACATTCTGCAGCAGTGCAAGAAGTCACTGGCTGTCTCCGTTCCCGTTGCGATGGACGACGGCACGACGCGGGTGTTCGAGGGCTACCGGGTCACGCACAACATCGCGCGCGGTCCGTCGAAGGGAGGCATCCGTTACCACCCCGACGTGACGCTCGACGAAGTCAAGGCGCTCGCAATGTGGATGACCTGGAAGTGCGCGCTTGCCGGCATTCCGTTCGGCGGTGCGAAGGGCGGCGTCGTCTGCAACCCGAAGCAGATGTCGGAAGGCGAGCTGCAGCGCATGACTCGCCGCTTCACCTCGGAGATCATCAACGAGATCGGGCCCGAGAAAGACATACCCGCTCCCGACGTCGGCACCGATGGGCGCGTGATGGCCTGGATCTTCGACACCTACTCGATGAACAAGGGCCACTCGGTGCTGGGCGTGGTCACCGGCAAGCCGCTCACGATCGGCGGCTCGCTCGGACGTGAAGAGGCGACTGCGCGCGGAGCGCTCTACTGCGTCCGCGAGGCAATCCGAAAGCGGCAGATGTCGCTGCAAGGAACGACCGTCGCCGTGCAGGGCTTCGGCAACGTCGGCTCGTATCTCGCGAAGTTCCTCGCCGAGGACGGGGCGACCGTCGTCGCGATCTCGGACTCGAGCTCGGGCCTGTACAACCCGAACGGCATCGACGTGCAGGCAGCATTCGCACACAAGCGCGAGACCGGGACTCTGGCCGGCTTCCGGGGCGCGGATCCGATCTCGAACGACGACCTGCTGGTCCTGGACTGCGACGTGCTCGCGCCCTGCGCGCTCGAGCAGGTGATTACTGCCGACAACGCGGACAAGGTCAAGGCGAAGATCGTCGTCGAGGGGGCGAACGGCCCCGTGACGCCGGTGGCGGACGAGATCCTCGACGACAAGGGAGTGCTCGTCCTCCCGGACATCCTGGCGAACGCGGGCGGCGTGATCGTGTCCTACTTCGAGTGGGTCCAGGGCCTCCAGGAATACTTCTGGAAGGAGGCCGAGGTGAACGCGAAGCTGAACGACATCATCACGCGGGCCTTCAACGAGACCTGGAGCACCATGGACAGCCGCGATGTGTCGATGCGGCTGGCCGCGTACGGGCTCGCCGTTCAGCGCGTGGCCGAGGCGACGACGACCCGAGGCATCTACCCGTAAGGCGCGTCAGGCTGTATCACGCGGAGGGGTGCCACCTCTGCGAGCGTGCTCGCACGATCGTCGAGGACACACGCGCCGAGATCCCCTTCGACCTCGAAGAGGTCGACATCGGAGGGGATCCGGAGTTGGAGTCGAGGTACCGGGAGTGGCTGCCCGTGGTCGAGATCGACGGTGAGCGGGCCTTCGTGTACTACGTCGACCCGGGTGCGTTTCGCCGCAAAGTGGCCGCACAAAGTTGACCTACGCGCCGCCTCGGCGGCGCGTGATACAACGACTCCCGGATGTCACAAACTCTCGAAACCAGAAACGCGGTGTCGGGGTCCGACCGACTGACCGTCGGCGTCGCAGCCCGGCTCTCCCGCTACCTCCAGGTGCTGACGCAGGCGAAGAAGATGGGGAAGGACCGCATCTCCTCGCAGGAGATCTCGGACTACACAAACATCAACGCGACCCAGATCAGGCGGGATCTCTCCGCCTTCGGGAAGTTCGGCAAGCGCGGAGTCGGCTACAACATCGACTCGCTGCTTGGAGAGATCCGGAAGATTCTTCGTACGCAAGGGCAGCACAACATTGCGCTGATCGGTGCGGGACGGCTCGGCCAGGCGATCGCGAGCTCGCCGATCTTCGCCGAGCACGGCATCAACATCGCGGCCGTGTTCGACACCGATCCCGAGAAGGTCGGCCGCCCGGTGGGCAACGTGCCCGTGAGCGACTACACGAGGCTGGCGGAGGCGATCCGTGAGAAGAACATCATCGTCGGGGTCGTCGCCGTGCCGGCGGACAATGCCCAGCGCGTTGCCGACGATCTGGTCAACTCGGGCGTGAGGATTATCTTCAACTACTCCGAGGCCCTGCTCGATGTGCCGCAGGATGTGGCTGTACACACCTCCAATCCGGCCGTGGAGCTTCTCTACGCCCTCTATTTCTATTTGACGTAGGCGCGAAGCGCCCGTCCGCGGAGCGGACCGGGGGAAGGGGTCTGGGGAAACCGGGAGGTTTCCCCAGCTGGTCCGCAGACCGAACCGGGAGGTTCCCCCCAACGGGAATGATGCGGCGATGCGAATTCTGCTCTGGCACGGCTATCTGCTCGGCGGGACGGGGTCGAACGTCTACACGCGCGCGCTCGCCCGCGAGTGGAGCAACACCGGCCACGACGTGGTCGTCATCTGCCAGGAGCCGCATCCCGAGCGGTACGACGTCGGTAGCGCCAGGGTCTTCCGGCCGAACGTCGGCGGGCTTCTGCCCGTGTTCGTCCTCGATCGTTACGAGGGCCTGGAAGCGAAGTTGCTGCAGGATTTCACGCGTGCAGAGCTCGACCGCTACGTCGCTCTCAATGCAACCGCGCTCTGCGCCCAGGAGCCGGCCGACCTGGTGTTCGCGAATCACGTCTTGCTCGGCGGGCCGGTGGCGGCCACGCGTGGTCTGCCGTTTGCGGTGAAGGCTCACGGCTCCGAGCTCGAGTACTCGATGCGCGGCCACCCGGACCTCGGGGAGTGGGGTCGCAGGAGCCTCGCGCACGCGGACGCGGTGTACGTCGGCTCGAGGCACATCCGCGAGGTCCTGGAGGAGGTGGTCGGACACGTCGATCGCGTGCACGAGGTCCCGCCCGGCGTCGACGTCGACGAGTTCCGGCCGCAGGGCCGAGAGGAGGCGCTGGCGCGGCTCGTCGCCGAGGCGCGTGCCGACCCCCCGAACCCCGGCAACGCCGCCGAGCGCCTTCCGGACGAGCAGAACGCCGAGCGCCTCGAACGCTACTTCGCCACCGACGAGCCGACCGTCCTCTACTTCGGCAAGCTGCTCTACAACAAGGGAGTGCACGTGCTGCTCGAGGCGCTGCAGAAGCTCGACGCCCGGGCGGTGATCGTCGGTTTCGGCGAGTACCGCGCAGAGCTGGAGCAGCTCGCTCCGCGCGGGACGTTGTTCACGGGGCCGCTCGAGCACCGCCACCTCGTCCACCTGCTTCCACTCGCCGACGTCACCGTCGTGCCGTCGATCTTCCCGGAAGCCTTCGGCATGGTCGCGGCCGAAGCGGCGGCGGCGGGCTCGCCGCCGCTCGTGGCGCGACACTCCGGATTGGCCGAGGTCGCGGCCGGCCTCGAGGAGGAGTATCCGCCCGAGCTTAGGCACCTCGCGAGCTTCGAGACCGGAAACGCGGACCAGCTCGCGGCCAAGCTCGGCGAACTGCTCGCGCTACCCGCCGAGGCCCGTGCGCGGCTCGGCGCCGCCGCGCGCCGTGCCGCGGTGCGGCGCTGGAGCTGGACGAGCGTCGCGGACTGCTTGCTGGAGCCGTTTCGGCGAGCGTAGTCCGCCAACGCTTCATTTACGCTAGCGACGTGGGGGACGAGCAGCGACTGAGACCGGACGAGCAGATTCGTGCTGCGCACGAGGCGTTCGAATCCGGGCAGGACTTCACGATCGCGGTCGAGGAGGAGTTCGCTCTGCTCGATCCCGACACGCTGGAGCTGACGAATCGGTTCGAGGAGCTCAAGGCCGGCGCGGCCGGAACCGAGCTCGACGACCATCTCGTCGGCGAGCTGATTGCGTCCGAGATCGAGGTCAAGACTGGACGCTGCCTCAACTTCGCGGAGGCGGCCGAGCACATGGCCCGCCGGCGCGTGCAGCTCGCGGACCTCGCCGACCAGTTCGGGGTGGGTCTGGCGTCGACGGGAACGCATCCGTGGAGCCGCTGGCAGGACCAGCGGATCATCGACACGCCGCACTACCGCCGGAACAACGAGATCCTGCAGTACGTCGTCTGGCGCAACAACAGCTTCGGCATCCACGCGCACATCGGCATTCGCGGCGCGGATCGCGCGATCGGCGTCTGCAATGCGTTTCGCAACGTTCTGCCCGAGCTGCTCGCGCTCTCTGCCAGCTCTCCCTTCATCGAGGACTGCGTCACGGGGTTGCACTCCGTCCGTACCGAGATCTTCACGAAGATGTTCCCGCGCTGCGGCGTGCCGGACACCTTCGAGGGTTGGCGGGCCTACGAGGAGTACGTGCGCTTCCTCTTCGACACCGGCTCGATCGACGAGCACACGCAGATCTGGTGGAGCGTGCGCCCGCACCTGGCGTTCCCAACGGTGGAGGTGCGGATCTCCGACGCTCAACCGGATCTCGTCGAAGCGCAGGCGCTGGCCGCGCTCATGTACGCGCTGGGGGTTCGGTTCGCACGCGCGCTCGACGACGGTGAGCCCCTGCCGGACCTGCCGCATCGTCTCATCGAGGAGAACCTGTGGCGTGCGATCCGACACGGTCTCAGCGGAGAGCTGATCGACTTCGAGCGCGGAGAGGTGGTGCCTGCGCGCGCACGGATCGAGCAGCTGATCGAGTGGGTGTCGCCGGTCGCGGAGGAGATCGGAGCTGCGCCGTATCTCGCCGTTCCCGAAGCGAACGCGGCCGAGCGTCAGTATGCGCGCGTCGCGGAGCTCGGGTCCCACCGTGACGTCTTCGCCGAGCTCGTCCGCCGTCCGCGGGAGCGCGTCGGTGGCTGAGCCACAGCCGCCGTCCGACGAGGAGCTCGTCCGGCAGCTCGAGGCGGAGCTGCAGAAGCTCAAGGTTTCCGACCTGCTCGTCCAGACGCTCTACACGGTCTCGTCCCTCGGCTACCGGAGGCTGGCCGACGAGGATCGAGACCTCGGGCAGGCGCGGCTTGCGATCGAGGCGTTGCGCGCGCTCGTCCCGGTCCTCGAGGGCTCCGTGGCGGACGAGCTCGTTCGCGACTTCAAGCAAGTCACCGCCAACCTTCAGCTCGCATACGCGGACGCGGCCAAGGGCACTGACGAGGCCGGCTGAGCTCGTCCCGAGGGGAAGCAGCGCGGTGGCTCGGGCGTCTTGTGCTCGAGATGCAGATCGCCGAGGAGATCCGATGCGGTTGCGGCTATGTCCTCCTGGGTGAAGAGGAGGACGAGATGCTGAGGGACGCGGACGAGCACGTTCGCTCCGTCCATCCGGAGCTGGTGGGCACGCTTTCCCCGCTCGAGCTCGCGCGCCCGTCGGACGAGGACGAAGCGGCTTCCTGAGCCGTCGCAGCCGCCCCATGTGATAAAAACCTGCCCGCGCCGAGGTCACTCGGCGCCGACTTTTGTGAGGGGGTAGGAACGCTGATCGTCGGGAACTTCTTCAACGACCATCCGGTGCTGTTTGCGCTTGTTTGCGCCGGCGTCGCCATCGCATACGGGATCGGACTGACGGTCTGGCTGCTCAGACAGCCCGAAGGCAGCGAGCGCATGCGGGAGATCGCCCGCGCCATCCAGGAAGGCGCCGCCGCGTACCTGCGCAGGCAGTACACGACGATCGCTGCCGTCTCGATCGTGCCGTTCCTGCTGATCGGCTTCTACCACAAGCTCGGCTGGGGCACGGCGTTCGGCTTCCTCGTCGGCGCGACTCTTTCGGCAGCGGCGGGCTTCATCGGCATGAACGTGGCTGTTCGTTCGAACGTGCGCACGGCTGAGGCGGCCCGCCACGGCCTGAAGCCGGCCCTCAACATCGCCTTCCGCGCAGGCTCCGTCACAGGCTTGCTCGTGGTCGGGCTCGGCCTGCTCGGCGTCGCGGGCTACTACTGGATCCTTACCGGCTGGATCGGCAACTCGCCGGACTCGGCGATCGACGATCTGATCGGTCTCGCGTTCGGCGGATCGCTGATCTCCGTCTTCGCGCGGCTCGGCGGCGGCATCTACACGAAGGCCGCCGACGTCGGCGCCGATCTCGTCGGGAAGATCGAGGCCGGGATCCCCGAGGACGACCCGCGGAACCCGGCGGTGATCGCCGACAACGTCGGCGACAACGTCGGCGACTGCGCGGGGATGGCGGCCGACCTGTTCGAGACCTACGCGGTCACCGCAGTCGCGGTGATGTTGCTCGGTACGCAGTTCCCTTCGAGCAGGCTTGCGCTCTATCCGCTCGCGCTCGGCGGCATCTCCATCCTTGCGTCGGTGATCGGGACGTTCTTCGCGCGGGTCGGGCGCGGCGGCTCGATCATGAACGCGCTGTACAAGGCAGTCCTCGTCGCCACGATCCTGTCCGCGATCGGCTTCATCCCTGTCACGATGGCCTATGACGGCGGCAAGTTCAGCTTCACCGACCTCTATGCGGCATCGATCGTCGGTCTGGTGGTGACGTTCCTGCTCGTCGCGATCACCGAGTACTACACCGGGACGCGCTGGGGACCGGTGAAGTCGATCTCGTCGGCATCACAGACAGGACACGCAACCAACATCATCTCCGGGCTGGGGGTCGGGATGCAGGCGACCGCGCTCCCGGTGATCGTGATCGCGGCCGGCATCCTGATCGCGCATCACTTCGCCGGCCTGTACGGGATCGGCGTCGCCGTGATGGCGCAGCTCTCGATG
>JBKPEC010000041.1:0-6001 GCA_046728195.1 Actinomycetota bacterium
GCACACGCCACGCTGATGCGTCGCCTCGAGGTCGACCTGGCCGAGACCACCGGGTTGGCACTGGCCGACTTCGATGTGCTCGCTCAGCTCGCCCTCGCCGGAGGCGAGCTTCGCATGACCGAGCTCGCGCAGCGGGCCCTCATCTCCCGTTCTGGCATGACCCGCCGTGTTGCCCGGCTGGTCGACCAGGGCCTCGTTCGGCGAGCAGGTGCGGAAGGCGACGCACGCGCCGTGGTCGTTGCGCTGACTGACGCCGGTGTCGCCCGTCTGGTCGAAACGGCGCCGGTCCATCTCCGTGGCGTCGCGGATCTTTTTGTTTCCCAACTCGACGAGCAGGAGCTCCAGGCTCTCCGCAACGCGCTGGACAAGGTCACCGTCGACTGCGGCTTCGGCTGAGCCGGCGGGCGGGGCTTTACGCGACCGGCGGTCTGGGCAGTGCGACGACCGGGCCGTTCCGCAGGTGTTCCTCTGCAACGAATTCACTTCCCGGGAGGCGATCCACCTCTGCACCGAGCGCTTCGAGGAACGCGTCCGGAGGATCGAGAAAGCCGATCAGCTCGGTGCGGAAGTGCATCGCGACCACTAGCCGGGGCGCAAGCTCGCGCACGAGGCCCGCAGCCCCGGTCGCCGAGATCGTCGGGCCTCCGCCCACCGGGATGAAGAGCACGTCCACGCCTTCGAGCGCCACCCGCTGTTCCGGACGAAGCGCAGTCTGGCCGAAGTCGCCCAGGTGGGCGACCTGCAAGCCGTCGAGCGTGAAGCGGTAGATGACGTTCGAACCGCGCTCGCTCCCGGCCACAGCATCGTGCTCGGAGGCGATCCCGACCACCTCGCCGATCGGGGTCTCGTGCTTGCCGGCCGAGCGAACGATCGCTGGGCCGCCGCCGATGACGTCGGCGGCATTGTGGTCGGCGTGTTCGTGCGTCACCAGAACCAGGTCGCGTCGACGTTCTCGACGGGCGGGTAACGCCACTCGATCCCGCGACTGGTGAGCGCCGAGACGTCGCCGAAAGGATCGATGAATACCCGGTGGCGCTCGCCCGTGAGCAGGAACGCCGACTGGCCGTACCAGCGGATTCGCACGCTCCGGAGCCTAGAGGCGCGCAGCTGCCCGAGCTCGACAGACTTAGTGGCTCTGAGCCACAAACAGGTTGTCGATGAAACGGACGCCTGCCGCCGCCCGTTACGACCGGTGCGACCATGATGGTCAGCTCGTCGACGAGGGCCGCCCCGAATGTATGACGAATCACGTCTGTCCCACCCGTCACATGCACGTCCTGACCGTGCATCCCAAGCCGCGCCTCCATGCAGGCGCCGGCGCCTCGCACGGTCCGGACGGCGCGCTGGATGAGCGTCGACCGGCGGCCGGTCGGGCTCCGGGGAGCGGCGAGCGAGCTGGGGCGGGGCGCCGTCCGCGCCCTCGAAGGAGTGCTCGGAGGTGCCGAGCGGACGCGCGTCATCGTGCTGCTCGCGTCGGTGCTCGCACTGAGCAGCGCCGACGCCACGACGGTCGGCGCGGCTGCCACCCCACTCCGAGATGCCTTGGGGATCAACAACACGGACATTGGTCTGCTCGTGACGGTGACGTCGCTCGTCGCGGCGGTTGCGAGCCTCCCGTTCGGCGTCCTCGCCGACCGAGTGCGTCGAACCTGGACGCTCGCCGGCGCGATCGTGCTCTGGGGCGGTGCGATGATCTGGAGTGCAACTGTCGGAACCTTCGGTCAACTCCTCCTGACGCGCGTGTTGCTCGGTGGCGTCACGGCGGCCGCCGGACCGCTCGTTGCGTCGCTGGTGGGCGACTACTTCCCGTCGGGCGAACGTGGCCGCATCTACGGATACATCCTCGCCGGTGAGCTGGCCGGGGCGGGCGTCGGCTTCGCCGTCACCGGGGACATCGCCGCGCTCTCGTGGCGCGCAGCCTTCGTGATCCTCGCTCTCCCGGCATTTGTCCTGGCGTGGCTGATCTTCCGACTCCCCGAGCCGGCCCGCGGCGGCCGCGGTGCGCTGGTTGCTCCGAATTCGACTCTGGCAGACGCCGATTCGAGCGACGACGGAGATCAGACCACCGACGCGCAACGACTCGCGCGCGAGCAGGGGATCGAGCCTGATCCGGCGCTCGTTCAGCTTCGCGACCCTCAGCGCATGGGACTCCTCGCGGCGACCCGTTACGTGCTCAGGATCAGGACCAACGTGGTGTTGATCTTCGCGAGCGCGGGGGGCTACTTCTTCCTTGCCGGTATCCAGACCTTCGGCGTCGAATTCGTGACGCGTCAGTACGGAATCGACCAGGCTCTGGGGACGCTGGTACTGCTCGTCGTCGGTGCCGGCGGTGTCTTCGGCGTGCTGGCGGGAGGCGCGCTCGGCGACAGGCTGTTGCACCGTGGCTACCTCACGGGCCGGATCCTCGTCAGCGCGGTCGCCGCGACGGCAGCTGTAGGTCTCTTCGTCCCTGCGATCTTCACGCGGAGCGCCACATCCGCACTTCCGTACATCACGCTCGCGGCCCTGGCCCTGTCGGCCCAGAATCCGCCTCTCGACGCTGCGCGACTCGACATCATGGTTCCACTCCTGTGGGGGCGCGCCGAAGGTGTGCGAACCTTCCTGCGGACGATCGGGCAAGCGATCGCGCCGGTGGTGTTCGGAGGGGTGTCCGACTACGTGTTCGGGGGCGGACGCTCGGCTTTGCAATGGACCTTCGCACTGATGCTCATCCCGCTCGCGGGCAGCGCCTACTTCCTCTACAAGGCGCTCGCGACGTACCCCCGTGACGTGGCAACGGCGGCTGCAGCAAGTCGGACGTGAACCGGCCTTTCAAGATCGCCGACGCACTCCTCGACCGGCTCGCGCACGGGCACGAGCGCCATGGGCAACGGTGGCACCTGCATCTGCCACGCGAGGGCGAGTCGGCCGCCCAGCTGCGGCCGCTACTCGTTCTCCTCGGGTTGCCGACCTTCGGTCTCGCGTTCGCAATCTCGGTGCTCACCACCTTCGGGCCGGTGATCCTGATCCATCTCACGCACTCGACCACCCTCGTCGGCGTCCTCATCGGCGGGGAGGGTGCCTTCGCGCTCGTCATCCCACTCGCTGCCGGTGCACTCTCCGACGAGCTGCCCCCCTCCCCGCTCGGACGCCGATTCCCGTTCGTCGTCGCCGGCGCTCCGCTCGGTGCCTTCGGCCTCGTCCTTCTCCCCTTCAGCCCATCAACCGCGATCGCCGGCGCGGCCGTGCTCGCCTTCTTCGTCGGCTACTACCTCTACTACCCGCCGTACCGCGCGCTCTACGCCGATCTGCTGCCGCGTCGGCTCTACGCGCGGGCACAAGCGGGACAGGCGATCGCCCGCGGCGCCGGACTTGGCTTCGCGCTGCTGGCCGGCGGCCTCCTGCTCGGAGTCTGGCAACCGCTGCTCTTCATCATCGGAGCGGGAATCCTCGTGGCCACGACGATCGCCTTGCTCCCGGTCTTCCGGCTGGAGAGCCGCTGCCGCGACTCGACCCTTCCCTACCGGCCAGCCTCGGTGCGGGTAATTCTGCGTTACCCGAAGCTCCGCCTGTTCGCCGTTGTCAACGCGCTCTGGGAGTTCAGCTTCGCCGGCCTGAAGAGCTTCATCGTGCTCTACATCGTGCGGGGCCTTGGCCGCTCGCCCGCGGTCGCGTCGGCGGTCATCGCCGTCGTCGCGGTTGCGTACGTCGCCGGCGCGCCGCTGGCCAGCTGGCTCGCCGACCACTACGGGATCGTGCGCGTCCTGCGGGTCACGAGCTTCATCTACGGCGCCGGGCTGATCATCGGTGTGCTGCCGCACAGCCTCGTCCCGCTTCTCGTTGGACTCCCGTTCGTCGCGCTTGCCGGCGCGATCGTGCTGACGCTCCCGCAGGCGCTGGCGTTCACACTGGCGCCTGCGGGGAGCGAAGGCGCCGCCGCCGGCCTGCAGGACTTCTCCCGAGGGGTCGGCGTCGTTCTGGGCCCGATCGTCGTCGGGGCTGCGATCGGCGCCTCGCGGTCGCTGTTCAGCGCAACGGACGGCTACGCCGTTATGTGGCTCGTGATCGGCATTCCGGTCCTGCTCGCGGCGATCTTGCTCGGCCGAGACTGGGCCTCGGAGACAACCTGGCGGTAGGCATCATCGTGGGATGGACGTCTACCTCGCGATCGCCAGCAAGCGAGACCAGCGCGACTACGCCGACACCCCGATCCCGGAGGAGGTCATCCGGCGCATCCTTGACGCGGGGCGGCTCTCCGGCAACTCGCAGAACAAACAGCAGTGGGAGTTCGTCGTGGTCGAGTCGGCCCGGGAGCAGCTCGCGGAGACGGTCTGGGAACCGCGGAACGTCCTCGGCGCTCAGCTGGTGGTCGCGATCTGCGGCGAGCCAAGGCCGATCGACGTGGGCCGGTGCGCCCAGAACATGATGCTGTCCGCCTGGGGCGAAGGAGTGACCTCGTCCCCGAACGGGATCCGGGATCAGGAGGCGGCCGACGAGATCTGCGGCGCTACGGTGAAGCTCGTGCTCACCTTCGGCTATCCGGCCCGCCCCCGGGATCCTGCCTCGCGGCCCGCCGAGGAGTGGTCTGCCCGGATCAAGCGGAAGCCGCTGGAGGAGCTCGTCCGCCGCGTCTAGCGAAGCTTCAAGTTCTGAAGCTACTATGGGGACAGTACTAGCTAAGGAGCGTGAAGCTGACCGTGGAGAAATACCTGCTCATCCCGCTGGACGACACCGTCGTCTTCCCGAACATGACCGTGACGCTGCCGCTCGACACCGGCGACGAGGCGCGGGTGCTACTCGCCCCCCGCCACGAGGGCACGTATGCGCAGGTCGGCACGGTCGCCGAGATCATCGAGAGCGGCCGCCTACCGGGAGGCGCTCGGGTCGTGACGCTGACCGGCCTGCACCGCGCGCAGCTTCGCGCCGCGGCGACGGGTGCCGACGGGCGTCTCTATGTCGAGGTCGAACCACAGCCCGACGAGACGCCGCCCCCCATCAAGACCCGTGAGCTCGAGACCGAGTATCGCGCCGTCGTCGAGGAGATCCTCGAGTTGCGTGACGCCGACCCTCGGATCGGCGAGTTCCTGCGCTCGGTCATCGAGCCGGGCGGTCTTGCAGACACCGCCGCCTACTCACCCGATCTGAGCTTCGAACAGCGCGTGCAGCTGCTGGAGACGCTGGACGTCGTCGAGCGGCTCGAGCTTGCGCTCGCGCTGCAGCGCGAGCGCCTCGCCGAGCTGCAGGTCCGGCGCCGCATCCGCGACGACGTGGAGTCGGGCGCGCAGGCGCAGCAGCGTGAGTACTTCCTGCGCAAGCAGATGGAGTCGATCCGCAAGGAGCTCGGCGAGGACGACGGTTCCGTCGTCGACGAGTACCGCCGCAAGATCTCCGAGTCGGAGATGCCCGAAGAGGTGCGCGAGCAGGCCGAGCGCGAGCTCGGTCGCTTCGAGCGGATGGGCGATGCCTCACCGGAGGCGTCGCTGATCCGCAGCTACCTCGACTGGCTGCTGGCCGTGCCGTGGGGCAAGAAGTCCGACGAGCGGCTCGACCCCAAGCTGGCGCGCGAGATCCTCGACGCGGATCACGCGGGCCTGGAGGACGTCAAGTCGCGGATCGTCGAGTACCTCGCCGTGCGCAAGCTCCGGCAGGAGCGCGGCATCGAGGAGGACAAGCGTTCCGGCGCCATCCTGACGCTGATCGGACCGCCCGGTACCGGTAAGACGTCGATCGGCGAGTCGATCGCGCGAGCACTCAACCGTGAGTTCGTCCGCATGTCGCTCGGCGGCGTTCGCGACGAGGCCGAGATCCGCGGTCACCGCCGCACGTACATCGGCGCATTGCCGGGACGGCTCGTCCGAGCACTGCGCGATGCGGGGACGATGAACCCGGTGATCATGCTCGACGAGGTCGACAAGGTCGGCGCCGACTGGCGCGGCGATCCTTCTTCGGCGCTGCTCGAGGTGCTCGATCCCGCGCAGAACCATTCGTTCCGCGACCACTACCTCGACGTCGAGCTCGACCT
>JBKPEC010000042.1:0-8332 GCA_046728195.1 Actinomycetota bacterium
CGCCAGCCGGTTGCACGTCCTCGACCATGCCTGTTCCGAGCTCGAACGCGGTGATCCCAGCGACGCGGTGCTTTCCGTCTCCGCAACCGACACCGGTACCACGGCCGCTGAATTCGTGCAGAGACTCGTGAGGATGTACAGCAGCTGGGCAGACCACCGCGGCATGCTGCTCGAGCCGGCGGAGCGAAATGGCCTGCGCTTCAACGTGAGCGGGCTCGCAGCCTACGCCCTCCTCGCCGGTGAGCACGGGTTGCACGTCCTCGAGCGACCCGTGCGGGAGCGCGAGTTCCACCGGATCGCAGTTCGCGTCAATGTGGAGCCGGTTCCGGTGTACCGGCCCGCTGCGCCGGCGTCGGAAAACTCGGCGCCGAGCGCGGAGATCGTTCGCCGATACCGCTTGGAGCCGTCGCCGCTCGTGCGAGACCGCCAGGGCTGGAGAACAGGCCGGGCCGACCGCGTGTTCGCGGGCGACTTCGACCTCTTCACGGCCATCGACTAGAGGCCGATCGACGGGCCCATCTCGTTACCCCCGAGGTCGTTTCCGCTTACCTGCACCTGCAGCTTCAGGTCGCTGCCGAGGATCCCGGGGCCGCCGTTGCCGCGGATGACGTTGCCGCTCAGGACGAGCGTTCCGCCGTCGACGTCCTCTCCGCCGGCGAGCACGACGCCCGCGCGCTTGGGCGGGGTGGTCTTCAGCGAGTTGCGCACGATCGTGTTTCCGCTGATCTCGAGCGAGGTGGCCACGACTGCCGGGCCCTCATTCGGCTGGAGCTCCAGCAGGATGCCGGGGCCGGCGTTGTCCTGGATCGTGTTGCCGACGATGTGCACGTCGAGCGCAGGCTGGCCACGATCGTCGGGTTCGAGGTCGATCCCGGCTGCCGGTTGTCCCGGCGGCGAATCCCGCACTCCCTGGATCGTGTTGCGCTCGATGCGCAGCCCGATCACGGCGGTCGCGGAGATCCCGTTCCGCGTCGCGCCGCTCAGCGTGCAGTCGAGGATCGAGGTGCGTCCCGCGTAGCTGTTGCCGTTCGCCCGGCCGCTGATCGTGACGTCGTCCTTGGGCGAACCGCCGATGTCGAGACCGCTGAGTGTCGTCTCGTGCCCGTAGATCGCGACGCCGTACATGGACTGCCCCGCCGGAACGACGATGCGCAGGTTGCTGATGGTCACGCCGACCGGCGCCGGCTTCTTCGCGCTCGAACGGTTGACGAAGAAGACGGCGCTCGCGGCGATGGGGTCGCCGTCCACCGAGTGCAGGCGAACGGGGCCGAGGCCGAGCGAGACAATGCAGGCGCCGTCGGAGGTGATGGTCGTGTCGTCGTGCGAGACCCACAACCCACGCGTCTGGTAGCACTCGCCGCCCGGAAGCTTGGGCAGCTCGATGGTTCCGCCGCCGCGATCGAGGCGGGCCTGCAACCAGGCGGTGTCGTCGCGGTTCCCACCCGAGGCGCCGGGCGCGACCCCGGCTGCAACACGCGGGACCTTCCTCGGGCGCGCAACCCGTCGCAGGACCGCCGGGCCGCGATTTCCGCGAAAGACGTTGTCGTCAACGGCGACTGCACCCTTCCCGTCGTCCTGTCCGCCGTACACCACGATCCCGGCGCGGCGGCCCGTAGGGGCGCGTCCGGCATTCCGAAGGATCCGATTACCTTCGACCTCGATCCCGGATGCGAGCGCCGGTCGCCCGTTCGCCGGCGCGAGGTCGAGGAAGATTCCGGGCCCGGCATTGTCGGCAACGACGTTGTCACGCACGTGGACGTCGAGGGTCGGCTGCCCACGGTCCGCAGCCGTGACGTGCAGACCGGCCCCAGCAGCGTCGCGGCTACCCAAGAGTGTGTTCCGTTCGACGCGCAGCCCGATCGGCCCGAACGCCGACACGACGTCACGCCGAGCGCCCGTCAGCTGCGAGTCGGTCAGCGAGACGCGGGCCGTCATGCCGCCCGCGCCCGGTACGCCGGATCCGATCACAACGTTCCTCAACGGTGCGCCGTCGATCCTCAGCCGGCTCAGCGTGACCTCGTGGCCGGTGATGCTGATGCCGTTCATACGAGTCGCGCGGGGAACGGTGATGTGGAGGCCGCTGACGCTGACACGCACAGGGAGCGGCTTCCGCACCTCCGAGTGGTTGACGAAGAACACGGCATTCGCCCGGACGAGACTCCCATCTGCTCGCTTGAGCCGCCCTTCGCCGGGACCAAGCGCAACGAGACACGCTCCGTCGGAGGTGATGCTGGTGTCGTCCCGCGAGACCCAGAGGCCACGGGTGAGATAGCACCGGCCGCGGGGGAGCTTGGGGAGGAAGACGTTGCCTCCTGCGTCGAGCTTCGCCTGCAACGACTCCGTGTCGTCACGCACGCCGCCTCCGGCGAACGGCGCGAGGCCCAGGGCGACGGCGACACACGCGACAAGGCCCGAGGCGCCCATCAGGACAGACCGACCCCTCATCTCAGTTACCTCGAATGCGATCGTAACTGCGCGCCGAATCACCCGAAATCGGGTGACCCGGTGGACCGCCCGAGCCTACGCTGCGAGGGTCGGATGCGGCCCCGACGCAATCCTTCATGGCACGCAGTCGACCCCGCATCCCACTCCTTGGCCTCGTCGCCGTTGCCCTGCTTGCGGCCTTCGCGCCCGGCGGTACCGCAGGAACCACTGCTGGCGCCGGGCAGGCGAAGCAGACTCCACCGGCAGTCGCCGGGGAGCTCTTGATCGGGTTCAAGGGCAGCGTCACGACAGCGCAGCAGAAGCAGGTCCTGGCCAAGATCGGAGCGACGGAGAAGCGTCAGTTCAAGCAGATCCACGGCGCACTCGCGAAGGTGCGTGGCGATGCGACCGCAACTGCGCTTGCGCAGCTTCGCGCCGACCCGCGCGTGCGCTACGCCGAGCCTAACTTCGTCGTCAGCGCGGACGTGACGCCGAACGATCCTTTCTTCAGCCGCCTCTGGGGGCTGAACAACAACGGTTTCCCGGTCAGCGGGCGGTGGGGAATGCCGGATGCGGACATCGACGCGCCCGAGGCCTGGAACGTGACGACCGGGAGCGACGCAGTCACCGTCGCGGTGATCGATACCGGCATCGACTACTCGCACCCGGACCTCAGCTCCCAGATGTGGATCAACCCCGGCGAGAACTGTCCAGGCTGCCGCACGGACGGCATTGACAACGACGGCAACGGTTACGTCGACGACTGGCGCGGCTGGGACTTCGCGAACGGCGACAACAACCCGATGGACGACAACGGCCACGGGACGCACGTTGCCGGCACGATCGGCGCGGCAGGCAACAACGGTATCGGCGTCGTAGGCGTCAACTGGCACGTCCGCCTGCTGCCGCTCAAGTTCCTCTCTGCCGACGGCACGGGAAGCACGGCTGACGCGGTCAGCGCAGTTCTCTACGCGGCGGACAAGGGAGCCACCGTGCTCAACAACTCGTGGGGCGGCGATGACTACTCGCAGGCGCTCGCCGACGCAATCACGGTCGCCGACACGCACGGCGCGCTCTTCGTGGCGGCGGCGGGAAACAGCGGCACCGACAACGACACGATGCCGACGTACCCGGCTTCCTATGCACTGCCGAACGTCCTCACGGTCGCAGCAACGGACAACTCGGATCAGCTGGCGTACTTCTCGAACGTCGGCCGCAAGTCGGTGGACCTCGCCGCGCCCGGCCTGAACATCTACTCCACCTGGCCCGGCGGCACGTACCAGTACATGAGCGGGACGTCGATGGCCGCCCCTCACGTGTCCGGCGCAGCAGCGCTCACAAAGGCGGCGTTCCCCTCTGCCACGGGTGTCGGGCTCAAGGCCCTGCTGCTGGAGAGCGTGGACCCGCTTTCGTCCCTCTCGAGCTATACAGCCACCGGCGGCCGACTCAACGTCAACAACGCGGTGACGTGCAACGGCGCGCCGAAGCTCTGGTTCGAGTCGCCGGCGTCCGGCTTCGACGCCGAGGTCGGAACCCCGCTGACCTTCACCGCAATCGCGACTCGTTGCGCCGACAGCAGCGGCGTCACCGTCACCGCGTCGGCGAATGGAGCACCGATCGCACTCACCGCTCGCGGCGACGGCCTCTACACGGGCACGTATACACCGACCGCCAGCGGATCGATCAGCCTGTCCGTGTCCGCGACGGCGGGTGGCACGACGAGGACACGCACGATCAACGGCCTTGCGAGCGCCGTCTACACGATCGCGCCCGGCGGCCCGGCAGTCACCATCACTACACGCGCTCCCGACGAGAACGCGCGACTCAAGTTCGACGGCCAGGCCGGTCAGCGCGTCAGCCTCAACCTCGCGCCCGTGACGATCTCTACCTCGTACGTCTCGATCCTGAAGCCGGACGGCACACCGCTCGTGGCCAACGTGTTCGTGAGCAGCTTCGGCGGGTTCGTCGACACGCAGACGCTGCCCGTGACTGGCAGCTACCGGATCATCGTCGACCCGCAGGGCACCGCAACGGGCTCGATGACGCTGACGCTCTACGACGTACCGCCCGATACGAGCGGGGCGATCTCGCCGGGAGGTCCGCCGATCACGACGACGGTCGCGACTCCGGGACAGAACGCACGCCTGACCTTCGACGCGCAGGCTGGTCAGCGCGTGAGCCTCAACCTCTCCGGCGTGACGATCCCGAACTCGTATGTGTCACTGCTGAAGCCCGACGGAACGTCGCTCGGCAGCAACACCTACACGAGCATCTTCGGCAGCTTTGTCGACACGCGCACGCTTCCCACCGCGGGCACGTACACGATCCTCGTCGATCCGCAAGCTGCGGCCACCGGCTCGATGACGCTCGCGCTGTACGACGTCCCATCCGACGCCGCGGGCACGATTGCCTTCGGTGGCGCGTCGCCGACGTTGACCACGGGAACACCGGGACAGAACGCAAGCGCCACATTCGACGGTCAGGCGGGACAGCGGGCGAGCGTCAAGATCGCCACCACCGTTTCGAGCTCATACGTGTCGATCCTGAGCCCCGACGGCAGCGTGCTGACGCCGAACACGTATGTCGGCCCGTCCGGCGGCTTCCTCGATCCGAAGACGCTGCCGGCCTCGGGGACCTACCGGATCTTGATAGATCCGCAGGGAGCTGCCACCGGCTCGACGACCCTGACGCTGTACGACGTCCCACCTGACGTGACAGCCACGATCACGCCCGGCGGCGCGTCGCTCGCGATCTCCGCGAACGCGCCGGGCCAGAACGCTCGGATCTCCTTCAACGGGCAGGCGGGCGCCAGGATCAGCCTCAAGCTGAGCGCGACGACCATCGCGAACGCGTACGTCTCGATCCTCAATCCGAACGGCAGCGCGTTGGCGTCGAACGTGTACCTCGGGACGTCAGGTGGCTTCGTGGACACCAAGGTCCTGCCGGCGACCGGCACCTACACGATTGTGGTCGATCCGCAGGGCGCCGCGACCGGCTCCACGACGCTCACGCTCTTCGACGTGCCGCCCGACGCAAGCGGCAGCCTGACCGTGGGCGGGACATCGTTCCTCACGATGATCACGACCCCGGGCCAGAACGCCCGCATCACCTTCGCAGGCAGCGCCGGACAACACGTCACGCTGGCGATCTCGGGCGTCAGCGTGCTGATCTCCTACGTGACGATCCTCAAGCCGGACGGCACCGCGCTCGGCCCGTCGACGCTGGTGACGACCTCCGGACGGACGATCACGGCCGATCTTCCGAGTAGCGGGACCTATGCGATCGCGATCGATCCGCTCGGCGCAGAGACCGGCCTGATGACACTGACGCTCAGCTAGGCGGAGGCGTCCATCGGTTGTGATTCACGACCTCGACGTTGTTGCCGTCGGGGTCGAGCACGAACGCGCCGTAGTAGCCCGGGTGGTAGACGGCACGCTCGCCCGCCGCCCCGTTGTCCCGGTATCCGGCCTCGGTGGCAGCACGGTGAAAAGCCCTGACGGTCTCGTCGTCGTCGGCCGGGAATGCCATGTGGAGCTGCTCGGTAGGCTCTCCGACAACGAGAGCGAAGGAGCTGCTCGCACCGGCGAAGTGGACGCGTTCCGGAAGGACGTTGGCCAGACGCAAGCCGGCATGGGGCGCGATCGTCTCGTAGAAGCGTCGCGACGCCGAGACGTCGGCGACGCGGATCCAGAGGTGGTCGATCTGCCCGGGCTCACGCGTGCGCCCGTGCTGGACGGCCTCCACGCTGTTGCCGTCCGGATCGAGGAGGAAGGCGCCGTAGTAGTCCTCGCTGTACTGCGGGCGCAAGCCTGGCGCGCCGTCGTCCGGATAACCGGCTTCCGTCCCAACGCGCCAGAACTCGTCCACGACCTCGCGCGAGGGCGCGAAGAACGCGACGTGCAGCCGGCGTGTGACCGGCTGGTCATCCGTCGCCTGGGCGATGGAGAAGTCGCCCCACTCCGCGTAGGGGCCGGCCCGGTCTCGCTCTTCGACCTGCACCCGCGGCAGCACCGTGTCGTAGAACCGTTCGGAGGCGGCCTGGTCCGAGACGCGGATCGTGACGTGGTCGAACACGGGCTAGCCGGGAAAGCTCTGCGGACTCGGCCTCTTGAAGTCGAACCGCCCCGCGCGACGTGCTTCGCCGATCACCGACGCGTAGCGGGCGAGCCGTTGTCCCTGGTAGCGGGCAAGGGCGACCGCCAGCTCGTCCGGACCGGTGACGATGTGGTCGCTGGTGAACGACGTGCCGTAGGGGTTGCCGCCGGCGGCAAACACCTCGTGGACGGTGTAGCCGAGCGGAAGGATCAGCATGCCCCAGTGGTAGAGCGTGTTGTTGAGGGCGAGGATCGTCGATTCCTGTCCGCCGTGGGTCGTCTGCGACGAGGTGAAAGAGGTACCGACCTTATCCGCGAGCTTTCCCTCCTGCCACAGCTCGCCGGCTTGATCGATGAACTGCTTCAACTGGGCCGCGACATTGCCGAATCGTGTCGGACTGCCGAATGCGACGGCGTCGGCCCACTCGAGGTCGTCGAGTGTCGCCACCGGAGCGTCGGCCACCTGCGAGCGGTGCCGGCCCCAGTACTGGCTCTGGGAGATGATGAGCTCGGAGGCCAATTCTTCGACGTGCCTGAGGCGGACCTCCGCCCCGGCTTGCTCCGCCCCCTCTGCCACCGCCACCGCGAGCCCGTGCACGTTGCCGGTGGCGCTGTAGTAGATGACGGCGACCCGGACGTCCATCGCGCCCTGCACCATAGTCGGTGCGTTTTCGCGCGGTTTCGCGTCGATTAGGCTGGGCCTAGTCGGCCGAAGGAGGAGTGATGATCGACCACGTAACGGCGAACGTCGGTGATTTCGAGCAGGCAAAGCGCTTCTACACGGAGGCACTCGCACCGCTCGGCTACACGGTGCAGATGGAGTTCGAGGACGCTGCCGGGTTCGGCACCGGCGAAGGGATCCCCGACTTCTGGATTGGCTCGCGTCCCGAGCGCGGCGCGGCACACGTCGCGTTCAGTGCAAGCGATCGCGCGACGGTCGAGGCGTTCTACAAGGCCGCGATGGCGGCGGGCGGGAAGGACAACGGCGCTCCCGGACTGCGCCCGCACTACCACGAGACCTACTACGCGGCCTATGTGCACGACGCGGACGGCAACAACGTCGAGGCCGTCTGCCACCAGCCCGGCTGATGGTCCACTTCGGGCGACGGCGGCAGCCGCTGACGAGGAAAGGAGCTGAGAAGCTCGGCCAGCGCGAGCGCGCCGCTGGGCTCGATCCGGACGACGAAGCCGCACGCTGGCTCGAGGAGCACGACGCGAAGCCAGAGCCACCCCCGCCCAAGGGCGCGTACAAGTCGAAGACGCTCCACCGCTGGCGGCAGCGGCAACAGCGTTCCCAGCCCTGACGCGCGTTACTGCGGTCGCGCCAGGTGGTCGACCGCCACACCCAGCCACGCCTTCGCGTGGGCCGACCAGACGGCCTGCTGGTGACCGCCGGGGTACAGCCGGAAGAGGTGCCGGACCCCCGCCGCGGTCAGCTCTCGATCGAACCGACGGTTTTCCGCACGGAATCTCGAATCGCCGCGCCCGACGTAGAAGGCGAAGAAGGTCGGTCGCCGCGCGAACCCCCGCCTGAGCTTCCCGACAAATGCATGCGCGCTCGCGTTCGCGTTCGCGCTCGCAGAGCCAAGGTCGAGTGCCTGCACTCCCGTGGGATCCGTCGGATGAAAGTACCCGCTCCAGGATTCGACCACCGAGAAGGCCTCGAGGTGGTGAAGCGCGACCATCACCGCGCCGTAGCCTCCTGCGGACAGGCCCACGATCGCGCGTCCCTGCCGGCCGCGGATCGTCCGGAAGTGGCTGTCGACGTAGCCGACCACGTCGCGGGTGATCGCGGTCTCCCAGTTTCGTCCGGG
>JBKPEC010000043.1:0-4522 GCA_046728195.1 Actinomycetota bacterium
GAAAGGTCCGCCGCCGGGTCCTCTCCCGGCGTGTAGAGGAGACTGCCCTGCGGGCTGTAGCAGGCTACGGCGTCGAGGCCGCAGGCACGAACGAGCTGGCCTTGTGTCGATAGGAGTACGGTCACGTTCGAAATTTCCGAACCGTGGATCAGCGAACCGAGGAAGTCCGCCCAGCGCTGCTCGAGCGCGGGGTCCATCGGGTAGCTGTTCGACGCGTAGATACTGACCTTTTCGCCGGTCGAGATCGTGTACTCGCCGCCCCAGTAACCCGGCGGCATGTAGCCGAGCGTCGACGGCTTGGAGATGATGGTGTCGTTTATCGGCCGCGACGCACGCGAGATGTCCGCGACGCTCGGGGACTTCAGACTCGGTGTCGGCTTTGCCTGTGACACCGCCGCCGCCGCAAGGGCAGTTACGACGGCGGCGGCACACAGAACGAGACAACGGGCGGAGGGGGAAAAGCCCGCCCAGGCTGAGCTTCGCGGGCGGACGGTCGCTTGGGGTTCCAGATCCCGCGAAGCCATTGCGACGACGCTGCCACTCCCGCCTAAGACCCCTTTAAGAGGCCCGTTAGGAGTTTGTGAGATCGGCTCTTGAACCTCTGACGGGATGAACACGCGCCGACGGGGCGCGACTGCCGAGTGCGAGGGAAGGACGCAGGGAGCGCCAATAGCAGCGCTATTGGCGCGACTGAGGACGCCGCATCGTGCCGGCAGGCGCGTCACGGCGGCCCGTGCTTCATTTCGTTAGAGGTTCCTTGTCTTAGTCACTTCTTACGTGCGTTTCAGAACGCTCTTAGGGAGCTGTGGTCTCATGGCGGACGTGAGACGCATTGCATCCCTCCCCCTCCTGGGCGCGCTGCTCGCCGGCGCTTGCATCGGCGCCGGCGGCGGCGCGGCCACCTATGCCGCGCTGTCCTCGGGCAACTCCAAGACCGTCGTCCATCAGGTCACAGTCCCCGAATCTCAGCCGGCCGCAAATACGAGCGGCCTTTCCGTGCACTCCATCTACGAGCTCGCCCGAAAGGGCGTGGTGAAGATCACCGTCTCGACGGGCGCGAATCCGACCGGCGGGTCGTCTCAAGCCCAAGGATCGGGGTTCGTCTACGACTCCGACGGTCACATCGTCACGAACGAGCACGTGGTGGACGGCGCGCAGTCGGTCTCCGTCCAGTTCTGGAACGGGAAGTCCTACAAGGCGCAGGTGGTCGGAACCGACGCATCGACCGACCTCGCCGTTCTGAAGGTCGACGCGCCTTCGTCGCTGATCTTCCCGTTGACGCTCGCGGACTCGAGCAGGATCGCCGTAGGCGACTCGGTGGTGGCGATCGGTAGTCCCTTCGGATTGCAGGAGACGGTCACGTCGGGAATCGTCAGCGCCCTGCATCGCGAGATGACGTCGCCCAACAACTTCGCAATCGACGACTCCATCCAGACCGACGCGGCAATCAACCACGGCAACTCTGGCGGCCCTCTGCTCAACGGCCAGGGGAAGGTTATCGGCGTGACGTCGCAGATCGAGAGCGACTCCGGCGGGAGCGACGGCGTCGGCTTTGCCATCCCGTCGAACACGATCCGCTCGATCGCAGCGCAGCTGATCTCGAGCGGCAAGGCCGAGCACGCCTTCCTCGGCGTCCAGCTGAGGGACTCGTCGTCGACGAACGGCGCCGCGATCGTGCTCGTGCGGCCCGACACGCCGGCGAGCAAGGCGGGACTGAAGGCCGGCGACGTCATCACCGCGCTCGGGGGCAAGGACATCAGCACTGCCAGCGAGTTGCGAGCCGCGATCAACGCGCGTCGCCCGGGCGACAGCGTCTCGCTGACCTACCGGCGCGGCGGTCAGAGCCACACCGTCACGGTGAAGCTCGCGAGCCGGCCCGCGTAGCGCTACGCCGGGGCCTGGTACGTCTTGGACATCACCTGGAGAAGCTTCCAGGCGATCGAGCCGTGCGTCTCGACGAGCGGCCTGAACTCCCAGGACGTCAGGCCGTAGCAGCGCAGCTCGGTCTGCGCGGTGATGGTCGCGGTCCGGACGCTTTGGTTCAGCAGCGCGACTTCCCCGAAGTAGTCCCCCGGGCCGAGCCGCCGGCGCTCGTCGCCGCCGACCGTGACCAGCGCCTCTCCATCCTCGATCACGAAGAACCCGACGCCGCCCTGGCCTTCGGTCGTCACCTGGTCGCCGGCCTGGAAGGTGCGCTGTTTCATGGTCGAAGCGATCCGGTCCAACTCCTTGTCGTCGAGGTCGGAAAAAAGCGGGACCCGCTTCAAAAGTGCAGCTGCGCCCTCTGCCACCTCGGGGACTATGCCACACTCTGCGCGTGAAGCTGACGATCGTCGGGTGCTCGCCCGCTTGGCCGAATCCGGGCGGCGCTCAGTCGGGTTACCTCGTCGAGGGCTCTGGCCGGGTCTTGCTGGACTGCGGGCCTGGTGTCTTGCCCCGTCTCCGTGAACAGGAGGCGTGGCCCGAGCTCGACGCCATCGTCATCACACATTTCCACCTCGACCACTGGGGTGACCTCGTCCCGTGGACGTTCGGGTCGATGTTCGGGCCCGGCCGTGAGGTGCCCGCGCCTCAGCTCTGGCTTCCACCGGGAGGTAAGGACGAACTCGGCCGGTTCGGAGAGAAGCTGGGATTCGCAGGAATGTTCGACGCCTTCGATCTGCGCGAGTACGTCGAGGGCCGCTCGTTCGAGGCCGACGGCCTGAGCATCACACCGGTGCGAGTGCCGCACTACCAACTACAGACGTACGCGCTCCGCGTTAGCGACGGCCAGTCGACGCTCGCCTACTCGGGCGACTCGGCGCCCAGCCCTCATCTCGCGGAGGTCGGGCGCGACGCGGACCTGTTCCTCTGCGAGGCGACGCTGAAGGAGAGTCGCGAGGGCCCCGACGGTCTGCGCGGGCATCTATCGGCGGAGGAGGCGATTGCCGCCTTCGAGGCGTCGGGCGCGCGACGGCTGGTGATCATCCACCGACCCGACGAGCTATCGCTACCGGAAGGCATCGAGCGCGCCTCCGACGGGGACGAGTACGAGCTGTAGCAGGAGAGTTAGTGGCTCAGAGCCACTAACTCCTTTGCGCACCGCTACGGAAGACGGAAGGCGAGCTCGCCGAGGCGGCGGTAGCCGGCGACGGACGGATGGTCGCCGTCGCTCGTCCACTCCTCCTGCATCCTGCCTCGCCGGCGCGGGTCCTCGAGCGTGTCGTGAAAAGGCAGCAGCGTGACACCCTCCTCCCGCGCGATCGCCGCGATTCGCGCATTGAGCCGACGTATCTCCGGCTCGGCCCTAGGCCAGCCGTTGTTCCACGGGAGGACGTCCGCGAGCACGACGCGGAGGCCGACCTCCTTGCCGCGGCGCACCATCTCGCGCAGGTTCTCGGCAGCAATTTCCACGGCGACGCCTTGCGCGATGTCGTTGATGCCGCCCTGGACGACTAGAACGTCGGCGCCTGGCACACAACCCTCCAGCCGCGTCCTGATCTGGTCGGTGCGCTCGCCGTACACACCGCAGTTGCGAAACTCGAGCTTCGGATCTGCGCGGGCCGCCCAGTACTGCCACTGGCTCTTCTCGTCGCCGCCGAGCCGCGCATCGTAGCCCGGACTGCCTTCCGTGATCGAGTCGCCGAGCGCTACGACGACGACTCGTGTCTCGTCAGCTGCGGGGATCCGTCTGCTCGGCGATCTGCTCCGGGATGCCCTGGTTCTTGCTGACGATGTCGTAGCCCTTGCGCCTGTCGACGATCTCTTCGACATCCGGGTAATCGTGGCCGGGATGGACTGCGAACTGGCGAGGGTCGGAGCGAAGCTCTTCGTATTCGGCTCGCGTCATGCTGATGCGCCGAACGCAGTCGGCGTCCCCGCATTCACAGACCAGGTCGAGAGGCTCGTTCTTCAGCTCGAACCTGTCGGCGAGATCCTCGATCCGCTCGTTCACCTCTCGGAAGACGGCCTCGTTAAGGCCCATCCGTTCCTCGCGCGAGCCCATCAGATCGACCTTACCCCTAAACGCTCTTGCCCTCGGAGACGAGCGCGAGCAGCTCGGGCGGAGTTGGCTCACCGGGCTTGATTGCATCGACGAGGTCGCGCAGCTTCATTCGGTTCGATCGCGCTGCCTTGCGCATGAGCTGAAACGCCTCGTCCGGCTCGACTCCGTACCGCTCGGCAATCACGCCCTTCGCCTGCTCGATGACAACGCGGGATTGGAGGGCGTGCTCGAGCTGCGCGCGGCGCTCGTACGCTGCATGGGTCACCGCCAGCAGGCGCGCGACCGCGACCGACGCCTCCTCCACCGTGCCCACCTCGATGTCGGTGTTCTCCACGCCGGAGCAGTCTAGACCGGTCGTCTAGTGCGACGACTTGCGCGGCTTCAGGTCGACGACGAGGTCGCAGTCCAGTGCATCGGCGATGCGGAGCAGGGTGTCGATCCGCGGCGGGCGACCTCCACGCTCGAGTCGGGCGATCGCCGACTGCGTCGTGCCAACCAGCTCGGCGAGCTCGCGCTGCGAGAGGCCTCGGGCTTGCC
>JBKPEC010000044.1:0-19880 GCA_046728195.1 Actinomycetota bacterium
CCTCACCGTCTGGGCGGCTCACTACCTGCTCACCGGCCATCACTTCAGGCCCGGTGCATACCGCGTCGGCGGCCCGATTGGCCTCGTCTGGTATTACCGCAAACACCAAGAGCTGCGGCTCGGCCAGCCGATCACCATCACCAAGAAGAACGTCGCGCAGTACGCGAACAAGTTCTAGCGGCCGCCACGTCTCGCCGGTCTGCGCAAGCTGCGGCGTACTGGTCGAGCCCCGAAGGCCATGCATAGAATCGCCCCATCTACGGATCCCGTGAGGGAGGTTTCAGTGGCCGAGGGTACTGATCCCACGTTCTATCGCTCGCCTGCCGCCGCCATAGCGGCTCCGCCCGAGAAGCTGGCCTACGTCGCAGCGCTCGATCCGGCCGGCAGCCAGCGCGATGCGATGACCGTGGTCGACTGCGACGCCGAGTCGCCCACGTACGGTGAGGTCGTCGGCTGGACTGATCTGCCGACCGCAGGCAACGAGTTGCACCACTTCGGGTGGAACGCGTGCTCCAGCGCGCTCTGCCACAAAGGCCACGCCCATCACGGGACGTTGGAGCGCCGTTACCTCGTCGTGCCGGGCCTTCGCTCGTCGCGCACGTACGTACTCGATACGAAGCCCGACCCGCGGCAACCGGAGGTTGTCCACACAATCGAGGCCGAGGAGCTTGCGGCCAAGGCCGGCTACTCCCGACCGCATACGGTGCATTGCGGCCCCGGCGGCATCTTCATGTCCAACCTGGGCGGCGCCAACGGCGCCGACGGCCCGGGAGGGGTCGCACTTATCGATCACGACACCTTCGAGGTCAAAGGCGCGTGGGAGACCGACCGGGGCGAGCAGCACTTCGCCTACGACGTGTGGTGGCACCTCAACGACGATGTCGCCATCACGTCGGAGTGGGCGACGCCGTCGATGATCGAGGACGGCCTCGACCCCGAACACCTCCTTGGTCGGCAGTTCGGCCATCACCTCGACTTCTGGAGCCTCTCCGAAGGCAAGCTGCTCGAGCGAATCGACCTGGGCGACGAGCATCAGATGGTGCTCGAGCTGAGGCCGGCTCACGATCCCCGGAAAAGCTGGGGTTTCGCTTGCGTGGTGATCAACGTCGCCGATCTCTCTGCTTCGGTGTGGCTGTGGTACCGGGACGACGACCGCTGGGCGACGAAGAAGGTGATCACGATCCCCGCCGAGCCCGCCGACGAGTCGCAGCTCCCACCCGCGCTTCAGCCCTTCGGCGCGGTCCCGCCGCTGGTGAGCGACATCGACCTATCCGTCGACGACCGCTGGCTGTACGTGTCGTGCTGGGGGACGGGGGAGCTGAAGCAATACGACGTGAGCGACCCGCACAACCCGATCGAGGCGGGCTCGGTGCACCTGCGCGGCATCGTCCGCCGCAGCGCCCACCCCGCGGCTCCCGAGCTGCCCTTGTCGGGCGGGCCTCAGATGGTGGAGGTGAGCCGGGACGGCCGGCGCGTGTACTTCACCAACTCGCTCTATGCGAGGTGGGACGACATCTTCTACCCCGACGACGTGGGCGCTTGGATGGCTCGGCTGGACGCGAACACAGAGACTGGGGGCATGACCGTCGACTCGCGCTTCTTCCCGCACGGCGACGACTTCCGCGGTCTGCGCGTGCACCAGACGCGCCTTCAGGGCGGGGATGCCTCGAGCGACTCGTACTGCTTCGTCGAGTAAGCATGCCCAGGCCCGTGACGAGCGCGTTGGCTGCACCGCTGGCTCCGTTCGTCGACGCCGTTCCGCGCCCGTCACGGCTGATCGCAGCGGAGCATGACGGCCGGCTTACGGTGCGCATTCGCGCCGGCCGGCACAAGTTTCACCGTGACCTTCCCGCGTCGAGCATCTGGGGGTTCGAAGGGTTGATTCCGGGCCCGACGATCGAGGCAGAGCGCGGGCAGCCCGTGACGGTCGAATGGCGCAACGAGCTGGAAGGCCCGTTCCCGGTGTCTGACACGGTTGCCCCGGAAGCGACCGACCCTGACGGTGTACCGGTGCAGTGCGTTCCCGGCCTCAGCGGGGGCGAGCCGGACCGCCATTCGGCCGCCTTGACGGGCAACACCGTCGTCCACCTCCACGGCGCTCTCACGCCCGCCTCGTACGACGGCTGGGCCGAGAACATCTTCGCCCCCGGACAAACCGCGGTCTTCCACTACCCGATGGACCAGCGCGCGGCATTGCTCTGGTACCACGACCACGTCATGGGCATCACGAAGTTCGACGTGTATGCGGGGCTCGCGGGTCTCTGGATTGTGCGCGACGAGCGCGAGCGCGAGCTGGCCTTGCCCGAGGGTCCGCCACTCGAGGTGCCGCTACTGATTCAGGACCGCAACTTCGACACCGACGAGCAGGGGAGGCTGACCGGCCGGCTCGTGCACAAGACCGACCCGGAGGTGATGGAAGCCTTCCCGCCGTTCACGGTTGTGAACGGCAAGGTCTGGCCGGTGCTCGACGTCCAGCCGGCGACCTACCGCTTCCGCGTGCTGAATGGCTCCAACGCCCGCACCTACCGGCTCGTCCTCGTGCACGAAGGCGAACGGGCTCTAGACCGGATCGCGCAGGTCGGCACCGACCACGGATTGCTCCGTGCTCCCGCGGCCGTGCCTCCGGACGGGCTCGTACTCGCATCGGCCGAGCGCGCCGACTTACTGGTCGACTTCTCCGACCTCGACGTTGGCAGCGAGCTCACGCTGCTCAACACCGCCCGCGCTCCGTTCGACGGCGCCACGTTCCCGGCCGTCGACGCCGAGAAGGCGGCCGATCTCGAGGGCCTCCTCCCGTATCCGGAGGTGATGCGTGTCCGCGTCGTCCCGGGCACGCCCAGCCGCCGCTCGATCCCGCACGAACTAGCGACCGACTACGACACGCCGCCGGCGGACGCGTTGTCAATCGCGCCGCGCCGCATGATCGCACTCGTCGAACGGGAGGTCGACGACGGGGCCAACATGCTTACCTTGCGGGAGCTTGGAGACGCAAGCGACGATCACGCCGGACCGCAGGTCACCATCCGCGACGGTGAGCAGACCACCCGCTTCCGCTCGGTCGCGGCGCACTTCGAGGACACGACCACGTTCTTCCCGATGCTCGGCCGGTACGAGGTCTGGCAGCTCGTCAACCTCACCGGCGACACGCACCCGATTCACCTCCACCTCGACCCGTTCCAGATCCTCTCACGCCGCCCGATCCGTTACGAGATCCCCGAAGGCGGCATCGGAGACCGCGACCTCACCGCCGTCATCACGCTCGAGCGCGACCCGGAGGACGAGCTCGACCACACCATCGACGACAACGAGCGGGGCCTCAAGGACACCATTCGCGTAAACCCGAACGAGATCGTCGAGATCGCTGTCCGCTTCACCACCTACAGCGGCCGCTACATGTACCACTGCCACATCCTCGAACACGAGGATCGCGACATGATGCGGCCACTCGTGACGATGCCCTCGGAGCTCATGCCGTTCATGGCCTGACGGGGACAAGTGCTTAACATCCGAGCAATGCTTCCCGAAGGCGTGCACCACTGGACTGCGACGCATCCCAAGTGGGAAGGGCCGGTCTCTGCGTACGCAATCGACGACGGCGAGCGGCTGATCCTCATCGACCCAATCGACGTTCCGGACGACGTGCGCGCGTTGTTCGGGTCGCGCGAGGTGGTCACGGTACTTACCTCTACGTGGCATGAGCGCGACGCCGCAGCCCTGGGCTTTCCCGTGTCGGCGCCGGCACCTGATCGCCCCGAGGACCAGCTCGTCCCGGCGACGCGCTACGCGATCGGCGATTCCCTGTTCGGGATGGAGGCATATCCCGGCCGTGAAGGTCAGCTCGACCTCGTGCTCTGGAGCGAGCGGATTCGCGCGGTGATCGCGGGCGATACGCTGATCAACCTGGGCAACGGGCTCGAGATCCCCGCGAGCTGGCTGCCGGAAGGCGTCACGGTCGAGCAGGTCGCTACCGGGCTAAGGCCGCTGCTCGACAAGCCCGTGGAGTTCGTGTTGCCGACGCACGGCGAGCCTACCGACCGCGCGGCTCTCGAACGCGCCCTCGCCTGATCCGCGCCACGCTGTCGGGGGCACCGCGAGCGTTGTGGACGAAGGCCGCCCCTCAGCCCAGTTCTTGAGCGAGCCCGATGAGAAGTCCTTCTGGCCCGCGGATATAGCAGAGTCGGTACGCGTCTTCGTACTGGACCACGTCACTGCTGACGAGCTGCGCACCCTGCTTCCGGAGCCGGGCAAGCGTCTCGTCGATGTCGTCGACAGCGAACATGACGCGTAGGTACCCAAAAGCGTTCACCGGGGCGTTGCGGTGATCGGCGACCACGGGAGGCGTGAGAAAGCGCGAGAGCTCGAGCCGGCTGTGGCCGTCCGGCGTGCGCATCATGGCGATCTCGACGCGTTGGTCGCCGAGTCCGGTGACGCGCCCGGCCCACTCTCCTTCGATCGTGGCTTGCCCTTCGAGTTCGAGGCCGAGCTCGCGGAAGAACTCGATCGTCGTCGCGAGGTCGTCGACGACGATGCCGACGTTGTCCATCCGCTGAACGGTCATTCGGTCAGGTTTCTCCTTGGTCGTGGGGATGGCGGGTGCCCGGCGCGACGGAGTCGGTGTTCGTAGAGGGCGCGACCGGTAGTTCAACCGTGGCTCGCAGCCCGCCATCGGGTCGCGGCGCGAGGGCGAGGTTTCCGTCGTGCGCTTGGGTGATGCTCCTGCCGATTGCCAGGCCGAGGCCGACGCCTGCGTGGTCGGTGCGAATGCGCTCCGTGCCGCGCTGGAACGGCTCGGCGAGCGACGCGACGATCTCTGGGCCGAGATTCTCGCTGGTGTTCTCGACGGTGAGCAGCGCGCGGTTGGGGCGAGCGCTCGTCGTAACCCAGACGCTGCCCCCCTGCGGCAGGTTGTGGACGATCGCGTTGTGCACGAGGTTCGTTGCGAGCTGGAGCAGCAACGCGTGGGAGCCGATCGTGTGTGCCGCGTCCCCGGCGGTCTCGACGGTGACTCCGTGCTTCTCCGCGAGGGGGAGGAGGGTCTCAGTCGCTTCTTCCGCCACGAGGGAAAGGTCGACGTGCTCGCGGCTGAACGACCGCTGGTCAGCGCGGCTGAGCAGGAGAAGGGCTTCGGTGAGGTCGATGGCGCGGGCGTTGACGGCGTGAAGTCGGTCGACGAGCTCGCCGGTATCGCCGTTGGGATCGTTGCGGGCGACGTCGAGCAGCGTCTGCGTGATCGCCAGCGGCGTGCGCAGTTCGTGGGAGGCGTTGGCTGCGAAGCGCTGCTGTTCGGCGACGTGCGCTTCGAGCCGAACGAGCATCGCATCGAAGGTGTCGGCGAGCTCGCGGAACTCGTCTCGACGTCCTTCCAACTCGATTCGGTGGGAGAGCGACCCTGTCGCGGCCACGCGGGTGGCGTCGGTGATCCGGGTCAGTGGCGCGAGCACGTGCCCGGCGAGAAACCACCCGCCGAGGAGACCGAACACCAGCAGGAACGCCATCACTGTGGCCGCGATCGGAGCGAAGGACCGTAGGAGAGCGGCGTGACTTTGCACCATGAAGATCACGCCAGGGTGCACACCACGCGAAAGCGAGAAGTACCCGGCGGTGAGAAGTACAGCACCCGCGAGCATGAGGAAGCCGGCATAGCTGAGGGTGAGTTTGAGGCGGACGCTCAGACCAGGGCTTCTATCCACGCTCTTCCCCTACACGCCCGGTGTCCCGCGTGTCGATGCGGTAGCCGACGCCGGGCACGGTGGCGATGACCCAGGGCTCGCCGAGCCGTTTGCGCAATGCCGAGACCGTGATCCGCACGGCGTTGGTGAACGGGTCCGCGTTCTCGTCCCACGCTCGTTCCAGGAGGGCTTCCGCGCTGACGACGCCGCCCTCGGCGGCGATCAGGACTTCGAGCACCGCGAACTGCTTCCGGGTCAGGGCGATGTAGCGGCCGTCGCGGTAGACCTCTCGGCGGAACGGATCCAGCCGCAGCCCCGCGATCGCCCGGACCGGTGGCCTGTTGTGGGCGCGCCTTCGATCGAGTGCTCTGAGACGCAGCACGAGCTCCTGGAGCTCGAACGGCTTCGTGAGGTAGTCGTCGGCGCCCAGCTCGAACCCGGTTGCCTTGTCGTCGAGACGGTCGGCAGCAGTGAGCATCAGGATCGGCATGCCGCTGCCGGAGGCGACGATGCGCTTCGCGATCTCGTCACCGGAGGGACCCGGGATGTCTCGGTCGAGGACGGCGATGTCGTAGGCGTTGAACCTCAGCAGCTTCAGAGCCGAGTCGCCGTCGCTTGCGATGTCGGCGGCGATCGCTTCCAGGCGCAAGCCGTCGCGGATGGCTTCTGCCATGTATTGCTCGTCCTCGACGATCAACACGCGCACGCTCCGATGCTAGAGCCGCCGCATATCGTCCGCATATCGAAAAACCGGTACGCGCTCGCAACACGAGGTGGGCAAACCTGGCGGCGTGGCCCACAGCAAGCAAGCGCGAACGACAACCCATCCAATTCGGTTTCGCAGGATCGGCGTCGCGGGTGTGCTGGTCGTCATCGTGGCGATCGCCGCAGCCCTCGGCTACCACTTGCTGCCGTCCTCGTCGTCGACGGCCGCATCACCGAGCGGCCTCGCGACTACTGAGCACCGTGCGCGCGGCGTAAGCGTGGCCGGCGCAGTGTGGCCGAAATACGGCCAAGCGGCCGTCCAGATCGGACCGTCTCGGATTGAAGCGGGGCCGAACCAGCACGCGGCTCCGATCGCCAGCCTCGCGAAGGTGATGACGGCTTATCTCGTGCTTCATGACCATCCGCTCGGAGTGGGCGAGGACGGGCCGACGATCACGCTCACTGACGCCGATGTCGCTGATACCGATCGGCGTCGGCGGCAGCAGGAGTCGGTCGTGCCAATCGGCGTCGGCGAGCAGTTGACCGAACTGCAAGCATTGCAGGCACTGCTGTTGCCGTCGGCGAACAACATCGCCGCCGTCCTCGCGCGGTGGGATTCCGGCTCGGCCGCCCGGTTCGTCGCGCACATGAATGCGACCGCACGGTCGCTGGGCATGACCCACACCCGCTACACCGACCCGAGCGGCTACGACGACGCAACCGTGTCGACTGCCGCCGACCAGGTGCGCGTTGTCGATCGGGCCATGCGCCTGCCGGTGTTCGCGAGCATCGTCGCCACACCGAGCGCGCCGCTGCCGGTCGCCGGCACCGTCCACAACACCAACACATTGCTCGGGCACAACGGGTTCGTCGGTGTCAAGACCGGCTCGGACGACGCCGCAGGCGGCTGCTTCGCCTTCCAGGCCATCCGCGTGATCGACGGCACGCGGACGACGATCACCGGGGTCGTGTTGGGCCAACCCGGCGACGACCTGATCGACGCAGGCCTCGCAGCCGCAGACGCGCTGGTCGACCGCATCGCCGGCGCCCGAGTCGGGGCGGGCTCACCGCCTCGATCTGGGGGCGCAGCTGCCCCTCGTCGACCAACACACCGATCGCGTCCAGCCGCTGCCGGTTGACGTCGGCAGGCCCAGTCGCTATCCGTTTCGGGTGAACGCAATCGTTGCCTCACGAGGCAAGGCGAAAGGCCAATCATGTCCCCAGAACCTGTCCCCAGAACGTCGCGCTCGAAGCGGCGTGTGTGAGCAAACCGCGTGATGAGGCCATTTTCGGCGGCTGCTGCCGTCCTCGACGACCAGCGACCCCTCCTTCCCAGAGAGGTACTCCACAGTGTCTGTCACGGCAACAAGAAAGCCGCCTTTTGCAGCGGCTTTGTGAGTCCAAGTAAACCCTCTGACGGACTCGAACCGTCGACCCCCTCCTTACCATGGAGACTTCGCACCACGACAATGCGGTCTCGGAATCGCCGTCTACAATTTGCTTCCCCTGCTAATCGCGCAATTCGAGTCAGCGGCGACGAAGCGCCTCACCTTGCTCTGAGCGGACCCGGAACACCCGGGACCTGTCCCCAAGACCTGTCCCCAGAACAGACCCTGCGGTAGTCGCTGACAGCAGATCGGGGGATAGAGTCGGATAGGCGATTTCGATGGCTCATAACGCGATCACGGTCTTGCCCCTGGCGGGCTGGGCCTGCGCCGCGCTCATGGCAGCGATCGTGGCCAGCCGCGACAGGCCGAGCTCGTGCCGTCCCACGTCGTTGTCGCCGTCGCTCGGGTCGTAAATCGTGTTGACCACGACACAGGTACCAAGTGGCTTGATCCGCTCTGCGATCTGGTTAAGCCGGCGAAGAGTCGCCCGCGGGAGCTCGCCGCCGAGCAAGTCGTTGCCGCCGGCGGTAAGAGTCACGACATCAGCGACCGCCGGTGCTGTAGCGAAATCGGCGAGCACGCCATGGGTCGTGTTGCCGTCGCGCGTGAGGTCGACGAGCTCGAGGCCGAGCTTGCGCGCGAGCTGCGACGGCGCTCCGCCACCGCGCACGCCGGTGTAGTAGTCGATAGAGATGCTGTCGCCGAGGGCGAGATAGGCGCGCATCGCAACAGCCCCAATCTTCGCGAAGGCGTGGCCAGCGCAGGGGCGTGACCTCCTACGGTTGGAATAGGGGTCAGCGGCCGATCCTCGCCTGTTAGACAGGCCGATTCGCTAAAGCTGTGGAGCTCGGGTGGAGCAGGGATGGAGCAGCCCAAGGCCGCGCCGGAGTAGGACGGGTGGAGAAGCGGCGCTCCCCCACCCGTCGGGGACACGTCCTAAGGGACGAAGGACGCGAAGATGTCGGTCGGGTTAGAGCTCGAGACGGTCTGCGTCAAGAACGGGACGAACGTCGTTCCCGCATGGCTCAGGCCGACGTAGTCGCCGAGGAAGCGGCCTCCGGCGTTCGGCGCGAGGTCAAGGTCGGACGAGCTGGGAGTGAGGCGCACCTCACCGCCGAACGTCTGGCCGCCATCGTGCGAGAAGACGGCGAAGGCGTCCGTCGGCAGTGTCGCCGGATCCGGCGTGTTGTTCCGGAAGTCGTAGTAGCTCACCGCGACGGTGCCGTCCGAGGCCACGTCGACGGAGGGCGTGAAGGCGGCGACGCCCGCCGGAGAGGCGTTCACCTTGATCGGGGTCGACCAGTGCAGACCGCCGTCGGTCGAGCGCGAGAGCGCGACGTCGTCGTGCGTGAAGCCGCTGAAGCGCCCGTCCGACCAGACGGCGTAGAGCGTTCCGTTCGGCGCGACGGCGATGTCCGGGAGACCGGCGCCTGTGCGTTCGAAGGCGCCCGTGTCGGGATCACGGACGGCCACCGAGCCGTCGGTCGAGATGTCGATCACCTTCGACCACGTCGCGCCGTGGTCGGTGGAGCGGATGACCGACTGGTGGAACTGGTTCGGCGAAGGCTGGCGGCCCGAGCCGTTGCCGTCCTCAAAGATGTCGACGAGCGTGCCGTCGGGCAGCACGGCGACCTGGTTGCCGATCGTGAACTCGTTCTGGTTCAGGCCCAGGATGTCGCGTGCGGGCGACCAGGTCTGCCCGCCGTCGGTCGTCCGGGAGAACATGATGTCGCCGCGGATGGACGCGGCTCTCATCTGCGGCGTGATGCCGGCCTGATCGCTCGGAAAGCGACTGCGATCCCAGACCGCGTAGACGTTGTTCGCGTTCGTGGGATCGGCCGTGATCGACTCCTTGTCGTTGAAGCCCGGGCCTTCTGCGAACGCGGAGACGTTGCGGGCGAGCGTCGTCGGCTCGCTCCAGGTATCGCCGCCGTCGGTCGACTTGCTGACGAGCACCGCCGAGACGGTTAGGTCGGAGCTCGCCGAGAGGCTGATCTGGTAGGCGTCGCCGTTCGGGGCGAACGTCACCCAGGGATCGGACGCGCGGCCGTAGTCACCGCCGTTCGCGGGTGTTCCGCCGGAGCACGTGCTGAAGTGAGCCCACGACTCCGTCCACGTGGCGCCTCCGTCGTGGCTCGTGGACGCGACGAGGCCGTGCGCGCCGCCGTTCGACCAACGGTCCTGCTGGAAGACGCCGACGATGTTGCTCGGATTCGTCGGGTTCACCGCGACGAACGGCTCGACTTCGCTGTTGACGGAGTTCGTGCCCGGCCCGCCGACGGTGCAGGCCGCGAACGGGCTCAGGCCCGAGACGTCGATCGGGCCCGACGCGGCGAGCGCGAATCCGGCGACCGCGAATGCGGCGATCGCCGTGATCGCGGCTGTGATCCATCGTGAGAGACGCATGCAGTACCTCCCTCGGCGTGTGTACACGCAAAGTGGGCTACCCACGTTGACGGCGTTCAACACCCCGTTCTACGAGCGACCGAGCGCCGGGGGGAGCAAGGCCCTTCCCCGCCGACGAAGGGGCTTGCCGTGCAGTCGATGGCCACCGTCCCCGAGGAGCTCGTTGGCGAGGCTGCCACAGCCGCCTACGGGCGCACAAGCAGAAATCAAGCCCGGGCACCGTCCGGGAGTGGCTTCCCGAGACCGCTAGTCAGTCTACGGGGCGCGGGAGGGAGGCGGCGGTTCCGAGAGAGTGGGAGCGCGGTCGCCCATCCCGGCGACGACCGCGCTCCTCGGGTCTAGCCGACGCGTTGTCGCGTCAAGCCCGGTTTGTAGTCAGTGGAGCACTGTGACGACGTTACTCGTGCCGGTGATGTAGCCGGGCGCCGTCTGTGAGGTCGGCATCACGAGCCGCAGGCGCGAGCGGCCGTGGTGCAAGCGGACGCGGAAGCTCGCCGCCGAGTTCGCATCGAGCGTCACCCGCTTCAGTGTCACGACGCCGGTTGAGGTCAGCCGCTGGACGAGCACGTACTTACCGGCAAAGGACCGCGCGGCCGTCACTTTGGTCGAGAAGAGACCGGTCGCTTTGCTGACGAGGGTCAGCGTGATCAGCGGTCGCACCTTGACGCTGACGGTCGAGCTGGTCGCGCTCTTCCACGTCGCCTGGTAGGAGGTTTCGATCGTCGGTTTGACCAGCTCCGACCAATGACCGCCGGAGACGGTCTGCACGGTTGCGAGCGGCGAAAACGCGGTTGTCCCGAACGGCTCCGCGAGGACGCTGACGTTCTCGCCCCCCTTGGCGTTGGAGACCTTGCCCGCGAGAGTGACGCCCTTGCCGAAGACGACGGTCGGCCGCGAGGCCGAGATCGAAATCAGCGGAGGCGCCGCCGTGCCGACACTCGTAAGCAGCGGTACGAGGCCGGCCGTCACAAGAGCTACAACTGTCTTACGCATTAGGGACTCCCTTCATTGCTGGAAAAATGCTGCATAGCAGGAGATTCCGCAGGCACGTACATCTCACACGTGGGTCGGTAAACGCGAGGTAAAAGGAGTAGGTAAGGGCAACGCAAAGCCATTCGCCGCCTCCTTTCGCCGCCGCAGCTTCTAAGGCTGCGACCGTCGCCAGGGCCAGGGTTCGGGAATGTCACCCGACCATTCGTGCCAGCGCTTCTTGATCGCTACTCACGGGGTCGGGTAGACAACGAGGCGGCCGCGGTTGAACACACGAGTGCCAGGCTCTGCTGGGCAGGCGAGTGGCTCCTTGTCGTAAGCGGGAAGCCGGGGCACGAAGCAATAGCGGCCAGCCCCACAACCGAGCAAAGTCGTCCGGTCGATCTTCGGGAAGGTTGCGCACGCGGGCGGCGCGAGACGTTTGCCAAGCCTTAACCCCGCGCGAAGCTTGCTGCGTGCGTCGAACGGCTCAACGAACGCGTGCGTTACGGGATAGAGGCGGACCCACGCTGGCTTCGGCACGACTACTGGTTGCCCCGGCGGCCGCTTCAAGTGAATCGTCCCGCTTGTGCGGAAGAATCGTGCGTTCTGCCCTCGACGAGGGGGCGCTCCCGGAAGGCCGCGGGCATGCGTATCGCAGACGTAAGCCTGGTACCGATTGAGGCTGCAGTGGAAGTACATCCCGAGGTACTGGCGATAGTCCGAATCGGACGGAGCGAGTCGGTAGTCGATGTCGATCCGACACGGGCTCGACTTCACAGTTGCTGGCACCCAGCGATTCGGCGCAAACGCGAACCAGTGGTCGTAGTGCATCCAGTTCCAGCGCACAACGCAGGCCTCGCGAAGCGATCCTGAGCTGGACGTCGCGTCGTTCGCTCGCGAGAGCGCGGTTTGGTGCGCCGTAGCGCATCCGACGACGATCAGAATGAGCGGAAAGGCCGCGACTCGGCGCATACCCGAATCATCGGCTCAAGCTCCAACACCGACAACCTCTGTCTGGGCGAGTGTTCGCGAATGTGCCGTGAGCGTTTACAGCGTTACGACTGTGTTCTCAGTGCTGGCGACATCAACGTCGAGCAAGAATCAATAGGAGGATCAACGAGCCAGCTGCAATGTTGAGAAAGGCCAACGCGACAGCGAACCGAACCGTCGCACGCAGTATCGGGGCGGCCCAGTGGGGCCGCATCGGCCCGAGGTCGAGGCGCCACAGTTCGCCAGCCCATTTGAATCTCACTCGCGAGGTATCGGCTCTTAGTCGCTCGCCCGTTAGTCACGCCGCAGCGACCTTCACAGTCGTGTCATAGCAATCTGGCGTCGGCCAGTGTTCGGGAATACCACCCCGCAGCTCTGGGCCGGACTACCCACTCACATCGGCAGCCTCGATCCAGGCGGGAATCGACGGCAGCAGTTGCCCGCGACGATGTCTCGGCACCAGCGGTCTGGCCTCTCGGCAGCGACCAACACAAAAGTGGACGCGTTTCCGCTAGGCCAACGTGGGCTCGTAGACCCGGGCAGACGGGAGCGGCGTTACCGTCCTAGGAAGTGAAGATCCTTGAGACAGAGCGGCTGCTACTGGAGCAGTGGGATGAACGGCACCGGGCCGCCTGGCGTTTGAGCTGTCGGGACCCCGAGGTGATGCGCTTCATCGGCTCCGGTCAGGTCTTGGATACGAAGAAAGCGGATGAGGGCTTCGACTGGATGCTCTCGCACTGGCAAGAGCATGACTTCGGGTGGCGCTCCGTCCTCGACAGAGCGACGGGTCAGTGGCTCGGTTTCGTAGGGCTCAATTTCGTCACGCCGGAACTGGACGGATTCGCGCCAGATCAGGTCGAGATCGGTTGGTCACTAGTCCGTTCTGCTTGGGGTCACGGCTACACGACTGAGGGCGCAAGGCCAGCCCGCGATGAGGGCTTCGAGCGCGTTGGCCTTGATCGGGTGGTCGCTCGTCTGCAGCCCGCGAACCTTGCCTCAATTCGGGTCGCGCAGAAGATCGGGATGAGCTTCGAGCGCGAAGCCTCCGGGCTTCAGTGTGAGGCGTTGCACATCTACCTCCTCGACCGCTCCAGTTGGGAGCGTCAACTGCCTGGCTGAGCCGACCTGAGCGGTGCCAAGACTGTCAAGGGACGGCCGCTTGGGCCAGTGTTCCGGAATGACCCCTGCGGGGCGCGCCCAACTCGATGCTGCCTATGTACCTTGACAGTTACGTAACCACCTTGGTACGTTTGTGGCATGGAAGCTGTTCTGCGGGCGGTCGCCGACGAGAGCCGGAGGACGCTGCTGGAGACGCTGGCCGGCGGCCCGGCGACCGCGGGTGAGCTGGCGGCGCTGCTGCCGATCGCTCGTCCGGGCGTCTCCCGCCACCTGCGAGTGTTGAGGGAAGCGGGCCTGGTCGAGGCCCGCCAAGAGGCGCAGCGGCGGGTCTACAGTCTTCGCCCCGCACCGCTCGCGGAAGTAGATCAGTGGCTTGGCCGCTACCGGTCTCTATGGGAGCAGCGATTGGACGCCCTGCATACCGAGGTGGCGCGAGGAAAACGCAAACGAAGGAGCGCGACATGACTAGCAACGCGAGTCCGGGCACCCGCATTCTTGGCAGCCTGCGATCAGCAGACGGCGCAGGCGTCGTCCGAATCGAAGACCGCTACGACACGGACATCGACGACCTCTGGTCGGCGATCACCGATCCCGTCCGGCTGGCCCGCTGGCACGGCCAGATCGAGGGCGATCTCCATCCCGGCGGAGAGTTCCGCCTCTACCTCGAAGCCGATGACATCGACAGCACGGGCCGCATCGACGCGTGCGAACCACCGCGGCGGCTCGTTGTAACAACCAGGGAAACCGATGAGTCCTACCGGAAGGGGCAGGGCGTGCCGCCGTTCGACGCGGTCAAAGAGATCACGCTGACCTCTGATGGCGACCAGACAGTCCTCGTTCTCGAGGTTCGAGGCATGCCCCTCGACAAGATCGCCTTCTTCGGGGCCGGCTGGCAGATCCACGCTGAAAACCTCGCCGCGTACCTCGCTGGCCGTGAACCCGACGACGTCGAAGCACGCTGGGAAGAACTCGTCCCTCCGTATCAGGACTTGGCGGCCGACATCAGCTGAGCAGCCGACAGTGTCCGTCGAGACAGGGACCGCGCGAAACCGCGGCACGATGATCCGAGAGGAATGACCCCCCGCCTGGGCCAGTGTTCGGGAAAGTCCCGCCAAAGGTTCAGCCTGTAACGCGGGCCACGACGATTTCGCTGAAGGAGGTGCCGTCGATCTGGAACGCGTAACAGCCGGGTGCCCGAAAGAGCGTGGCCGAAGCAAGGAATCGGAAGTCGGGATCTGGGGGCGATCCCTGATCAACGCCGGCGTCCCAGGTGAGTTCTCTTAGATGGTCACCGTACCCGTACGCAAATCGCACTTGACCCGGCCGGCCGATGCGGGCGCCCCGGACGAGAATCGGCCCGTCGTAGGACCTGTCGATGACCCACGGCGTCTTCTGGCCATACCAGCCTAAGCTGTCGCGAGCCGAGAAGCCGATGCTGATCCGTCCGCCCAGGGCAGAACCGACACTCATCAGATAGGCCGGCCCGCGACCGGTCAGCGTCTGTTGACGATCCGTTCCCTGGTGAGCAACGTGGCTCGGACTCATCGGGCAACGCTTCCCTGGACCTAGATGGGGAAGGTGCAGGGGCCGGGTGCGGGCGCCCGACCAAACAGACGTCACGACTGCCGTGGCGATCCTGTGCCCGCTCTGATAAGCCGCAATCTTCCAAACGCCGGTTCGCCAGAACATGAGATAGCCACCGCGCATACCGCGCGCCGGAAATAGTGGTCCGAAGGTTGCGCGAAGAGCCCCTGTTCGCCTGAGAGCGGTGGCGGTCACGGGCACGTGGCGGAATGGAAGCTAGGCCGGATGCGCATACATGGCATGCGCGAGCGTCCTTGCGCGAGAGCGGCGAGTCTTCGGCTCCGCGCGGCATTGGGAACCTCGTCGCCTGAAAACATCTACTCCCGATTCATCCAAGAGTAGGGAGAGCATCACCTTTGCGAATAGACAGCAGGGTGGCGACCTCCTACGGCTGGAGTAGGGGGTAACCGTCGACACCGTTGAACCAGCGCGGCTGCCACCAGATGGATCCCTAAATGGAGCGTTGCGGGAGCTCCAGTCCCTGCAGAGCTGATTAGTAATTAGTAGGTTCACGCGCGCGCGCGACTAGCAGGTCCGGCAGCTTTGCTGTCGAGGTTCTCCGATATCCGGCGATCTGACTGCCGCGCTAGCGACTGGGCTGGTGCACGCGAACTACTGGTCGCGCGTCGTCGCGACGAACCCGCCCGCGAAGTAGAAGACGAGGTAGCGGAGCGGGCCGAAGGCGTCCTCGACGTTCTTGCCAAAGACGGCCAGGAAGCAATCAGCAACGGGCCGCCCGGGTCACCGTTTCGCGGCACGCGCGTGACCCGACCGCAATTAGGCATTAGGGACCCAGCGCCCAACGCGCCGCCACAGTGTTCGCAGGCCGCTGGCTCCGCGATGAGCGGAGGGGCGTCCGGGTCTCCTCTGCGAAGACCCGGACGCCAGAGCCGCTCTAGCTCTTAAACGCCCCGATCAGCTCGTTCGCAAGCTCGTCGGACGTCCCGTCGAAGGAGTGCTTGGCGACCTTCGCGGCGCGAGTGACCGCTTTGTCGAATCCCTGCTCGAGCGTCGGCTCGCCGACGACGATCAGTTCCGCGTCGGTGGAGCCCAGCTCCTGAGCCGCCTCCTTGAGCTCCTTGCGCGGCAACGAGCCTGCGCCGACCAGCTCGGGGATCAGGCGCGCCCTCGGCCGATCCATCCGCTTCACGATGTGCGGCTTGTCGTCCTCTTTGTCGATCACGGCCGCGTCGTACTTGCCAATCACCTGCTCCTCATGCAGCTGCTCCAAGGCGTCGAGATCGGCTAGCGCCCCGTCGACCTTGTCGTAGACGGCGGTGTAGACCACCATGTTGTCGGCCATCGATTCCTCCTTTCGGGTGCTCATTCAGAGGTTCCCACCTCTCGGCGCGAGTCGGGAACGGCGCTGGGGAGCTGCGACATCCCCTTATCCCCGTTCTCTCGCTCCCTTGTCCCTACCCGCGGAGGCCTGCTCTGACGAGCCCCCTTGGACGCACTCTTCGGATTTTGCGACCTTTCCCGAGCGAAGGGGCTCGGGAAAAGCGCCCTGACGGCGCGAAAAGATGGCTCGAGCCTGTTAGCGGCGCCGGAGTCGACCCATGTGGACCCCTGCGGGCTCCGCATGGTTACGCGATGATCCTCGACACCCCCGCCTTCGCCTGAACCTGTCGGCCTCAGGCCAAACCGCAGTGACGACAGAGATCGTCCGGGCCAGCCGCCAGCGCGGCACGTCGAGCACGACAAGCGTTCCGGCTGGAGCTCAAGGTCGAGGGCGAACCGGCTGATTGCCGCGATCCCGGCGCCGCCGCGCACCTCTCGCCAGTTGCTAAAAAAGACAACGACGAGCTACTTCAGTTAAACGGCTGTGCCTTGGTCGACGCGCACCCGTCCACCGATTATGCGCTCGCGCTGGACTGCCGCAACCCAGCGTCGTATGCTCGCCCTCGTGGGGGGAGTCGCAACGGTTCGGCGTGGGATGCTCGCCCTCGCGGCTGCGGCGCTTCTCCTGCTGCCCGCGTCGGCGGCGTCAGGCACGCCGAATCCGACGTCGGTCACGATCGCGGGCGACCTCCAGAACGTGCTCGGTTGCCCAACCGACTGGGACCCGAGCTGCGCGGCCACGCATCTGACGTACGACTCGAGCGACGACGTCTGGCAGGGAACGTTCTCGCTCCCGGCCGGCAACTACCAGTACAAGGCCGCGCTCAACGACTCCTGGACCGAGAACTACGGGCTGCACGCCGTGCAGGACGGCCAGAACATCCAGCTGGCCACGCCCGGTGGGCCGGTGAAGTTCTATTACGACCACAAGACCCACTGGATCACGGACAGCGTGAACACGCCGGTCCCGGTCGCGGCGGGCAGCTTCCAGTCCGAGCTTGGCTGCCCCGGCGACTGGCAGCCCGACTGCCTGCGCTCCTGGCTCGAGGATCCGGACGGCGACGGGACGGCGACGTTCGAGACGACGGCGCTCCCCGCCGGCTCGTACGAGGCGAAGGTTGCGGTGAACGAGAGCTGGGCCGTCAACTACGGCGCGGGCGGCGTTCCGGACGGCGCGAATATCCCGTTCACGGTTCCTTACGACCACGCGCCGGTTACGTTCAGTTACGACGAAACGACGCATGTGCTCACTATCACGGCGCCGATCTCGCACGGCGACCTCTCGCACTTCGACCTGGCGCGCAAGGACTGCCTCGGCACCGCGCGCAACACAACCTCGAAGGTCTGGTACACGATTGCGAACGGCGTTCTCAGCGACACGTACTACCCGACGATCGACAACACGAACGTCGAAACGCTGCAGTACGAGGTCAGCGACGGGTCGACGTTCACTGACCTGCAGACGCGCGACATGATCTACACGGCCGAAGCGCTGCCCGATTCCGGCGGGATGGCGTGCCGGGTGACGGCGACCGCGAAGAGCGGCAAGTATCGGATCGCGACCGAGTACTTCACAGATCCGAGCCGGAACACCGTGCTCATGCGCTTGAAGTTCCTCCCGCAGGACCCGAGCTACCGGCTCTACCTGCGCTTCGACCCGACCGTGAACGGCAACGGCGGCGGTGGCCCGGGGAACGGTGGCGGCGACTCCGCGACCGTCGATACCTCGACTGGACATCCGGTGCTCGTCTCCTACGACACCGTGACCGCGACCAACGCCGCGAATCGCGACTACGCCCAGCCTGTGTACGCGGCGCTCGACGGGCCCCTCGCAGGGGGCTCGAGCGGGCTCGTCGGTTCACCCGATGACTCGATCGACAGCACGAACACCGAGGTCACGAACGGCAACGTGGTTCAGCACGCGCGCGTCCTCGTCGGGAGCGGCGGCACCGGGACGCTCGCGCTCGGCTTCGGCGCGTCGCAGGGCGACGCCGTCGGCGCCGCCGAGGGCTCGCTCGGCAGCGGCTTCGCCGATGCTCTCGCCGCCTACGACAAGGGCTGGCAGCGCTACGACGACTCGCTGAACAAGCCGCCGAAGACGCTGACCGGGCTCAACGCCAAGACGGTCGACGACCTCGCGGACGAGTACTACCTCAGCGCGAACGTGCTCAAGGCGTCCGAGGACAAGACATTCGCGGGCGCGATCGTCGCGAGCCTCGCCTCGCCGTGGGGGCAAGCCGTTTCCGCCGGCGACCCGAACAACACCTACTTCGGCTCGTACCGCGAGGTGTTCGCGCGCGACCTCTACGAGGCGTGGACGGGCCTGCTCGCGGACGGCGACCTCGCGACCGCGCGAGACGCCACGCTCTTCCTCTTCGAACGCCAGCAGCTGCCCGACGGCTCGATGCCTCGCAACAGCCTCGTCAACGGCAAGACGGCGCCCGACTCGTTCAACACGCAGCTAGACGAGTGCTCATACCCGATCCTGATGGCGTACCAACTCGGCCTCGACGACTCATCTCTCTACGAGAACCACATCAAGGCCGCCGCGAACTTCGTCGCGTCGCACGGTCCGTCGTTTGGGCCCGAGCGCTGGGAGGAGCAGAGCGGCTACTCGCCATCGACGATCGCCGCCGAGATCGCCGGCCTCGTCGCCGCGGCTGAGATCGCGAAGCACAATCACGACGACGCGTCTGCGAACCTCTGGCTCGGCGTCGCTGACGACTACCAGCGCTCGATCAAGGGCTGGACGGTGACGACAAACGGGCCGGACGCGCCCCGCTACTTCATCCGCCTCTCGAAGACCGGCGACCCGAACGCGGCGATCTCATACAACGTCGGCAACGGCGGGCCGACGCTCGACCAGCGGCAGGTGATCGACGCCGGCTTCCTCGAGCTCGTGCGGCTCGGCGAGCTGTCCCCGCAGGATCCGGACGTGCTCGCGTCGCTGCCGGTCGTCGACTCGGTCATCAAGTCGGAGACACCGAGCGGGCCTGGCTGGCACCGCTACAACGGCGACGGCTACGGCGACGGCGCGAGCGACGGCCATCCGTGGGCGCCGTCGAACAAGGGCACCGGCCACCTCTGGCCGGTGCTGTCGGCCGAGCGCGGCGAGCAGGACCTCGCGACCGGCGACAAGGCGGACGCCGCGTCGCTGCTCCTCGGCATGCAGAAGTTCGCCTCCGGCGTCGGCCTGATCCCCGAGCAGGACTGGGAGCTGCCCGACCTCGCTGCCTCGCCGTTCGGAACGGACCCGACGCTCGCCTCGATCGGCTTCCAGAACGGGCACGCCGCCGGTTCCGCTGCGCCGCTGACCTGGTCGGCGGCGTCGTTCGTTCGGCTCGCGGCCGATCTCGACGCGGGGACGAACGTCGCGCTCCCGAAGGCGACCGAGAAGCGCTACAAGCACCCGCCGGGCGAGACCACGCTCACCGTGACGAGCCCGGCCGACAAGAGCGCGGTTTCAGGATCGCCCGTCACGGTCGCCGGAGTGACCGAGCCGGGGAACACGGTCTACGTCTCCGCGACGAACACGGATCAGAGCTTCGAGACGACAACCGCGTCCCTGTTCGCGCGCACGAACGCCTTCAGCATCCCGGTACCGATCTCGGGCGGCACGACGGTCCTCAACGTCGTCGCCGTCAGCCCGAACGGCGCGACCGCGCACGCGCTGCGCACGGTGGTCTTCGACACCGTCCAGGGCACG
>JBKPEC010000045.1:0-22809 GCA_046728195.1 Actinomycetota bacterium
GAGGGTACGCTGCCCGAAGCGGGGTGTCAACGCGGTCAACCATCAAGCTCAACCTGAGGGTTGAGGGTTGGGGCCCGCGACCGGGCGTTCAGGCACCGTGAGGTCCAGGTAGTCGGGACCGCCGTTTCGGGGCAGCGCCAGCAGCGGGAGGATGCCACGCGCGATCGCGATCTTGAGCGGGAGGTCGACGGGAGGACCGAGGTGGATCTCGAGGCCGCCGCGTAGGCCGAGGGTGATGGCGCCGTCGAGTGCACGGACGAACGAGATCCGCTTCGGAAAGCCGCTGCCGACCAGCGCCGCGAGCGACCGGGCGGCAAGGGCGCCGGGCGCATCGGCCAAGAACGCGCCTTCCTGCAGCTGGGTGCTCGAGGGCAGCCAGATCCGCGGCAGTCCTGGTAGCCCTCCACGCTCGATCGTTCGGATGACGCGCCCTCGTGCGGAGACCAGCCACGACTCACCTCCACGCCTGAGGACTGCAACCGGGATTTCAGGAACGATGCGGATTCGCAGCGTGTGCGGAAACGCCCGATCGGCGACGGCACTGCGCACGCTCGGAAGTGCGTCGGCACGGCCCTCCACCGCTCCCGCGTCGACTGCGACGAGACTCCGGCCGTCATATGAGTGAAGCGCGGTTCTGACCTCCGCGGCGACGGTGGGCGAAGCTCCCTCGATCACGATCGAGCGCACCGCGAACAGCGAGGTCTCTCGAGCGAGGCCGTAGAGCCCGAAGCCGATCGAGACTGCGCCGAGACCGATCAGGACAGCGCGGCCGGAAGGCACAAAGCGCAACACGTCGAACTCTCGCTTGCGCGGGAGGGTCAAAACCTTCTCGGCCACGCGGCTGACTTCGCCGCTCTCGGCGCTGGTCCTACTTGGGGAGCGGCGGAAGCTCGAGCGGTCCGAGGAACACGACCTCGTGCTCCAACTCGACCCCGTATTCGCCCCAGGCTCGCCGCCTCGCCTCCGCCATCAGCGCGATCGCGTCTTCGGAGCGGGCGTGATCGGCGTTCTCGATGAAGTTCGCATGTCGCGGGGAGATCTGTGCCCCGCCGATCCTGTGACCCTTGAGTGCGCAGGCCTCGAGCATGCGTCCCGCGGTCAGCTCGTGGCTCGGGTTCTTGAACACACTCCCGAAGGTCCGTTTGTTGGTGGGCTGCGCAGCTTTCCGCTTCGTCTGGAGGTCGGCGACGAGCTCCTTGATCTCGGCGGGCGGTCGCGGCCGGAGGCGGAACTCCACCCGCGCGACGATTTCCCCCTGGCGAAGCTCGGAGTGCCGGTAGCGCAGACCGAGCTCGGACGGCGTTCGCCACGAGGTCCCGTTCGCGTCGACGATCAACGCCCGTTCGAGGATCCCGGCCCAGTCGCCGCCGTACGCTCCAGCATTCATCCAGACCCCGCCGCCCGCGGTGCCCGGGATTGCGCAGGCGAACTCAAAGCCGCCGAGCCCGGCCGCACGCGCACGGTGAAGCGAAACGGCATTCGGCGCGCCGCCTCCCGCGACCAGACGTTCTCCATCGACATGCGTCTCTGCAAGCTGGCCGGCAAGCTTGAGCGCAAGGCCGTCGAAGCCGGCGTCCGAAACGAGCAGATTGCTGCCGAGGCCGATCGTCGCCACGCGGAGATCGCGTTCCCGGGCGAACCTCAAGGCGTCCTGGAGCTCCTCCAGCGTCTCGGGTCGAGCAAAGGCGCGAGCCGGTCCTCCCGTCCCCAGCGTGGTGAAGCGTGACAGGAGGACGTTCTCTTCGATTTTCACCGCAGCGCCTCGAGGACCAGGTCGGCCGCGCGATCGACGTCACCGGCGCCGATCGTCACCGCACGGTCGCCCGGACGCACGACGCTCGCGACGAACGCTGCGCCCTCCTCGACGGAGGGGGTCCACGCGATGGTCTTACCGGGCTGGAGCTCCGTCAGCGCGTCGACGACCAGCTTGCCGGTGACGTTCTCGATCGGAGCTTCGCGCGCCGGATACACGTCGGTCACCGCGACCGTGTGCGCGGCCGTGAGTGCGGCGCCGAGCTCGCGTGCCAGATGCCGGGTGCGCGAGTAGAGGTGCGGCTGGAACAACACGACCAGGCGACCGCCGTCGCGGAGAGCGGCGAGCGTTGCCTTGATCTCTGCCGGATGATGTGCGTAGTCGTCGTAGACCTCGACGCCGCCACTCTCGCCGCGACGCTCGAGCCGCCTCGCTGCACCCGCGAACCCGGCGAGCACCGGCTGGACCTCCTCGCGTGTCAGGCCGGCGAGCTCGAGCGTTGCGAGCGCGGACGCCGCGTTTCGGCGGTTGTGCTCCCCCGCAATCGCCAAGGGACCGTCGTACGGAGCCAGCTGCTCGCCGCGGACGGTCAAGGGCACTCGCTCGAGCCAGCGCTCGAAGAGCTCGACCACCTCGGCCCGTGAGCGGAACGTGGTGTGGTGGTCCAGGTCGACGTTCGTGACGACGGCGATGCGCGGTTCGAGCGCCTCGATCGTTCGGTCCGATTCGTCACCCTCCACGACGAGCCACCCACTTCCGGTTCCGGCGTTGCCGCCGAGCTGCGGAATGTCGGCTCCGATCAACCAGGCGGGATCGCGTCCGAGCCGTTCGAGGCAGAAGGCGATCATCGCGGTCGTCGTCGTCTTGCCGTGTGCGCCCGCCACCACGATTGCATCACGAAGGGAGACCAGCTCCGCCAGTAGCTCCGCGCGACTCTTGCCGGGCACCTGCGCCGCGAACGCGGTCGAGACGAAGACCTCCCAGCCTCGAGGTGGGACCGGCGGATCGTCCGAGATCTCGACGTGAATCGAGCCGAGCCGGTCGAGGTACGGCGTGCGGACACGATCCCATCCCTGCACCTCGGCGCCCCAGGCCTGCGCGAGCGCGGCATACGCACTCATGCCCGCGCCGCCGATCCCGGCGAGCCAGAGCTTCCTGCCTTCAAGCGGCGAGGGCAAGGAGCTCCTCCGCGATCTCATCGGCGGCTCTGGGTCGCGCGAGTCGCAGCATCGCCTCGGTCATCTGCGCGAGGCGCGGCGGGTCGTCGAGCAGGGAGCGGATCACCTCCGGCGCCCGGCCGACCTCGCTCTCCGGGACGACGACCGCTCCGCCGCCGCGCTCGAAGAAGCGCGCGTTCTTCGTCTGGTGATCGGCGGTCGCGAAGAGGCCGGGCACGAGCACGGCGGGCTTCCCCGCGGCGGCGAGCTCCCAGACCGAACCGCCCGCGCGGGCCAGGACGAGGTCGCTCGCGCCGAGAGCGGCGCCGAACTCCTCGGTGAACGCGAACAAGCGGTAGTCGGGACGTCTGACCCGACCGCGCAGCTCGTCGTAATCGCGTGTTCCCGATAGATGCAGGACGGCCGGGCCTGCTTCGCCGAAGGCATCGAGAGCAAGCTCGTTGAGGGCCCGCGCGCCGAGCGAACCCCCGAACACGAGCAGAACCGGACCAGCCGGAGGCAGGCCGAACAACCGCCTGGCTTCCTCTCGCGGCACCGGACGCGAACGCGCGGGAATCGGTCGCCCAGTCACGCGGTACTTCGTGCCATCGCGGCCGTCGATCGGAAACGAGAGAAAGACGCGCCGCGAGAAGGGCGCCGCGAGGCGATTCGCAAGCCCGAAGTGCGCGTCCGCCTCCATCAATGCGGCCGGCAGGCGCCGCCGCCACGCTGCGTACACCATCGGGCCGGCGACGTAGCCGCCGCCTCCGAGCACGACATCGGGTCGACGCGCCACGAGGATCCGCGCGCACTCACGGGGCGCGCGCCCGGCGAGCAAGAGTGCACGGGCGAGCGCCCGTGACGGCCGGCGCGGCAGTCCGGCGATCGGAAAGGTGTCGAGCTCGTAGCCCGCCTCAGGAACGAGCTGCGCTTCGATTCGATCGGGCGACCCGGCGAACGTCACGTGCACGCCCCGGCTCTCGAGCGCCTCCGCCACCGCGAGCGACGGCGCCACGTGACCTACCGTCCCCCCGGCCGCGATCAGGCACCGCAACTCTCGCTTGCGCTCCATGCCTGCCGGCGATGTTAAGGAGGATGCCGACGGCCAGGAGCGCGACCACCAGGCTGGAGCCGCCGTAGGAGATGAACGGCAGCGGGATCCCCGTCAGTGGAGCCAGCCCGAGCACCGCAGCGAGGTTGATCACCGCCTGCCCGGACACGAGCGCCACGATGCCCGCAGCCAAACGCTTCCCGAACGGCTCCGTGCAAGCAAGGGCGATGCGGAGACCTGCGTACGCAAAGGCGGCGTAGGCCGCGATCACGGCCGTGACGCCGAGCAGGCCGAGCTCCTCGCCGATGACGGCAAAGATCATGTCCGTGTGGGCCTCGGGGAGATAGTTGATCTTTGTGACCCCGTGACCGAGCCCGACGCCCAGAATGCCGCCGGATCCCATCCCGATCAGCGCCTGAACGGTCTGGAAGCCGGCGCCCTGAGGGTCCTTCCACGGGTCGAGGAAGCTGAAGATCCGCGCGCGCCGGTAGGGCTCGAACCAGATGGCGACGAGACCCAAAGCGACGGCGATCCCCGTGCCCGTCGCGAGCGTCGACGCCGGCGTGCCGGAGATGAGCAGCACCGCTAGCAGCACGAGGACGAGGGAGATCGCGGTCCCGAGGTCGGGCTCGGCCAGGATGAGGAGACAGAAGAGGCCGAGCAGGAGGCCGATTGGGCGCAGCAGCTCGCGCAGCGTCCGCGGTGCGGGGCGCTTGCACAGATACGCAGCCGCCCAGACCGCGACGGCGAGCTTCGCGAGCTCCGACGGCTGGAAGGTCGCGGGGCCGAACTCGATCCACCGACGCGCGCCGTTGATGCGGGAACCGATGACCAGCACGGCCAGACAGCCGCCGAGCGCCGTCAGCACGAGCCCGGGGGCGAGCAGACGGAGGCGCCGGTAGTCGAAGCGCGCGGCGAACATCATCAGCCCCACGCCGATCAGCGCGTAGGCGGCCTGCTTCTTGAGGTAGGACATCGGATCGGTTTGGGCGAGCGCGGCAGGGGCCGAGGTCGCGCTGTAGACCATCACGAGGCCGAACGCCACCAGGCCGAGCGTGACGAGGACGAGCAGCTGCGACTCGAGCTGGGCCTTTCTCTTCACCAGAGGTCTCCGACAAGTCGTCGGAACGCTTCGCCCCGCTCCTCGAAGTTCCGAAACTGGTCGAAGCTCGCGCACGCCGGAGAGAGGAGAACGACGTCACCCGGCTGGGAGTCCCCCGCGGCGGCGCCGACGGCGGTTGCGAGATCGCCCGAACGACGGAACGTGCGTCCGGCCCGCCCGAGGGCGGCGGCCAGGTCGTCGGTGGCCTCGCCGATCAGGTCGATCGAGCGCACCGTCGGGGGAAGTGTCTCCGCGAGCTCGTCGAAGGACTCGCCCTTGAGCGAGCCGCCGAGGATCAGCCGCAGGGGACGGCCGGCATAGGCGGCGATGCCGCGGCGGGCGGCGGCGGCATTCGTCGCCTTCGAATCGTTGACGAAGCGGACCCCGTCAATCTCCGCAACGAGCTCGAGCCGGTGCTCGACGCCGGGGAAGGTGCGAAGAGCCTCGGCGATCGCTGCCTCCGAGATCTCCGCAGCCCGCGCGGTAGCGGTGGCGGCAGCCGCGTTCTCGCGGTTGTGCTCGCCGGGAATGAGCGGCTCGGCCGGCAGCGGATCGTCGTGGCTGAACTCGATGCGGTCCGCGCCGCCGGGAATCGGCCCGAAGTCGGGCGGGACGACAGCGATGTCGGCTTCCGTCTGGTTCTCGAAGATGCGCAGCTTCGCGGCGCGATAGGCGTCATACGACTCGTGCCGGTCCAGATGATCGGGGACGAGGTTGAGGAGCACTGCGATTCGCGGCCGGAGCCTGTGGGTGTCCTCGAGCTGAAAGCTCGAGAGCTCACACACGATCCACGCGTCGTCGTCGAGCGTCCCGTCGAGACTCGTCAGAGGACGGCCGACGTTCCCGGCCACCGCGACCGGCCTCTCGGCGACGCGGAACATCGCGCCGATCAGCTCGCTCGTCGTCGTCTTGCCGTTCGTGCCCGTGACGCCGATCAGCGGGTTACGCAACAGGCGGGCGCCGAGCTCGATCTCACTCCAGATCGGAATCCCCCGCGCGCGGGCCGCCGCCGGCAGCGGCGACTCGCCTGGAACGCCGGGGCTCTTGATGAGCAGCTCGACATCCTCCAGCAAGCTTTCCTCCTCAGTCCCCCGGTGGACTTCGACGCCGGCCTCCTCAAGCCTCCCGACGTCCACGTCGGGAGAGCGGTCCACGCCGATGGTGGGCACCTGGCGGCGCGCCAGGGCCAGCGCCGCCGCCTGGCCGGACCGCGCCAGCCCGACGACCATCGCCCGTCGCGGCAGCCTCACGGCTTGCGCGCGAGGATCGCGAGCCGACCCCGGTCGTCAGCCACGCTCACGGAGGCGAATCCCGTGTCCATGAAGAGTCGCTCGAGCTCACGTCGGTCTAAGTTCAACGCGTGCCCGCTCGGGTCCTCGTCCACTGCGGCGATGGCAACCCTGCCCCCGGCGCGGAGGACGCGAAAGCACTCGGCCGCGGCGTCCGCTCGGAGGACGGCCTTTGCCAGCACCTCGTCGACGCTCGCATCGGTCAGCGGGAGGATGTCGAGAGTCCCGATCAGATACGAGACGTTCGGCACCTGAGTCTCGTGTCGAATGCGCTCCAGTTCGTCGACCGACTCGTCGACGACGAGCACGTCTCCATCCGGAGCGACACGTTCCGCGAGCGTCGCGACCGAGTCGATCGCACCGATCGTGACGACGGTATCGCCGGGACGTTCGTTCAGCGCCGAAAGAACGTGAAGTCGCGGTAGAAGAGCGCGAAGCCGATGGCGCACAGGATCGCGGTCACAATCCAGAACCGCACCATGATCTTCGTCTCCGACCACGCCTTCATCTCGAAGTGATGGTGAATGGGCGTCATGAGGAAGACGCGACGGTGGAAGTACTTGAACGAGATGACCTGCACGATCACCGAAAGCGCCTCGATCGCGAAGATCCCGCCGATGAAGAGCAGGAGGAAGATCGTCTTCGTGAAGATCGCCATCGCGGCCAGCGACCCGCCGATCGCCATCGAGCCGGTGTCCCCCATGATCACCTCGGCGGGGAAGGCGTTGTACCAGAGGAACCCGATCGCAGCGCCGATCAGCGCGGCGCCCACGATGGCGAGATCGAGCCGGCTGTCGAAGCGACCACCTGGATTCCCCGATCGGATGTAGGTGACGACCGAGATCGCCGTGAAGGTGATCAGCGCGATGATCCCGGTGCCCGCCGCCAGGCCGTCGAGCCCATCGGTGAGGTTGACGCCGTTCGCGGTTCCCGCGATCACCAGGAACAAGAGCACGTACCAGCCCCACGACAGTTCCACGTTCCAGTGCACCACGGGGATGAAGACGCTCGTCGGCAGGTGCTGGTGCTCGGCCGCAAAGGCGACGCCGACGGTGATGACCGCCAGCAGCAGCATCTTCCAGCGGCCCCGCAGGCCGAGCGAGCGACGGTGTGTCAGCTTGATGAAGTCGTCGAGGAAGCCGATCGCTCCGCAGCCGAGCGTCACGAACAGGACGGTGAGCGCGGGAACCTTGTACTTCGAGACCGACAGAAAGGCGACCGTTGCGACCACGAGGATGAGCAAGCCGCCCATGGTCGGCGTGCCCTGCTTGATCCGGTGCGCCTCCGGCCCCTCCTCCCGGATGTGCTGGCCGAACTCGTTCCGGCGGAGGAACTCGATGAACTTCGGACCGACGATGATCGACACGACCATCGCGATCACGCCTGCGGCGAGGACACGGATCACTGGTGATCCGCCTGGTGATCCTGTCGGATGCCTGAGTCGCGAGCACCAAGCCAGAGGTCGCACTCGTTCGCAGCCAAGGCTGGCAGCCTTGGCAAGGACGAGGGTGGACTCTGGCGCCGAGTGATCGCGGGCCAGGCGCCGACATGGGTCGCCGGGCGGGTCACCCGCTGGGCACTTTGGTGAGCGCGGAAGCAATCGACTCCAGACCCATGGCCCGCGAGGCCTTGACGAGCACGGCGTCGCCCGGCCGAACGACCTCGCCCAGGTCCTTGAGTGCCTCGTGGACATTCGCGACCCACCGGCCGGGCACGCCGCCTTCGAGGTAGCCGCGCGCGAGCTCACCCACGGCCAGCAGCTCGTCGACGCCCAACTCGGCGGCCGACTCCCCGACCTCCCGGTGGTACCGCGGGCCGGTACGGCCCAGCTCGGCCATATCCCCGAGGATGGCAACCCGGCGGCGCTCGCCGGCCCGCTCGGTCAGATACGCAAGGGCGGCCCGCATCGAGACGGGATTCGCGTTGTACGCATCGTTGATCAGCAGTCCGCCGCCCGGCAGCTCGTCCTCTTCCCCGCGCCAGCGCGAGAAGTCGACGTCGACCGCCGCGGGTCGTGGCAAGCCGAGCGCGTCGAGCACGGCCAGGGCAACGGCGGCATTCTGAACCTGGTGGCGGGCGGTGAAGTTGAAGCTGACACCGCCGATCGTCGTCCGGCCGTCCGCGATCTCGACACCCGTGGCCTCGCCGACACGGATCACCTCGACGTCTTCGCGTGCAACCGGAAAGTTGCGAGGAACGATTGCCGTGCCGCCCGGCGGCAGGGCCTCCACCAGCTCGCCCTTCGCGCGTTCGACGCCCTCGATCGAGTCGACGAGCTCCAGGTGAACGGGGCCGACGTTCGTGATGACGCCGATGTGCGGGCGGGCGATCCCGGCGAGGGCGGCGATCTCGCCGAAGCCGCGCATCGCGAGCTCCAGGATGCAGACCTCCGTGTCCTCGTCGAGCCGGCACAGCGTGAGCGGCACGCCGATCTCGTTGTTGTAGCTCGCCTCGGCGGCGATCGCGCGTGCGGACGGGTCGCAGAGCGCCGCGAGAATGTCCTTCGTCGACGTCTTACCCATCGAGCCGGTGATGCCGACGATGCGGGCCGAGCTGCGGTGGCGCACAGTCCGCGCGACGTGGGCAAGCGCTGCGAAAGCGTCGTCCGGGACCAGCGTGGCGGCGGCTCGACGACCGATCGCATCGTCGAGGAAGGCGGCTCCCTCGCCCACTGCGACGAAGAGATCACCCTTGACGATGCGACGCGAGTCGACCTGCACTCCGGTGAACCGGTCTGCGCGCGCGTCGACTCGCCCGAGCCCGTCGAGCACCTGAACGTCCAGCGGGATCAAGCGGGCGCTCGCAATCGCCGCAGCGTCTCGCGCGCGACCTCTCTGTCGTCGAACGGCAGCTTGTGGCCGCCGACTTCCTGACCCTGCTCATGGCCCTTGCCGGCAATCACGACCACGTCGCCCTCGCGCGCCGACTCGAGTGCCCGCTCGATCGCACGCCTACGGTCGAGCTCGACGTCGAGCGAAAGTGAACCGGCGACCTCTGCCGCGATCTCCGCGGGGTCTTCGCCGCGCGGATTGTCGGACGTGACGAGAGCGAGATCGGCGAGCTTATGCACCACCTGTCCCATCAACGGTCGCTTCGCGCGGTCGCGGTCCCCGCCCGCGCCGAACACGCAGATCACCCGTCCGTCGGTCAACCCACGCGCCGCCTCGAGTGCGGTCTGGAGGGCGCCGGGCGTGTGGGCGTAGTCGACGAGGACGATGAACGGCTGGCCCTCGTCAACCGGATCGAACCGGCCCGGCACCCGCTCGACGGCCTCGAGGCCCTGCTTGATCGTCTCGTTGGGTACGTCGAGGATCCGTGCGGCTGCGGACGCCGCCAGCGCGTTCTCGCGGTTGAAGGCACCGCGCAGGTTGAGCTCGACGCCGGGCAGGTCGTCCAGCGGGTTGAAGGTCACCGCGTCGGGGATCTCGCTCGCCAGCCGGGCACCGTACTCGTCCCCGACGTTGATCACCGCACGCTCTGCCTGCGCGAAGAGTCGGCGCTTCGACTCGAAGTAGTCCTCCATGGTGCCGTGGAAGTCGAGGTGGTCCTGCGTCAGGTTCGTGAAGACGAGCACCGCAAAGCGCGTTCCGTCGAGCCTTCCCTTGACCGAAGCCATCGAGGTGGCTTCCATCACGCAGGCCCGATCTCCTGCCGCGATCATCTGACGGAACAGACGCTGGAGGTCGATCGACTCGGGGGTGTTCAACCCGACCTCGCGCATCCCACCACCGACGCGCCGTTCGATGTTTGTCAGCAGACCAGGCTGACGGCCAGCGGCGGCGAGGATCGACCAGAGCAGATAGGCGGTCGTCGTCTTGCCGTTCGTCCCGGTGACGGCGGCGACCGGGAGCTCGGACGACGGGTCGCCGAAGAACTCCGATGCTGCACGCGGCATCGCCCGCCGAACGCTCGAGACGACGAGCTGCGGAACGTCCAGCGAAAGGCGGCGCTCCACGACAAGGGCAACCGCTCCGGCCGCGACGGCGTCGGGCGCCAGGTCGTGCCCGTCCGTCCGCGCTCCGGAAATGCAGAAGAACAGGGAGTCGCGCGGCACCTCCCGCGCGTCGTACGCCAGCTCGCGGATCTCGAGGGCACCGCCTCCAACGACGTCGGTCGGAGCGAGCGCTGCGATGAGCCGCTCCAGCTGCATATCGCCGGTCAAGTCTAGTGTGGGGACCGCACGGCGTTACGGGTGTGTGTCGTTCGCCGCCTGGAGGTCGGCGACATTCAGCCGAGTCGCGTCACTTCTTGTCCACGCGCGAGACTAAGGGGTCGGCGCCGCGTCGGGCGGTACCTCGAGGTACTGGAGGTCGAAGCGCGCGATCTGCTGAAACGCTGGGGCAGCGACGACCCCGCCCCAGATCGCGCCGCGCGGCTCGTCGACCGCGACGAGGACCACGAGCCTCGGCCGGGAGGCGGGAACGATCCCGACGAACGACGCGACGTATCGTCCCGTCGCGTAGCCGCCGTGGGAGTCCGGCTTCTGCGCGGTTCCGGTCTTTCCCGCCACCTGGTAGCCGGGGATCGCCGCGTACATACCGGTGCCTTCTGCAACGACGTCCTGCAGCATCCCCATCAGCTCGCGCGCGATGGGCCTGGACACGAGGCGGCGTCGATTCAGGGACGGCCGTCCCCCGCCGGCGACGTGGTCGACCATGTGCGGTCGCGACCAGATCCCGCGATTTGCGATCGCCGCGTAGGCGGCGGCCATCTGCACGGGTGTGACGGCGATGCCCTGACCGATCGGCACGTTCCCGATCGTAGAACCGGACCACCTGTCGGGCGGCAAGACGATTCCCGGGCTCTCCCCGGGGAAGTCGATGCCGGTGGTGCGACCGAAGCCGAAGCGGGTGATCCATGACGAGAGACGCGTCCGCCCGAGCTTCTCCGCCAGTGTGATCGCGCCGATGTTCGACGAGTGCGCCAGAATCTGGGCCACCGAGTAGTTGACCGTTCCGCGCTGCTCGGCATCGTGAATGACGCGGTCGGCGACGTGGAGCGAGTACGGCAGGACGAAGCGGGTCGTCGGCGAGACGATGCGGTCCGACAACGAGCCGGCGACGGTGATCAACTTGAAGGTCGAGCCGGGCTCGTACGTGTCGGTGACCGTGCGGTTTCGCTGCAGCGTGCTCGGCACGGTCGGGAAGCGGTTCGCGTCGTACCCAGGCTGAACAGCCATCGCAAGAATTGCCCCCGTCCGCGGGTCGAGCACGATCGCGCTCGCGCTCTTCGCGCTCCACTTACGCACGGTCTCCCGCAGGACCTCCTCGGCATTCGCCTGAATCGTGTGGTCGAGCGTGAGGTACAGATCCCTGCCCGGAATCTCCGAGCGGACGGTCTGCGTGTCGATCACGCGTCCGCGCGGATCCTTGACGATCGTCTCCCTCCCCGCCCGGCCGGCCAGCTCGCGGTCGAAGTGAAACTCGGTCCCGGCGAGCCCGTGGCCGTCAACTCCGACGTAGCCCAGCACCTGGGCGGCAACTGAGCCTTGCGGATAGCGGCGCCGCTCCTCGGGATAGAAGCCGAAGCCGGGTAGCTTGAGCCGCCGGAGCGCGGCAGCCTCCGTCGGATCAGCCTGTCGGGCGACGTAGACGAACCCGCGCGAGCGATCGGCGAGCATCGGGTAGATCAGGTCGGCATTTACGCCAAGCGTCCGCTGGACGGCGACCGCGGCTCGACGTGGATTCGGGATCTGCTTCGGGTTCGCGAACACCGTCGTCGCCGGTTCTCCCAGTGCCAGCTCGACGCCCCGGCGGTCGTAGATGGTCCCGCGTCCGGCTGGGATGGTCACCGACTCGCGATGCTGGATCAGTCCGAGGCTGGAGAGAGATTCCGCCCGCACGGCTTGCAGCCAGGTGGCGCGAAGGACCAGGCCGGCGAACGCGAGCCCGAGCACGCCGAGAAAGAGCCGGATCCGCCGATTGACGAGGCGGTTCAGCGCACGTCCCCCTAACGCGGAGGCAGCTTGTAGTAGCTCGTCTGGTCGGAGGTGGCCTGCACCCAGCCGAGCCGCTTCGCGGCCAGGCTCTGAATTCGAGGCGCGGAGGCGGCACTCGAGAGCTGCGACGAAAGCTCGGCATTCTGCGCGCGCAGGTCGGCTCGCTCACGTCCGAGGCGATCGAGCTTCATGTTCAGGCGCAGCACTGCCACGTTCGTCGCCACGACGCCCGCGAGCAACGTGGCGACCACCGCGATCCAGAGAACGCCGCCCGTGACGCGGCGCTGGCGCCGGACGGGGCGGGGTCTCGAAGATCTCGAACGCGCCGGAACAACATGCTCCTCGGCGCGGGCGGCGGCCCAGGTCGCCACTAGGTCTTCACTCCGACGCGCATCCGGGCGGAGGAGGAGCGCGGGTTGGCTGCGGTCTCGCGCGCAGCCGGCCGGATCGCCTTCCGCGAAAGCGACCGCAACTGCGGCTCCTTCCCGCACACGCAGACCGGAAAGTCGGGCGGGCAGTCGCAGCCCCGCTCGAGATTCCGCATGAACCGCTTGACCAGCCGGTCTTCGAGCGAATGGAAGCTGATGACGGCGAGCCGTCCGCCCGGCCGGAGCATCGAGAAGGCAGCCGGCAAGGCAGCCTCGAGCGAGCCCAGCTCGTCGTTGACGGCGATGCGCAAGGCCTGGAACACCCGCTTGGCCGGATGCCCGTCGCCGAAGCGCGCAGGTGCCGGAATCGCAGCCTTGATCGTCTCCACCAGATCGCTCGTCCGCTCAAACGGACGCTCCTTCCGCCGACGCGCGATCGCCTTGGCGATCTGCCGTGCGTAGCGCTCCTCGCCGTAGCGCTTGAAGATCGTCGCGAGATCGCGCTCGTCGGCCTCGTTGACGATGCCGGCCGCGCTCACGTCGGCCGACGGATCCATGCGCATGTCGAGCGGCGCGTCCGCCGTGTACGAGAAGCCGCGCTCGGGACGGTCGATCTGCATCGAGGAGACGCCGAGGTCGAGCAAGATCGCGTCGGCCTCTACACCGTTCTGCGCGAGCTGTTCGAGCACGACAGCGAAGTCCCCGCGAAGAAACCGCGCCTGGACGCCCGCGCGCTTCGCAAACCGGTCGAAGTACGCGCGCGCGCCGGGGTCGCGATCGATCGCGATCAGCTTCCCGCGTCCCTGCAGGTCCGCCGCGAGCAGCGCCGCATGGCCACCCGCGCCGAAGGTCGCGTCGACAACGGTCTCTCCCGGCTTGACCGCGAGGAGCTCACGTACCTCTTCGGCGAGAACGGGGACGTGGTCAGTCGCGCTTGGCAAGACGTTCGGCAACATCCTCCGCACTCCCTTCCACCTCTGCCAGCTCTTGGCGCCAGGCGGCGCGATCCCAGATCTCGAGCCGGTCGTTGACACCCGCGACCACGACCTCCTTGCCCAGCTTCGCGTGCTCGATCAGCTGGGCGGGGATCATCACGCGGCCCTGTTTGTCGAGCTCGGCCTCGGACGCCCCGGAGAAGAAGTGTCTCTGAAGCCGTCGCCCTTCCGGGCTGAGCGGATCCAGCGAGGAGAGTCGAGAGTCGACGAGTCGATCCCAATCCGGACGACGGAAGGCATATAGGCAGCCGTCGAGGCCCCGGGTGACGACGACACCGTCTGAGAAGGCTTCTCGGAACTTGGCCGGAAGAGTGAGACGGTTTTTGTCATCGAGTGTGTGGTCGTGTGCGCCTAGAAGCATCCTGGGGCCGGGTTGAGCTTACCACTCTGCCCCACAATAGACCACTATCCCCCACATGTCCACCCCGAAAGGGGATTTTTCGCTGACGATCCCCTCTCCGGGTGGGAGGCGGTGCGAGGCCAGGGGCCCTTGAGTCATCCGTCGGGGGTGATGCGCCGCGTGTCGACGCCGTCGACGCTCCACCAGTGAGCGCCGAGGTGGCTGTCGCGATCCCCGAGTCCAAGGGCGACACCCGGCTCGCCGTCCTCCTCGCCATGGCGATGTTCGTGCTCGTCGTCGACACGTCGCTGATGAACGTGTCCATCTCGGCTGTCGTGCGAGACCTGGACACGACGGCCAGCGGCGTCCAGTCGGCGATCGCGCTCGAGGCGCTCGTCTCGGCGGCCTTCATCCTGATTGGGAGCAAGCTCGGCGACCTGATCGGCCGCAAGCGCGCCTACGTGCTCGGCCTCCTGGGCTACGGGGCGGGCGCGCTCTCGATGACGTCTCGCAGAGCCTGCTGCCGATCGTCATCTTCTGGGCGATCATCGGAGGGCTCGGGGCGGCGCTCCTTCTCCCGGCGATGCAGTCCCTGATCCACGGGAACTTCGACGGCCCCATGCAGCGTCGCGCCTACGCACTCGTCGGCGCGGCAGCCGCGATCGCCGCCGCCGTCGGACCGTTGCTCGGCGGATTCATCACGACGTACCTCTCGTGGAGGGTCGCCTTCCTCGGCGAGGCGATCGTGATCGCGATCGTGATCGCCGGCAGCCGGCTGGTCCACGACGTCCCGTACACGGGCTCGAGAGGCGTCGACGTCGTCGGCGCGATCCTCGACGCTCGGCATGGGCGGTGTCGTGCTCGGAATCCTCGTCTGGGAGGAAGGGGGCGGCGCGGTGGGCGCCCTCATTGGCACCGGCGTGGTCGCACTGGGATCCCTCGTCTGGTGGCTGCGCCGACGCAAGCGCGAAGGCAAACCGGCGCTGCTCGACGTCGGCCTGTTCACGTCGAAGTACTTCCGGCTCGGAATCTCGTCCCAGACGCTCCAGCAGATCTCCCTCGGCGGGCTGATGATCGCGCTGCCGATCTACCTGCAGATGGTGCTCGAGTACAACGCATTGGAGGCGGGGCTCTCACTCGCGCCGCTGTCGTTGACGATGTTCGCCGTCGCCCTGCTCGCCGGCAAGAAGGCGGGCGCGCGCAGTCCAAGCAGGATCATCCTCGTCGGGTTCCTGTTGCTCTCGGCCGGCGTCGCCGTGTTGATCCCGATCGTGCCGCGCGCGGACTCCGGGTGGGCGATGGCGCTGCCGCTTGCGATCGCGGGCGCCGGTCTCGGCCTCCTCGTCTCCCAGCTCAACAACTACACGCTTTCGCCGATCGAGGAGGAGCGCGTCAGCGAGGCTGCGGGCGTCAACTCGGCGGGCGGATCCTTCGGTCTCTCGTTCGGCCTCGCGTTCGCCGGCGCGATCATGCTCGCGTCGCTGGGGCTCGTCTTTACACAGAAGGCGAATTCGAGCGACGTCCTGACGCCCGCCCAGCAGAAGCACGTCGCGGATCGGCTGGAGCACAACGCCGAGGTGATGACGAACACCGACCTCGAGCGGCTCCTCGAGGGTCAACCGCAGGACGTCCAAGACGAGATCCTGCGCATCAACGAGGACGCCCGTCCGGTCGCACTGCAGATCGCCCTTCTCGTGCCGCTCGTCGCCGCGCTCCTCGGCCTCCTCAACGGCTTCCGGATGACGCGGCTCCCGGATCCGACGCCCTCGGCGGCCGCCGAGTCGCTATTGGCGGGCTGAGCCCGAGACGGGTCTGCTTCTCTATGGACCTGCGTCTTCGGCCGTGAGCTGGGCCTGGTAGGGGCCGCGTCCGGTCATCACGGCGGCGCCACAGCGGGCGGCCAGGGCGACGGCATCCTCGAGCGAGTCCCTCCGCGCGAGCCCGAAGGTCAGTCCCGCCGCAAAGCAGTCGCCGCAGCCGTAGGCGTCGACGATCGGGCCGGGCAGCGAGGCCGGCCGGAAGGGGCCGCCGGGCTGCAGCCAGCCGCCGAGCGCGCCCGAGGTGGTCACCACCACCTTGGGCGGTGGGTCGAGGTCGCCGGGCCGGTAGAGCTCCCCTTCGTCCTCCCCGCTTCCGACGAGCGCGTCGACCTCCACCCCGGCCTCTTTGAGCGTCGCGAGCTCGCGGGCGGACGCCACGAGAACCCGAGCGAGCCGCGCGTGGTGGAGCGCCTCCGCGTCGCCGCTCACGAAGTAGACCGCGTCCAGGCCTCGCAGCTCGGGCCACGAGAGCCGGCTGTCGCCGCCACGCGGCCGCAGCTTCTCGCCGAGGACCGTGATCGTGCGCTCGCCCGCATCGTCGACGAAGGTGAAGGCCCGCCTGGTCTGCTCGGTCTCCGGAATCGCCCGAACATCGACGCCGAGGCGGATGAGCTCGGCGCGCGAGCGGCGCCCGAGCTCGTCGGAGCCGAAGGCGGTGAAGAGAACACAGGATCCGGCGAGGCGGGCCAGCTGGACTGCGGCCACTGCTCCGCCGCCGCCGGGCTCCTCCCAGGTCTCGAGGGCATGAGCGATCTCGCCCGGCTTCGGCACCGCCTCCACGCGGGCGAACTCGACCCACTCGACGTGACCGACGACCGCTACCCGCATGGCGGGGATCCTCACACCTAGACCCCCTCGCACGTTTCAAGATGTCGACGTGAGCCTGCCGCCGTTCGAGCGCTTCTACGAGGAGCACCGAGAGGAGATCTTCGGATTCCTCGTCCGCCGTCTGGGGCGCGACCGCGCCGAGGACGCCTTCCAGGAGACCTTCCTCCGCGCGCTGCGCGCGTACCCGAAGTTGCGCCACGGCGAACACCTTCGTGCGTGGGCGTACACGATCGCCGGTCGGATCGCGATCGACGAGCACCGCCGCCCGCGTGCGGACGCCGAGCTACCCGAGCTCGAGATGGCCGACGGGCGTCCAGCCTTTGCGCAGCTCGAGCACCTCGCCGACGAGCTGCCGCCCACCGAGCGCGCCGCCGTCGTCTTGCGTTACGGGTACGACCTCGACTACGCGGAGATCGGAGCCGCGCTCGGCTCGAACGCCACCGCCGCGCGCCAGGCCGCGTCGGCGGGTATCCGCAGGTTACGAAGGAAGGAGCACCAGTGAACGCCGTCTCCCCAGAGCTCGATCGCCGGTTTCGCGCCGCCGCCGCGGACGAAGGGCTGCTCGACGCCGCGTACGACCTCGTCGACACGCCGCTCGGCGCGTTGCTGATCGCGACGACCGAGCGCGGCCTTTGCCGAATCGTCTACGACGCTGATCCGGAGCTCGAGGCCGAGCGGCTCGCGCGAACCTTCGGCGTACGCGTGTTGCGCTCGGCGAAGCCGATCGATCCGGTGCGCCGCGAGCTCGACGAGTACTTCGAGGGCCAGCGCCAGAGCTTCGACCTGCCCGTGGACGTTGCCCTGCTCGCGGACTTCAACCGCCGCGTTCTCCGAGAGCTCGCCCGGGTGCCCTACGGCGAGGTCGTCACCTACGGCGAGCTCGCGGCCCGGGCCGAGAGGCCGCGCGCAGCCCGCGCGGTTGGGACGGTGATGAATCGCAATCCCCTCCCGATCGTCCTGCCGTGCCATCGCGTGATCGGCGCGAACGGCAGTCTCACGGGGTACGGCGGCGGCCTTCCGCGCAAGGAAGCGCTGCTCAGGCTGGAAGGCGCGATTCTGTAGGCTGGCGGCATGCAACGCTGGCGAGCCATCTGCTGTACGCAGCACGGCTAGTCCGCCGCTTCCGATACCAGCGTCCAGGGAAGCGGCGGGACAGGACGCGCACCTGACCCAGCTCGAGGTGTCGCGCGCCTTCCCACAGATCTGAAAGGGAGGTGACGCGATGCCGATGCCGCATCGCACTCAGATGCAGTTGATCAAGCGCCGGCTCGTCGGCAAGGACGGCTCGGAAAAAGTTCGCGAGCTCAGAGCCATCCTCGCCGAGCTACCCGGCTACCGGAACGGTCCGTACGCGGACGTCCGCAAATGGGTCGAGTCCGAGCTCGAGCGGACACGCGTGCGCAAGCGCGTCGTCCACCGTGACTCGATCTCGGTACGGCGGGAAGGAGCGGCTCAGATCGCGCTGGTCGGGCCGCCGAACGCCGGCAAGTCCTCGCTGCTGCAGGCGCTCTCGAACATCCAGATCAAGACGGGCGACTATGCCTTCACCACGACTCGGCCGGTCGCGGCGCTGACGCGTATAAACGGCGTCCTGCTCCAGCTCGTGGAGATACCGGGCCTGATCGAAGGCGCCGCTGCCGGCCGCGCCGGCGGGCGACCGTTGCTCGGCGTTCTCCGTGGTGCCGATGCCATCCTCTTCTGTCATGACGCCGCCGCAGCCCCGGCCGAGCTACAGGCCGTGATGGCGGAAGTATCGGCTGCGGGCATCGAGCGGCCGGCGGCGATCGCGGCGACGAAGAGCGACGAGACCGGCGGGGCGGGAATTGCCGCGGCGTTCCCGCAGCTGCCGGTCGTCGAGGTGAGCGTGCTCGACGACGCGAGCCTCGGCCGCTTGCGCGAGACGATCTGGCAGCTGACCGGGCTGCTTCGTGTCTACCTGCAAGACGGCGGGGATCCGGTCGCGCTGCGGCCGCCCGCGACCGTCGCCGACGTCGCGGACTCGATTCACCACGAGCTCGGCGTGCGCTGCGTCGGCGCGCTGGTGTGGGGACCTTCAGCCCGGTTCGACGGTCAGCGCGTCGGGCGTGCCCACGTGTTGGCGGACGGAGACACCGTGGAGATCCTGGACTAGACGGGCCAGCGCAAGTCGCGCGGCTCCACGGCCGGAGCTTCTCGCCAGTCGTCCCGCGGAGGCACGAAGACGTCGACGACCACAGCTCCTTCCGACCCAACGTGAACCTCGTGCGGGACGTCCGACGGGATCGACCAGGCGCCACCGGGACCGAGCTCCCGCGTCTCGGCGCCGACCCGGAACTCGAGCGAACCGGCGAGACAGATGCCGAGCTGCTCGTTCTCGTGCTGGTGCTCGGGAACGACGCTGTCGGGGTCGAGCTCGATCACGCCGAGCGTGATCCGCTCGCCGTGCACGACGCGCCCGTGAACGCCGTCCCAGATCCGCCGTAGGTCGAGCGAGGACAGGTCGTCGAACGCGCCCACGCGGCTGAGCCTACCCGCCAAGCGGAGTAAACTCATTGTTCGCCGTGTGGCGATGGCTGGTTCTCGGAGCGACAGCACTGGTGCTGCTCGTTGTGCCGTCGGCCGCGTCGGCCAAGCAGGTAACGAAGATCCTCGTCGTCGACTCGAACGGCCGCTCGATCGATCTCGGAGGCGGCTGGTCCCTCTATCAGCAGCTCCGCCCCATCGGAGCTGCGTCGCCAGTCCCGGCAGACGGCTCGTACCTCCTGCTCTATCCGGTGATGGAGAGAGGCATTCCGATGGAACCGGGGCGCTACTTCATTGCGTCGGACATCGCCTGCTGGTCGTGGACGCTGTCGATGGAGGGATGCGCGAGCGTCGGGGTGCCCACCCTTACGGCTCGAACGCGGGCGCTGGCGCCGTTCACTCTCGCTCCGACGACCTTGCAGACGCTCTCACACGCTGGTCGCCGCTACACAGTTCCATCGAATGGGACGGTCGCGATCGAGCTGGCGCTCCTGCGGACCAAGCTCGCGCGACACCTGCCCGGCGCCCGCGGCTGCAGGTGGCGGCTACAGGCTCGCTGGCAGGGGCCGGCGGCATCCCTTCGACCGACATCGCTGTGTCTTCGGATTCGCGGGATCTCCGCGGGCCGCCTTCTCTACCCACTCACTCCGGGCGTCCTCCAGATGTTGCGCTTGGTCTCGTAGCTCTAGTCGTCGAGCAGCCTGTACCCCACTCCCCAGACGTTGACCACGAACGCGCCCGGGCCCGCCGCGGACAGCTTGCGGCGTAAGCGGGACGCGTGCGAGTCGAGCGTCCTCGTTCGTCCGAGCGACCTGAACCCCCAGACGTCGCGCAGCAGGCTCTCCTTGGTGAAGACCCGCGTCGGATCGCTCATCAGCCTGACCAGTAGCTCGTACTCCTTCCCCGCCAGCGCCACCGCGGCGCCGTTGACTCGAACGCTCCGGGTGGCCAGGTCGGCGGTGATCGGGCCCGCACGTAACGTCTCGTGCGGGGCCGGCATCGTCCGGCGCAGGACCGCGCGGATACGCGCCAACAGCTCCTCGTAGTCGAACGGTCGCGCGATGAAGTCGTCGCAGCCGCGGTCGAGCGCACGGACGCGATCGACCGTGTCCGACTCGGGCTCGCCGAGGACGATCACCGGAACGTTTCCGTGCACCGCACGGCACTCGTCGAGCGCGTCGGTGTCGCCGAGCAGCACGAGGTCCGGACGCGCCTGGCCGTCGACGACGCGAAAGCCGTCGTTCTTCAGGTGACGTTCGAGAAAGACGCGGGTGTCGAGCTCCGGTTCGGCGAGCAGCAACGCGGTCGACATGCAAACGAAAGTAACGCCGCGGTCACCACGTCACCAGATGTCCATTAATGCGAAACCGTGACGAACGATCTACAGGCGACCGCTTCGGACCACGCCCCAGAGCAGCCAGACCCCGAGCGCGCCGGAGAACGCGAAGCCGAGTACGGAGATGATGTTGATGCCGAGCAGGTGCGGTCCCGCCTTCGCGAAGATGCCGATCAGGCTCGAGCCGATCAGACCACCGGCGACGATCATCGCGATCACCAGCCGGTTGAAGACGACGTCCATGCGATTGAGGAAGTCCTCGAGGCCCTTGTGGACGAAGCCGACCTCGATCTGGCCGTCTCGAACCTGCTCCAGCGTGTCGTGCAGCTGGTACGGCAAATCGAGCGCCATCGCTCCGAGACGCAAACCCTCTTTCCGGGCCCGGGCCGCGACGCGATGTGGCCTGAAGCGCTCGAGCAGCAAGCTCCGCGCATAGGGGCGCGCCACCTCGAACACGTTGAAGTCGGGATAGAGATCGACGCCGACGGAGCCGAGCGTCGCGATCGCCTTGTCCAGGAGCAGGAAGCGCGTCGGCAGGCGCAGGTTCATCGAGTAGATCATCTGGAAGGCCTCGCGGATCACCTGCAGCGGGTCGATCTCCGAGAGGCTCGCGCCGTAGTAGCGGTAGTAGATCTCGCGGAGCTCGGAGAGGAACTCCTCCTCCCGTTCCCTGGGGTAGCGGACGCCGAGCTCGGCGAGACGCCGCGGCAGGGCGTCGACGTTCTCGGAGGCGGCGTCGATGAAGAGCCGCGTGAGCTTCGACATGTCGTCGTCCGTGAGCTTTCCGACGGCGCCGAAGTCGACGAGCCCGATCTGATCCCCGCTCCCGAGCACGAGGATGTTCGCCGGATGCGGGTCCCCGTGGAAGAAGCCGTGGCGGAAGATCATCGTCATCCACGTCTCGGTCATCAGATAGGCGATGTCGCGTCGCTCCTCGAGCGACCATTCGTTCGGGTCCAGGTCGGCGACCTGCGTGCCGTCGATCCATTCGAGCGTCAGCACGCGGCTGCGCGTGTAGCTCCAGAACACCCTCGGCACGCGCACGTGCGGATGGCCCGAGAAGTTGTGGTGGAACGTGTCCGCGTTGCGCGCCTCGAGGCGGTAGTCGAGCTCCTGCCGGATCGAGCGCGCGAACTCGTCCACGAGCTGCTGGGCGTCGATGAAGTCGAGGGCCCGGACGCGCTCCTTCGCAATGCGCGCCGCCTGGTAGAGAAGCGCGAGGTCGGCCTCGATCTGCCGCGGTGCGCCCGGACGCTGCACCTTGACGGCGACCCGGCGTCCGTTCGGAAGCGTCGCACGGTGCACCTGGCCGATCGACGCAGCCGCGATGGGACGCGGGTCGAACTCGAGGAAGAGCTTGTCGACGGAGAGCCCGAGGTCCTCCTCGATGACCTTCTCCACGTCGGCGAGCGGGAAGGGACGTACGTCATCCTGGAGGCCGCGCAGCTCGGCGATGATGTCCGGCGGCAGGACGTCGGGCCGGGTCGAGAGAAGCTGGCCGAACTTGACGAAGGTCGGGCCGAGCTCGTCGAGCATGTCGCGAAGGTGCTGGCCGCGCTGCGAGGGTTGGCCGTCGACTTCGATGCGCGGCCCGCGGCGCGGAAACAGATCCGTCAGGCGGTGGGTATCGAACCAGTACCCGAAGCCGTGTCGGACCGCCACCTGGGCGATCTCCGAGAGCCGTCCGAGATTCCGCGTCGCGGGCTGCGCCACGAGATCAGTGTTACACGCAGGTACGCTGGCCCGGTGGCCAGGCCTGAGCGGCTCAGGTCGGTGCTGATCTTCGCGGCGAAGCTGGCCGGAGCGGTTGGCGTCGTCGTGCTGATCGTCATCTTTCGGCCCTTCGCCAGGTCCGGACAGACTTCCCCGTCGACCAGCTCCAACCTCGAGCCCTATGTCACGGGCCTACGCGATCCCACGTACGTGGCGAGCGCTCCAGGCGAGGCCGGCCGTCTCTACGTGGTGGAACAGGCGGGAACGATCCGCTACGTCGAGGGGCGACGCATCGCCGGAACCTTTCTGGACATCCGCGACCACGTCCGGAGCGGAGGCGAGCGCGGGTTGCTCTCGATGGCGTTCAGCCCGACGTACGAGCGGGACCACCTCTTCTACGTCGACTACACCGACAAGACCGGTGATACGCACGTCGCCGAGTTCCGCTCGCAGGACGGCAAAGCGCTCGTGGGCAGCGAACGGGAGCTTCTGTTCGTCAAGCAGCCGTATGTGAACCACAACGGCGGCCAGCTGCAATTCGGGCCCGACGGGCTGCTGTACGTGGGGATGGGCGACGGCGGCTCCGGCGGCGATCCGCAGAACCGTGCGCAGAATCT
>JBKPEC010000046.1:0-8047 GCA_046728195.1 Actinomycetota bacterium
CTCGACGACGCGGCCCGCGCCGAACCGCCGAATCGGGTCTGCGATCCCTCCGACGTCGTAGGCGACCGCCGGAACCCCGGCTCCGAGGGCCTGCAGGAGCGCACCGCTCTGGTCGAGCTCGGGGCGATACGGGAAGAGGGCGACGGTTGCCTCGCCGAGGGCGCGCTCGACCTCACGTTGCGAGAGGTAGCCGAGGCGCCACTCCGCACGATCTCCGGCCGCGGCGCGGTAGCCGTTCAGCGGCTCGAGCGGATCACCGGCGACCAGGAGGCGCGCACCATCGATCTCGCGGGCCGCCGCGATCGCGTCGCCGAGACCCTTGTAGGGGCGGATCGTGCCCAGGCAGAGCAGCGTGCGTCCGTCGTCGACACGCTCGGTCTCGGTCGGGAAGACGGGATGCGGGATGACGCGCGCGTCGACCCCGAAGCCGGCAAGCGTCTCGCGGCCGCGCTCGCTGTGGACGACAACACGGTCGAAGCGCGAGAGGAGCTCACGCCAGAGCGTCTGCCTCTTCGCCGTGCGGCGCGGGACGAGGTCGTGGGCGGTGAACACCGTCGGGACGCGGGGGCGCAGCAGAAAGCGGTCAAGCTCGGGCACGGCCAGCCACTGGACATGAAGAACGTCGGCCGGCCGGCGAAGCAAGGACACGGTGCCGGGAGCGTGTTCGAGCAACTTGATCGGGATCCGCGCCCGCGAGCGGCGAAAGAGACGAGACGAGAGCGGATAGAAGGGCTCGCTCCTGCGGTAGCCGGCAGGCGGCGGCGTGTCGCCAAAACGGAAGCGCGACGTGACGAGCTCGACGTCGAGACCGCGGGCCGCGAGCGCAGCGGCGAGCTCGTGGTCGTACGCCGGCGTGAACGCGGGTGGGTCGGCAAGCACGATCCGCATCGGCAGTACAGTAGAACGCCTGCTCGTCCGGACCTGGAATGTCTTCCACGGGAACACGAAGCCGCCGACGAGGAGGGCCTTCCTCGAGCAGATGGTCCGGCTGGCGAGCAGCGACACGCCCGCCGTGCTCTGCCTGCAGGAATTGCCCGTCTGGTCGCTGGCGCGACTCGCGTCCTGGAGTGCGATGACCCCCGTTGCCGACATCACCGAGCGGCCGAGGATCGGCCCGTTCCCGTCGGGCGCCGAGCTCGGCCGGATCATCACCGAGCTCGACCACGGCCTCTTCCGCTCGGCCTTCACGGGCCAGGCGAACGCGATCCTTCTGGGCTCCGGCCTGCGTGTGCTCGAACACCGGCACCTCGTCCTGAACTCGTTCCGCTTCCGCCGGCGGGAGGCGCAGCAGCTGGGGCTCGATCGCGTCGTGCGCCGCGCGTGGGCGAAGCAGCGGCGGGTCTTGCAGGTGCTACGCGTCGCGGGCGGGGAATCGACCTTCGTGGTCGGCAATCTCCATCTCACCGGATCGCCCGACAGGCGGCTCGCGGACGCGGAGCTCCTCCGCGCGGCCGTCTTCGTCGACGGGCTTGCCCGTCCGGACGAGCCGGCTCTCCTCTGCGGCGACTTCAACCTCAGCGTGCAGGGCTCGGGGACGCTCACAAGCCTGTCCGAGTCCGAGTGGGGGTTCAGCGGGGCGACCCCGACGGGCATCGACCACGTCCTGGTGCGAGGACTGCCGGCACGCCCGCCGGCTGCCTGGCCGCCGGGGCGACGCACGCTCGACGGCCGCCTCCTGTCGGACCACGCACCCGTGGAACGGGAGGTCGGATGACTCCCGCCGAGGCGCGCGCGGTGTTTCCGGTGCTCGAGCGCTTTGCGTACCTGAACGCAGGTACGGTCGGGCCGCTCTCGCGCGACACCCTGGACGCCATGGCGGCGCGGTTGCGCTTCGACCAGGAGCACGGCCGCGGCGGCCGGCCGTGGTTCGACGACGTGCGCGCGCTGCGCGAGCGGGTCCGGGCGCAGATCGCCCAGCTGATCGGAACGGAGGCCGGTCGCGTCGCCTTGACCGGGTCGACGACGGATGCCTGCAACATCGTCCTGTCCGGGCTCCCGCTCGGGAAAGGTGACGAGGTCGTCACCACTGACACCGAGCACCCCGGATTGCTGCTGCCACTCCACGTGTCGGGTGCGAAGGTGCGGGTCGCCGAGGTTGCGGCCAGGCCGACCGAGGCTGCGCTCGAGACGATCCTCGCGTGCATCACTCCGCGCACCCGCCTCCTCGCGCTCTCGCACGTTCTCTGGACGACGGGCCAGCGCATGCCCCTCCACGAGCTGAAGCGTGAGACCGGCCTCCCGGTCCTGGTCGACGGCGCGCAGTCGGCCGGAGCGATTCCGGTCGAACTGGGAGAGCTCGATTACTACACCGTCTCCTGTCAGAAGTGGCTGTGCGGACCCGACCCGCTGGGCGGCCTCTACGTGCGAGAGCCAGAGCGCTTGCGCGTCGCGCTGCCCAGCTACTTCGCGCAGAAGTCGTTCGAGCCCGACGGCAGCTTCGAAGTCGTCGACGGGGCGGCTCGCTTCGACTCCGGCTGGCTCACTCCACCCGCGCTCGCGGGGCTCGAGGTGGCGCTGGCAAGCGCGCCGGAGTGGAGGTTCGACCGCGCCTCCGAGATGGGCTTCCTCTGCAGGACCGCTCTCGCCGAGAGGTTCGAGACGGTCGGCGATCGAACCGACAGCACCCTCGTCTCGTTCGTCCCCGACGGTGACCCCGCCGACGTGGCGGGGCGGCTCTACGAGGGCGGGGTGGTCGTGCGCGACCTGCCCGGAACCGGCTGGGTACGCGCGTCGTGCGGCTGGTGGACGAACGAAGACGACATCGAACGGCTCCTTGCCGGGCTTTAGTGCCCCTTCCAGCAATACATGCCGGCTTCTGGCCCGCGATCACGCGGCGCCAGAGTCCACCCTCGCCCTTAGCAAGGCTCACCAGCCTTGCTGCGGTCGAGTGCGGCCTCTGGCTTGGTGCTCGCGACCCAGAAGCTCGGCGGCATCACGGGAAGGAGCACTAGCTCTCCGGCAGGAGCGCGTAGAGGCTCAGCAGGTTCCCGTCGGGATCCTCGAGCTGGGCGTAGCGCATTCCCCAGAAGGCATCCCACGGTTCTTTGTATCCACGCCCACCCACAGCGAGGAGCTCCGCGTAGACCTGGTCGACCTCCGCGGGCGATTCGCAGCGAAAAGCGCCGGCTTCGGCGTGGCCAACGGTCGGTCGCTGCCACTCCGGGTCGAAGGAACGCATGACCTCCTCGGTGTCGAGCCCGTACCGGATGCCTCCCGGCAGCTGGGCCTCCACGTGGCCCTCGTTCTCCACGCCTTCCGGGAACTCCAAGCCGAGCCTGCGGTAGAAGGCAAGAGAGCGCGCCATGTCGCTGACCACGATCCCGAAGAAGTCGAGTCGCGGGGTCACGCGTCGGCCGTCTCCGCAGTCCGCAGCCCAAGCTCGGGGGCGATCGGCTGCAGCGCCGCGACGACGTTGCGGATGTGCTCGTCGAGCTCGATCCCGAGGCCCTCGGCGCCGGCATAGACCTCGTCGCGGTGCACGCCCGCTGCGAAGGAGGGTTGCTTCAGCTTCTTCTTGACGGACTTGGGCTCGAGCCCGTCGAGCCCCGTCGGCCGCACGAGACCGCACGCGTGCACGAAGCCGGAAAGCTCGTCGCATGCGAACAGTGTCTTCTTCAACATCGTGTCGCGCGGCATGGCCAGGTGCTCGGCGTGCGAGAGCACCGCTTCGATCACTTCTTCGGGATATCCCTCCTCGCGCAGGATCGCCGCTCCGTCCTGCGGATGCTGCTCGAGCGTGGGGTGGATCTCGTAGTCGAAGTCGTGGAGGAGTGCGACGACTCGCCAGAGTTCCTCGTCTTCCTCGAAGTGTCGCGCGTACCAGGCCGTGGACGCCTCCACCGCCAGCGCATGACGGCGGAGCGCCTCGCTCTCTGTGTACTTCGTGAGTGTCTCCCAGGCCCGTTCGCGTGAGGTCTCCACGGCGTGGGTAGGCTACCGCGATGTCCCAGACCGTCGTCATCGGACGGGCGGCTGAGTCTTTCGTCATCGAGGGCGGGCGGCCGCTGTCCGGGCGGATCCAGGCAGCGGGAAACAAGAACGGCGCCCTGCCGATCCTCGCCGCTTGCCTGCTGACCGCGGAGGACGTCGTCCTGCGCAACGTGCCGCGCATCGTCGACGTCGAGACGATGATCGAGCTGCTCAACGACGTGGGCGCCGAGGCCGAGTGGACGAGCATGAACGAGGTGCACGTGCGCGCGGCCGAGATCACCAAGCAGGAGCTGGACGAGGAGCTCTGTAGCCGGATGCGCGCGTCCTTCCTGCTCACCGGTCCGCTGCTGTCCCGGGTCGGGCACGTCAGCGCCCCTCCTCCGGGCGGCGACGTGATCGGCCGGCGGCGGCTCGATCCGCACATTCACGCCTTCGCCGAGCTCGGCGCCCAGATCGAGATCGGCCGGCGCTACGAGCTGCGTGGCGGCTCACTGCGCGGCCAGCACATCTTCCTCGACGAGGCCAGCGTGATGGCGACCGAGAACGCCGTGATGGCCGCGGTCCTGACTCCAGGTGAAACCGTGATCGGCAACGCAGCCTGCGAGCCGCACGTCCAGGATCTGTGCCGCTTCCTCGTCTCCCTCGGCGCGCAGATCGGGGGCATCGAGTCGAACGTCTTGCGTATCCACGGCGTCGACAGTCTCCGGGGCGGGGAGTGGGAGATCGGCCCCGACCACATCGAGGTCGGCAGCTTCATCGGCCTGGCGGCAATCACGGGCGGAGACGTCACCGTCGACAAGGTCAAACGGGCGGACCTGGTCTCCCTGTTGCACGGCTTCGAGAAGCTCGGCGTGCACGTCGAGCTCGGCGATGACTTCGTGCGCGTGCCTGCGCGACAGGAACTGGTCATCCAGGACGATCTCGGCGGTCACGTGCCGAAGATCGAGGACGGCCCCTGGCCGGCGTTTCCGTCCGACCTCACCTCGGTCGCACTGACCGTTGCGACCCAGGCCTCAGGGACGATCCTGATGTTCGAGAAGATGTTCGAGAATCGCCTCTTCTTCACGGACAAGCTAGTGAGCATGGGCGCCCGGATCATCCTGTGCGACCCGCACCGTGCGGTCGTGACCGGCCCGGCAAGGCTGCGCGGCCAGCGGATGGAGAGCCCGGACATCCGGGCCGGGATGTCGATGCTGCTTGCCAGCCTCTGCGCCGAAGGGTCGTCGACGATCGGCGCCGTCCACCAGATCGACAAGGGCTACGAGCGGATCGACGAGCGCCTGCGCGCCCTCGGCGCGCAGATCGAGCGCACCGAGAGTTAGCGCGACCTGCAGCTGTGCTCCTACCAGCAATACTTGCCGGCCCGTGGCCCGCGATCGCGCGGCGCCAGAGTCCATCCTCGCCCTTGCCAAGGCGTCCAGCCTTAGCTGCGGACGAGTGCGGCCTCGGGCTTGGTGCTCGCGACCCAGGAGCTCGGCAGCATCACTGGCAGGAGCACTAGTACCCTCACGGACCATGGCGGCGACCGGAGAAGGGCGCGCGAGCGCGCGCGTGAACGTCTCGGGACGGGGCGAGACGAACGTCGGAACCGGCTTGCCTGTGCTCGACCACCTGCTGACGACGCTTGCCGTCTACGGCTCCTTCGATCTCGCCCTCGAGGTCGAGCCGGGGCCGCCGGAGGTAGAGATCAGCGCCGCCGCCCGCTCGCTCGGCGAAGCTCTGACCGAACCGTTACGGGCCAGGGACGCGCGCGGGTATGCGTCGGCGTTCGTTCCCGCCGACGAGGCCCTCGCGCACGTCGCGCTCGAGGCGTCCGGCCGGCCGCTGCTCGTCTCGAACGTCGACCTGTCGCAGGCACGCATCGCCGGCCTCGCGGGCGACCTGGCCGCTCGATTCCTGGAGGAGCTCGCACAGTCCGCAGGCTTGACGCTGCACGTGCGGCTGGTCGAAGGAAAGGACACGCAGCACGTGCTCGACGCGATCTTCAAGGCGCTCGGCGTTGCGCTCGCACAGGCCTGTCGCCCGCGCAGAAGGGAGGATGGATGAAGGAAGTCGTGCGAACGGAGACGGCACCCGCGCCGTTTCAGGGCGCGCCGTACTCGCAGGCGATCAAGGCCAATGGGCTGATTTTCGTCGCGGGGCAGGTGGGCGTCAGGCCGGACGATCCGACACCGGTCGGAGACGGCATCGCAGAGCAGACGGAGCAAGTGCTGACCAACATCCGCGCCATCCTCGAAGCCGCGGGCAGCGGCATGGACAAGCTCGTGAAGACGACCGTCTTCCTCACGAACCTCGACGACTTCCCGGCGATGAACGAGGTCTACGCCAAGCACGTGGGCGACCAGCCGCCCGCACGCTCGACCTTCGAGGTCGGGAATCTCCCGCCCGGCCTGCTCGTCGAGATCGAGGCAGTCGCGCTGCAATAGTGGATTCGACAATCGAGGAGTTCGTGCGCGGTCTCGGGCTCGACGCGTATCTCGTCGGAGGCGCGGTTCGCGACGAGCTGCTCGGGCTCGAGTCGAAGGACGCGGACTTCGTCGTGCCGGGCGTCGACTACGAAGGGCTGCACGCCGCACTCGAGCCGCACGGCAAGGTGGAGGACCTGGAGGTCGCAGGCCGCAGAGTCGGTGCGCGCCTCTATCCTCGCGATCCGGGGCTGCGGGCGCTCGCACCGGCCGGCATCGAGTTCGCGCCGGCGCGGGCCGAGCGGAGCACCGGCCCGGGCCGCCACGATTTCCAGATCGTCGCCGACCCGAACCTCTCGATCGAGGACGACATGGCCCGTCGCGACTTCACGGTGAACGCGATGGCACGCCGGCTCCAGACCGGCGACCTCGTCGATCCGTTCGGTGGCCGTGACGACTTACGGAATCGAGTTCTGCGCACTGTCGGGGAGCGAAGCTTCGCCGAGGACCCGCTGCGTCTCGTGCGGGGTCTCCGACTCGTCTCGCAACTCGGGCTCGAGCCGACCGCTGCGACGCTGAAGCAGATGCGCGAGGAAGCCGAGAGCGTCAGACTCGTGTCGGGCGAACGCGTGGGCGGCGGTCTCCGTGCGGACGGGCTCGGTGAGCTCTCGAAGCTCCTGCTCGGGCGCGAGCCGGCGAAGGCGCTCCGTGTCGCGCGCGATACGGGTGTGCTCACAGCGCTGCTCCCCGAGTTCGAGCCCGCGATCGGCTTCGAACAGGACAGCGAGCGCCAGCACCTCCCCCTCGACGAGCACATCTTCGCCGTCGTCCAGGCAGCAGCCGACGCTGGCGCCGGATTGCCGGTCCGCCTGGGCGCCCTGTTTCACGACCTCGGCAAGCCGGGCGCCGAGGGTGATCATGCGGAGCGCGGCGCAGCTCTCGCATCCCGGGCTTTGCAGCGGCTGCGCTATCCGACGCGCCTCCGAACGTACGTCACCAGCCTCGTTCAAGCGCACGCCGATCGGCTCGCGGGTATCGACGAGCTTTTCGCCCGCCGCCTCCTGCGCGAGCACGGCGACGAGCTCGCGCTCGATCTGGTCTCGCTCAAGGAAGCAGACCTGCGCGGCAAGCAGGTGCCGCAAGCGGAGCTCGACGAGCTGAACAGGCTGCGCAGCCTGCTGCAGGAGCAGCGCGCCGCGCCGCACAGCCTCGCCGACCTCGCCGTCGACGGCTCGGACCTGATCGAGCTCGGCTACGTGGAGGGGCCCGAGCTCGGCCGTGCCCTGGAGTCGCTCCTCGACCTGGTGGTCGAGCGGCCGGAGCTGAACACCCGCGACCAGCTGCTCGAGCGCGCACGGAGCCTTCGATCGTGAACCTGCCCTTCATCCGCTGGGATGCGCCCGGCCCGTACGAGGTGGCGTTCTCCACGCGTCGGGGCGGTGTCAGCGAAGGAGCGTTCGAGTCCCTCAACCTCGGCTTGCTCACGCACGACGACGCGGGCCGCGTTGACGAGAACCGCCGGCGACTCTGCAGTGCGGTAGGCGCCGACCACGAGTCGCTCGCGATGAACAAGCAGGTGCACTCGGCGACCGTGAACAGGGCGGAGCCAGGCCTGCGTGCGAAGGACGGCGACGGCCTGTGGACGGGCGAGTCGGGGCTGCCCATGCTGAAGCTCACCGCCGACTGTCTCCCGATCGCGCTCGCCCGGGTGA
>JBKPEC010000047.1:0-18122 GCA_046728195.1 Actinomycetota bacterium
GCGCCCTGGACGATCGCGACGGGCTGGTTGGTAGGCTCGTCCGCGAAAGGAGACTCATGGGGATCGTCAATCGACGGAATGCGATTCTGGGTTGGGGCGTGTGGCAGGCCTTCAAGGCGTACGGCAGGCAGAAGGCCAAAGAGGCCGTTCCCGGCCACGGTGATCACGCTGGTCTGAACAAGGGAGCGATCGCCTCCATGGCCGCAGCAGTGGGCGGCGCGCTCTGGTTCTGGCGCAAGAAGTCGAGCCAGACCGCCTCGTAGATGGCGGACGTCCCCGCCGGCCTGGTCCGGCCCGCGCTGGCAGGGCTCGTTCCCTACGAGCCTGGTAAGCCGGTCGAAGAGGTACAGCGCGAGCTTGGTCTCGCGCGGGTGGTCAAGCTCGCATCGAACGAGGGCCCGTACGGGCCGTTCGAAGAGGCGCGTGCCGCGCTCGAGCGCTCCGCGCGCGAGCTGAACCGCTATCCCGACGGCGGCGCCTACCGGCTGCGCACCGCACTCGCAGACCGGCACGGCGTCCGCTTCGAGGAGATTGCGATCGGTGCGGGCGCAGACGGTCTCATCGACGGCATCTCGCAGGCGGTCCTCGATCCGGGTGACCAGGTCGTTCTCGGCTGGCCCTCGTTCCCCAGTTACGCGATCTACGCCCGCAAGCTCGGTGCCGAGCCCGTCCAGGTCCCGCTGCGGGACTACCGCTACGACCTGTCGGCATTAATCGATGCCGTCACCGACGAGACGAAGCTCGTCTACATCTGCTATCCGAACAATCCGACCGGAACGAGTAACACACGCGTCGAGCTCGATTCGTACTTCGCGCGCGCCCCCGCCAACGTCCTGACCGTGCTCGACCAGGCGTACTTCGAGTACATCGACGACCCCGACTACGTCGACGGGATAGAGGAGTACTTCAAGGCCGGACACCGTGTGATCGTTCTCCGCACGTTCTCGAAGATCTATGGGCTCGCAGGCCTGCGCGTCGGCTACGGCGTCGGGCCGTCGGAGCTGGTGACTGCACTCGGGAAGACGCGGCGCGCGTTTGACCTGACGTCGCCGGCACAGGAAGCTGCACTTGCGAGCCTCGACGACGTCGCTGAGCTCGAACGGCGCCGAGCCTTGAACCGCGAAGGGCTGGTCGAGCTCGAGCGCATCCTCCGCGACGCCGGCTTGAAGACCGCAGCCCCGGCCCTGGGCAACTTCCTCTTCGCCGATCTCGGTGAGGATGCGCAGCCGTGGTTCGAGGCCTTGTTGCGGCAAGGCGTCATCGTCCGTCCCCTCGCCGGCTTCGGCGCCCCGCAAGCCGTGCGTGTCACTGTCGGCAGGCCCGATGAGCACGCGTTCCTGACCGAGGCGCTCGCGCAGATGAGGACGGCCGCGGGGGCTTCCTGACAGACTCCGATCGCGTGTGACCGGCCTTCGCCGACAGTTGAGCCTTCTTCGTAGCGCGCCCACCTTTCGGCTCCTGTTCCTGGCCACGCTGGGCTCGAGCCTTGGCACCTTGTTGGCAACCGTTGCGCTGGTTGTCGACGTCAAGGACCGGACGGACTCCGGCCCATGGGTCAGCGGACTGATGATCGTCGAGTTTCTGCCTGCCGTTGCCGTCGGGCTCTTCCTCGGGCCACTCCTCGACCGGTTTTCCCGCCGCGGGCTGATGGTCGGCTCGGATCTCGTCCGCTTCCTCGTCTTCTGCGCGTTGCCGTTCGCCGGCTCGGCCGGGGCGATCGTCGCGCTGGCGGGCATCGCCGGCTTCGCGACGGGCTTCTTCAGGCCTGCGGTCTACGCGGGATTGCCGAACCTCGTCGACGAGTCAGATCTCATACGGGCCAACTCGCTCATCCAGACCGGCGAGAACGTCAGCTGGACGGTCGCACCGGTGATCGGCGGCGCGTTGGTCGCCGCATCGAGCCCTGATGTTGCGTACTGGATCAACGCAGGCTCGTTCCTCCTGTCCGCCTTGCTCGTGCTGCGTATTCCCGCCGGCAGCCTGCAGGGAGCGATCGCCGCCAGTCACGGTCATCTGCGCGACCTGCGGGACGGGTTCAGCCGCGTCCTCCGCACCAGGCCGCTGCTGACCGTGCTCGTCGTGTGGACGATCGCGCTCGGTGCCGTCGCGTCGACCCAGACGGCGCAGGTCTTCCTCGCCAAGGACGCGTTCAATGCCGGCGACCTCGGCTACGGCCTGATCTTCGGCTGCATCGGTCTGGGACTCGCGCTCGGCAGCCTGGGAGCCGGCACCTGGGTCGAGGAGCGTTCGATCGGCACGGTGTATGCGGCGAGCATCCTCCTGCAGGCAATCGGGGTGGCGGCCGCCGGCATCTCGCCGAACATCTGGGTGGCCTTACCGTGCTTCGTGCTCGCGGGCATCGGGAACGGCACAGCCGTCGTCTGCAACTCGCTGCTGGTGCAGCGTGGCGCTCCCGACGCGCTCCGCGGCCGTGTCTTCACCGCGATCATGAGCGTCAACTACGCGGCTTACGCAATCGGGTTCGTCATCGCCGGCCCACTGACCGACCGCGTCGGGCCCAGGTGGATCTTCGTCGGCGTCGGTGCAGTGCTCGCCCTCGCCTCGCTGGTCGCGTACGCGCTCGTGCGCGGCGCTCAGGATGCAGCCGGCCGGCGGGTCGAAGCCGAGGCCGCCTAGGTGCCTCCACAGGGCCGGCGCGACTGGACGCGCGAGACGCTGGCGGAGGCGATTCGGAGTGGAGACCGTCGTGCGCTCGCCCGTGCCATCTCGCTGGTCGAGAACTCCGACCCGCTCGCATACGAGATCGTCCGCGAGCTGTATCCCGAGACGGGTCATGCGTACGCCGTGGGAGTGACGGGACCGCCCGGGGTCGGCAAGTCGAGCCTGCTCTCGGCGCTCGTCCGCCACCTCCGGGAGCAGCAGCAGACGATCGGCGTCATCTCCGTCGACCCCTCGAGCCCCTTCACGCACGGCGCGCTGCTCGGGGACCGCATCCGTTTGGCGGATCATTTCCTCGATCCGGGTGTGTTCATCCGCTCGATGGGTACGCGCGGCCATCTCGGCGGCCTCGCCGAGGCGACGCTGCAGGCTCTGCTCGTGCTCGACGCCTCCGGCAAGGACCTCGTGTTTCTCGAGACCGTTGGCGCCGGACAGAGCGAGGTGGAGGTGATCGGCATCGCCGACACCGTCGTGCTGGTGCTGATGCCGGGCTCGGGCGACTCCGTTCAGGCGCTGAAGGCGGGAATCATGGAGATCCCTGACGTGATTGCGATCAACAAGATGGACCATCCCGCCGCGAAGACGATGCTGAACGAGGTGCGCTCGATCCTCTCGCTCGACCGCGACCGCTCGTGGCGGCCGCCGATCGTCCTCACCGAGGCGACGCGCGACGAGAACGTCCCGGAGCTGTGGGCGAAGATCGCAGAGCACCGCGCGCATCTCGAGGCGGAAGGCGGCCTCGAGGAGCGGCGCCGCAGGAATCTCGCCGGCGAGGTGTTCGCGGTCGCATCGGGGCGCGCCAAGGCCCATCTCGAGCAGGCGGTGGCCGACGACCCTGAGCTACGGCGTCTGCTGGACGAAGTGCAGCGGCGCGAGCTCGATCCTCTGACCGCGGTGAAGGAGATCATGGAGAAGGTGTTCCACGTTCCGGGTGACACACTTCAGCGGGATTCCCATGAGGAAGCCGATGGCGACGCAGAAGACCGCACCGACACTCGCTGAGATCCAGGAGGCCCGCGAGCGCCTACGCGGGATCGCGGAAGAGACGCCGATCTACCTGTCGGAGACGTTCTCCCGGCGATGTGGGCGAGAGGTGCGACTAAAAGCTGAAAACCTGCAGCGAACAGGCGCATTCAAGATCCGCGGCGCGGTGAACCGCCTGTCGCTGCTGTCGCCCGAGGAGCGCTCGGCGGGCGTCGTGGCTGCGAGCGCCGGCAATCATGGCCAGGCGGTCGCCTGGGCGGCTCGCGAGCTCGGCGTCCACGCGCGCATCTTCGTGCCGATCACCGCGCCGATGGCGAAGGTGGAAGCGTGTCGCAACTACGGAGCCGAGACCGAGCTGGTCGGCGCCGACTTCGAGGACGCGCTCGCGGCCGCGCTTGCGCACGTCGAGGAGACCGGCGGCACCTTCATCCACCCGTACGAGGACCAGTTCGTCGTGGCGGGGCAGGGGACGATCGGGCTCGAGCTGCTCGACCAGGAGCCAGACGTGGGCACCGTGCTGATCCCGATCGGGGGAGGCGGTCTCGCGCTCGGGATCGCGACCGCGTTGCGGGCGCTGCGGCCGGAGGTGCGACTCGTGGGCGTACGTGCGGGAGTCGACGGCTACACGATTGCGGACGGCATCGCCGTCAAGGTGCCGAGCGAGTTCACGATGCCGCTTCTGAACGACCTGCTCGACGACATCGTGGCGGTCACCGACGATGAGATCAGCGAGGCGATCGTGTTGCTGCTCGAGCGCGCGAAGCTTGTCGTCGAAGGAGCGGGCGCGGTAGGAGTGGCTGCGCTGCTCGCCGGCAAGGCCGGCGCAATTGGCACCGCCGTTCCCATTCTCTCGGGCGGGAACATCGACGCGACGATGCTGATCTCCGTGATGCGCCACGGGTTGACGGCTGCCGGACGCTACCTCGTCGTTCGCACGCAGCTCGCCGACCGACCCGGGGAGCTGATCAAGCTCCTCTCGCTGGTCGCCGAGGAGCGTGGGAACGTGATCTCGGTCGAGCACCACCGTGAAGGCATGGACATCCCGGTCAGCGAGACGGAGGTCGAGCTCACCCTGGTGACGCGGGATGAGGAGCACTGTCAGCAGTTGCTCAGGACGATGGCGGAGCGCGGCTACACGGTCGAACGGCTGAGTTAGTGCTGTCTCGGCGCGTCCGCAGGCGCGTCAGCCTGAGCCGCAGCGCCTGAACGAGACCGTTCCGCCCGGCCAGTCGTTGACGCCGCCGTGCAGGACGGGACGGGCCTCCACTCCCGCCGCGGTCAGCACGCTTGCAGCAATGCTGGCCCGCATCCCGGACTCGCAGATCGTGACGACCGGGCGGGCGGTGTCGAGCCCGTCCGGGCCCGATTCGCGCAACAACCGGAACGGGATGTGCACCGAGCCCGGGATGTAGGCCTCGTCTCGCTCTGACTTCTCCCGAACGTCGAGCACCTGCACCGTGCCGTCGCCGAGGAGACGCTCGGCCTCGTCGATCTCGATCGGCTCGAGGCGCTCCGTGGCGGGCACCGCGGTGACATAGCCGGCCAGCTCGAGGAATCCGACCGAGCGCAGACCTGCCGCCGCGCGCTCGGCTTCGGCCTTCTCGGTTGCATGGATGACGATTCGTTCGTCGGGATCCAGGACGAACGCGGCCCGAGTGGCGAACGACGATCCCGACACGGGAACGTTGAACGCGCCGTGAACGTGCCCGGCGGCGTGGGCGTCAGCGGGGCGGACGTCGAGGATCGTCGCGTCTCCCGGCGCCTCGAGCTGCTCGATCGAGGCCGGCGCGCCGACGAACGGTCCGCGGTTGATCGCGACCACCCGCGCCGTCGTCGGCGGGCGTGGAGTGGAGAGCGACGCGGTTGCGTTGACGAACGCCTGGACGTCGCCGTACTCGAGCGCGGCGTTCGTCCGTCGCTCGTCGCCCATGGTCGACGAGTGGGCCGGGCTCATTGTGGCGCCGCAAAGCGATCCGGCCACGTGTCCCGGATACACCGTGTATCCGGCCGGGAGCTGCGAGAGCCGTTGCAGCGAATGGAAGAGCCCCTCGGCTCCTTCACGCGCATCGATCGCGAGGTCCGGCCGCGCGGCGTCTCCTATGAAGAGGGAATCGCCTGTCAGAACCATCCGCTCTGCAACCACGAACGCGCAGTGCTCCGGGCGGTGTCCGGGCGTATGCACGACTCGTAGGGACACGGAGCCTGCCCTGAGCTCTTCTCCGTCCTCGAAGGGCTCGAACGGGAACTCCGGCTCGGCGAGCGGGTGAATCGAGACCGGCACGTCGTGCTCGAGCGCGAAGCGGCCGTGCCCGGAGACGTGGTCGGCGTGCGTGTGCGTCTCGATCACGCGCACGATCCGGACGTCGTATTCCGCCGAGGCGTCGAGATAGTGCTCGATCGCATAGGCCGGATCGACCACGACCGCCTCGCCCGTCGCGGGATCGCCGATCAGGTAGGAGGCGCAGCCGAGATCGTCGTCGACGAACTGGCGGAACAGCACGACCCGGAAGCTAACACCGCCTGCCGCTAGCTTTCTTGAAGCGTTGGGTCCGAGAAGTCGGGATCGAACTGCGGTGACAGTCCCGAGGGCTACGACGCGTCGCTTACTTCGTGCGTGAACAAAGACACTCGCTCGGCGTCGGTTAGTGGAGCGTTCCTGTCAGGGCCGAGCGCCGGGGACGCTTCCGACCTCCGGCGCTCATCGCTAGTCCCCCACTGCGAGCCCTTAGCGCGAACATACGGGACCCGCAATACCATGACTAGGGGCCGAACCGCCCAGGTCATTTGGACTAGGGGCCGGCTCGAGAGGCTTCAGGCGGCTGCAGGAACATCCAGCGGTGGCCCTCGAGGTCGGCCGCGCTGTACAGGCGACCGAACGGCAGATCCTCGAGCTCGCGCAGAATCGTGGCCCCCGCAGCTCTCGCATGCTCGTGGTGGCGGTCTACGTTGTCCACGTAGACGAGCACCCCGTCGATAACCCAGGGAGTCGCGAGCCAGCGCCGCGCCTGCTCGCACTCCTGGGCGTGGTGTGCCGGGCTGCGGTAGTCGGGACCGGGCCAGCCCAGCATGACCGCGGCGCCATCGAGCTCGAGCTCAGCGTGGGTGACCCGACCGTCCGTGTCGGTGAAGCGCTCACCCTGCTCGACGAACCCGAAGGCGGCGCCGAGCCAATCGATCGCGGCAGCCACGTCCTCATACGAGATCATCGGCACCGCCCGTTGCACGTGCCCGATTCTAGGCCGGCGCCGGCAAGGCATCTGAGGGCTAGCTTTGTGCGAGGTGCCACGCTGCATCGCCGTCATCTTCGTCCTGCTTTGTGCCCTGGCGCTGCCGGAGAGTGCTTCCGCACATGCGCGCCTGATCCGGTCGACGCCCGCAAACGAAGCGGTGCTCTCGAAGGCGCCGACGTTGGTGCGGCTCGTCTTCGACGACACCGTCCGCGCCCGCTCGGGAATGAAGGCAATTCGAAACGGCGACGGGTCGGTGCTCGCAGCGAAGCCGCGCGTATTGGGCGGGCGGACGCTCGTCATTCGGCTGCGTACCGGCTTGCCCGAAGGCGACTACACCGTGCTCTGGAAAGTTCTGTCGGACGACGGGCACGAGATCTCGGGCACAATTGCCTTCGGCGTGGGGGCCGGGCGCGCGCCGCCGCAGGCTGCGCTCTCCGCCGACAATGGGCCGAGCGCACAGGACGTGATCTCGCGCCTGCTCTTCTTTGCCGGGCTCCTCACCGCCGTCGGCGCGGCGTTCTTCCGGCTCGTCGTCGCACCGGTCCCCGTGCGACTGATGCTGTTCGCGTTCCTGCTCGTCTTTGTGGGCGTCTCGGGCCAGCTGCATGACGTCTCCCTCTCGACTCGCTTCGGAACCGCCATGGCGGTGGGAGCGGGTCTGGCCGGCGTTGGCGCGCTCACGGCGGCGCTCGTACCGGTCTTCCCGCGTCTCGAGCCCTTGCCATTCGCTTTTGCATTGGCGCTGCTGCCAATCCCGACCGTCGCCGGCCACGCGCTCGACCGTGGTCGATCCTGGATCGAGGTTCCTGTCGACCTTCTCCACGTTGCTGCGGCCTCGGTGTGGCTCGGTGGGCTCGTGAGCCTGATGCTCGTGCTTCGTCGCGGCGGAGAGCACGAGCTGCTGCTGCGACGCTTCTCGAATCTCGCCCTCGGCTCGGTGCTCGTCCTGGCGGCGACCGGTGTCATCCGTGCCCTCTCCGAGCTCCGCTCCGTCAATCAGCTCTGGTCGACGGGTTACGGCAGAGTACTGATCGTGAAGACGGCGCTACTCGGCCTTCTGCTCGCGCTCGGGTGGCTCAATCGCTACCGGTTGGTTCCGCGCTTCTCGGTTGGTGCGCTCCGGCGAAGCGTCGCCCTGGAGTTGCTCGTGTTCGCGGGACTCGTCGCGGCCGTCGGATTGCTCACCGACCTGCGTCCGGGACGGGACCGCGTCGCCAATGCAGCGGTCGTGGAGGCAAAAGGGCCTCCACCCCTGCCGGACCGGGGCATGGTCCTGCAGGCGCGGGAGGCGGGCAACTACGCGGTTGCGCTCGGCATGCTTTCGCCGCGCGCCCGCGTTTTCGTCCTCGGCCAGGACGGCAACGGCGTCAACGGCCTCACCGTTGGAGTGAACGGACGCGCGACGCATTCCTGCGGGCCCGGCTGCTACGAGGCGACCTTGCGCGCCGCGCGTACGATCCGCGTCACCCTCGGCGGCGCGACGCTCGTGTTCCGGGTGGCGCGGCATGCTCGGCCGGCAGCCGCCATCCTTGCACGAGCGACGCGTACCTTCCGTGCCCTGAAGAGCGTCGACTACGTCGAGCGTCTCGCCTCGAGCCCACGCGACAAAGTCGTGTCCGACTTCACGCTCGAGCGGCCGAACCGCCTCGAGTACCGGATCAAAGGCGGAGCCTCGGGGATCATCATCGGCTCACGGCGCTGGGACCGTGCGCCCGGTGGGAAGTGGATCCCGTCGGCTCAGGAGCCGACGCCTCAGCCCGAGCCGATCTGGGCCGGGCACTCGACCAACGTCTACCTATTACAGACGACCCCCTCCTACTACGTCGTGTCGTTCTTCAAGCCGCTGGGGCCCGTGTGGTTCACCGTCCGGCTCGACCGTCGCACACTGCGACCGCGCGATCTGCGCATGACTGCAGCGGCGCACTTCATGACGCACCGCTACGTGCGGTTCAACGCGCCGCGGCGCATCAAGGCGCCGACGCCCTGAATCGAAAGGCTGGGGTCTGACCCCAGGGGGTCAGACCCCGGTTCGAAGCGGCTAGAGGCCCAGGTGCCGCGCGATGACGAGGCGCTGCACCTCGTTCGTCCCCTCGCCGATCTCCAGGATCTTCTGGTCGCGGTAGAGACGTGAGATCGGGTACTCGTCCATGTAGCCGTAGCCGCCGTGGATCTGCAGCGCCGCGTTGACCACGCGGTTCGACAGCTCGCCCGTGTAGAGCTTCGCCTGCGCAGCGGCCAGGACGAAGTCGCGACCCTGGTCCTTCAGCCAGGCCGCCTTGTACACCAGGTTGCGCCCCGCCTCGATCTCGGTCGCCATGTCCGCGAGCTTGAACTGGACCGCCTGGAACTTCGCGATCGGCTGCCCGAACTGCTTGCGCTCCGTCGCGTAGGCAAACGCGAGGTCGTAAGCGCCCTGGGCCAGGCCTACGCCCATCGCCGCGACCGAAATGCGACCGCCGTCCAGGATCTCGAGGAACTGGTGGAACCCCTGTCCCCGCGGGCCGAGCAGGTTGCCCTCGGGAACCTTCGCGTCCTTGAACGAGAGTTCGCGCGTGTCGGAGGCACGCCAGCCGAGCTTCTTCATCGGCTTCGAGATCTCGTAGCCCGGTGTTCCGTTCGGGACGATGATGTTCGAGATCTCGTCCTCGCCCGTGCGCGCCGTGATCGTGACGCACGCGGTGAGCTCCGTCCCTGCGTTCGTGATGAAGATCTTGGAGCCGTTGACGGCCCACTCGCCGTCGCGTAGCTCCGCTCGCGTTCGTGTCGCTCCCGCGTCCGAGCCCGCGCCCGGCTCGGTCAGCCCGAACGCCGCCAGCCTCTTACCGGATGCCAGATCGGGCAGCCACTCACGCCGCTGTTCTTCCGTGCCGAAGTAGAAGATCGGCAAGGTGCCGAGCGAATGGTGCGCGGCCATCGTGATTGCCACGGACGAGTCGACGCGCGTCAGCTCCTCAACCGCGATCGCGTACGCGACGGTGTCCGCTCCCGCGCCGCCGTACTCCTCGGGAATCGTCATGCCCATCAACCCGAGCTCGGCCATTCCTGCCACCAGCTCGGTGGGAAACCGGCTCTCGCGGTCGAGCTCCTCCGCGACGGGCCCGACGCGTTCCTGCGCGAACTCCCGGACCGTCGACCGAACGAGCTCGTGCTCGTTGTCGAGATCGAAGTTCAAGTGCCGAGGCGGCGCGCGAGCTCGACGATCAGCCGCACGCCGTAGCCCGTGCCGCCGCGCTGGGTCAGGTAGTCGCCGCGCGACCGTTCGAGGAAGCCGGGGCCGGCCATGTCGATGTGCGCCCAGGGCCCCTCGCCGGCGAATTCGCGCAAAAACTCCGCGGCCAGGACCGGCGAGCCCTGCCGGAGATCCGAGGAGTTCTTCAGGTCGGCGAACGTCGAGTCGACGTACCGTCGATAGCGAGGGTGCAGCGGAAACGGCCACGCGTGGTCGCCGCTCGCTTTGGCGGCGGCGAGGATCTCCTCTAGCCAGTCCTCGTCGTTGGCGAACAAGCCCGCGTAGAGGTCACCGAGCGCAAGCTCCATCGCGCCCGTGAGCGTGGCGAGGTCGAGGAGGTGCGTGGCGCCTTCCCTTCGGGCGTACCAGAGTGCGTCGGCGAGAACGAGCCGGCCCTCCGCGTCGGTGTTGGTGATCTCGATCGTCTTGCCGTTCGCGGCGCGGAGGATGTCCCCCGGCCGGAAGGAGTCGCCGCTCACGAGATTCTCCGCCGCCGCAACGACGGTGACGACCCGCACAGGCAGCTCGAGCTCGGCGGCCGCCGCGGTGCCCGCGATCACGGCCGCGCCTCCGGCCATGTCGCCCTTCATGTCCTGCATCTTCAAAGCAGGCTTGAGCGAGATGCCGCCCGCGTCGAAGGTGATCGCCTTGCCGACGAGCCCCAACATCAGGTCGCTGCGCGTTGCGTTCGGTGGGTCGTAGCGCAAGACGATCAGCCGCGGCCCGTTCGCGCTCGCACGCCCGACCGCGCCCAGCGCGCCCATGCCCAGCTCGTCGATCTGCGCGGGATCGAGAGCCTCCACGGACAGGTTCGGCTCGGCGAGCTCGGCTGCCCGCTCGGCGAGCGCCTCCGGCGTGAGCTCGTTCGGAGGAGAGTTCGCGAGGTCGCGCGCCGTGTTCACCCACTTGCCGACCACCGCGCTGTCCCCGGCGGCGTTCTGCAACCCGTCCGCATCCTCGGTCCAGAAGACGAGCTTGTCGACGGGACGCTCCGGTTGCTCCTCGGTCTTCCAACGGCCTGGACTGTAGGAGCCGAGCATCGTGCCCTCGACAATCGCCCGTGCCTGCTCCTGCTGGGACAGTGGGAGGGAGTCGTCGAGCAGCCAGGCCACCGTCCCGCCGATGTCGGCAATGCCGCGCACGACGGCGGAGGCAGCCGTTCGCATGGCATCGGCGTCGACCTCCGCCCGCTTGCCGATTCCGGCGACGATTACTCGGCGGAGGTTCGATTCCCCGTTGCCGTACAGGACGACCATTTTTCCGAGCTCGCCCTTCAGCTCGCCCTCGACCGCGAGTCTGCGCAGCTGCGCATTGATCCGGTCGTCGAGCTGTTGTGCCCCGTTCGAGGGAACGGCTGAGTCGTCGCTCGAAAAGGGGAGAGCGAGCGTCTCAGGCTCGGTCGCGCCCGGACGGCTGACCTCGATCGTGACGGCGTCCATCGGTGCGCGATCGTATCCGAGCAGGGTTTTACTCTGCCTTTACGAAATTCGCCTAACTGCGCTCAAGTTTGAGCGTCGCATGCCGATGGTGAACCCCGAGATGAGCGCAACGGTCCTGCGGCCCGCCGTGCCATCACGCTTCCGGCGTGGGCACACTCGCCCTACGGTCGAGGCGCTGCTCGAGCAGATCTCGGACCTGACGATGGAGCGGCAGCGCCTCCGCGACACGGGAGCGACCACCGTCCGGCTCGAGCGGAACCGTGTCAAGCTCGCGCGCAAGCAGTGGGAGCTGTCGCACGCGCTGATCGAGCGCTACCTCCCGCACTCACACGCCGCCTAGCACCCGTCCACGGTCACTAGTCTGACCTCGGTGCGAGCCGAGATCGACCGGCGGGCAATGGTGCTGCTATCGGGCGGCCATCTCGCAACCGACTTCGCGAACGGCGCGCTCCCCGCGCTCCTACCGTTCCTGAAGGAGCGGTTCGCCCTTACGTACACCGCCGTCGGTGCCGTTGTGCTGGCCTCGCAGGCGTCGTCCTCTCTGATCCAGCCGCTGTTCGGCCTCTGGTCGGACCGCCGCGGAGCGATGTGGCTGTTGCCATCCGGAGTGGCGCTCGCCGGGGTCGGGATCGCCCTCGCCGCGGACGCGCCGAGCTTCTGGCTCGTCCTGCTGCTCGTGCTGGCGTCGGGCGTCGGTGCCGCGGCCTTCCACCCCGAAGGCTCGAAGTTCGCCGGGTTCGTCAGCGGCCGCAGGCGCGCAAGCGGGATGGCCTGGTTCTCGATCGGCGGCAACCTCGGCTACGCGCTCGGTCCGGTCGCGGCGACCGCGGTCGTTGCAGCGCTCGGCCTTCGCGGCGGGCTCTTGCTCGCGCTGCCTTGCCTTGCAGTCGCGCTCGCCATTCTGGCGGCGACGCCGTACCTCCGTGGCTTCGCTCCTGAACCGGCCGCTGCACAGGTGCACCGCGGCGAGGACGATCGGACTGCGATGAGGCTTCTGCTGGGCGTAATCGCGCTCCGGAGCGTCGCCTGGTTCGCGTTGATCACCTTTGTCCCGCTGTGGGAGGTCTCACTCGGACACTCGAAGTCGCACGGCAACCATCTGCTCGCTCTCATGCTTTTCTCCGGCGGCGTGGGCACGCTCTTGTTCGGTCCGCTCGCGGACCGCTTCGGCCGCAAGCCCGTGCTGCTCGGCAGCGTGGTGGCGACGGGTCCGCTCGTGCTGGTGTTCGTCCTCGTCGGCGGGATTCCAGGGACGATCGCGCTGGCGCTGGTCGGCGCGTGCGTCGTCGGCACGTTCGGCGTGACGATGGTCATGGGTCAGGAGTACATGCCGAACCATCTCGGCACCGCGTCCGGTCTCGTGATCGGCCTCTCGGTCGGGCTCGGCGGAGTCGCGGCCGTGGTCCTCGGCCGCGTTGCAGACGCGACGAGCTTGCGTGCCGCGTTGCTGGTTGCCGCGGCCGCACCTTTCGTTGCGATCGCGCTTGCGGCGAAACTCCCGCCGCGGCGCGTGCAGCCAAAGCTCGAGCCCGTGACTGAGATAGGCTTGCTGCCGTGACGGCCAAGGAGTTCTTCGACAGTCTCGAGGGTCGCGCCGACGCATCGAAGACCGCGGGCATGACCAACTCCTACCTCTTCGACATCGAAGGCGCCGGCAAATGGACGGTGAACGTCGACAACGGCAAGGTCAGAGTGACTGAAGGCGGAGAGGATGCCGACGCAGTCATCACGGCCTCCCAGGAGACCTTCGAGAAGATCGTCAGCGGCGAGCAGAATCCGACCAGCGCTTACATGACCGGCAAGCTCAAGGTCAAGGGCGACATGGGCGCCGCCATGAAGCTGCAGAAGCTCTTCTAGAGCGATCCGCCCTTGCAGTCGTCCGGGCTCCGAGATTGAATCCGCGCTATGACCTGGTAACGTTCTTCAAGTCGATTCACGTGATTACCGCCGTAATCTGGGTCGGGGGTGCGGTGACGATCCAGGCGTATGCGTTCCGGATCCTCCGGACCGGTGACGGCCGGCGTCAGGCCGACTTCGCCAAGGACACGGAGATCGTGAGCATGCGCGTCTTCATTCCCTCGACCATCGTTCTCTTCGTCGCCGCGATCGGGCTGATGGAGAACGGCAACTGGCCCTGGGGCCAGAACTGGACCGTCCTTGGCCTCATCGCGTTCGCCCTCTCGTTTGTCCTCGGCGCGGGCTACCTGGGCCCGGAGGGTGGACGCATCGCCGAGGTGATCGAGAAGGAAGGCCCTGAGTCGCCCGAGGCTCAGCGGCGGATTCGCAGAATCCTCATGATCTCGCGCGCCGAGCTGGTCGTCCTCCTGACCGTGATCGTGAACATGGTTGTCAAGCCCACCGGCCAGCCAGGCTGGTTCTGGGGGATCCTCGCCGTGATGGTGCTCGGCGTCGTCGCAGTCGTGGCCTCCTATCTCCGCAGCGAACAGAGGATTCCGGCTCCGGCGACGACCCTGTAGTCACTCCTCCAGCTCGACCAGCACGGTTCCGCCGGCGACGCGGTCGCCCTCCGCGACGTGCACCTTGCGGACGACCGCGTCGTATGGCGACGTCAACGGCGTCTCCATCTTCATCGCCTCGAGCACGATCAGAGGCTGGCGCGCGCGAACGGAGTCGCCGGCGGCCACCAGCAGACGGATCACCGTGCCGGGCATCGGAGCCTTGACCACGCTCTGCTCCCCGGCTGAACCGCCATGGTCGCCGGCGAGTGCGTCCACGTCAGGCGGGGGCGCGGGCGCCGGGGCCGGGAGGTTGAGCCGGAACGGCGCGCGCCACGGAGCCGGGGCCAGAACCGACGCCGCCGGCGACAACGGCGGGTGCTCGGTGAGGAAGGCGGTCGTCGTGTCGCCCGCGCGGACTGCGGGATGCGAGACGAGCCAGCGCAGGAATGGAAGGTTCGTCGTGACACCCGTCACCTCCGTCTCGCGCAGGGCGTCGCGCAGTCGACCCAGCGCCTCGTCGCGCGTCGCCCCGTGCGCGATCAGCTTGGCAATCATCGGGTCGTAGGCGAGGCCGATCTCGTCGCCTTCCTCGATCCCCGCGTCGACGCGAATCGCCTCGGGGAGGCGGAGGCGCTCGACGCGGCCGGTCTGCGGGAAGAACGTCCGGGGATCTTCGGCGTAGAGACGCGCCTCGATCGCATGGCCTGACCGGACGAACCAGTCGCGCCCACCGTAGTCGCCCCCGTCTGCGACCCAGAGCTGCTCCTCGATCAGATCGACTCCCCACACGAGCTCGGTCACCGGATGTTCGACCTGAATCCGCCCGTTGAGCTCGAGGAACCAGAAGTCACGGCGCTCGACCATGAACTCCGCCGTCCCCGCGTTCTCGTAGCCAACCGCGCGCGCGAAGGCGACCGCCGCAGCGCTGAGCTCGTCTCGAAGCGCCTCGTCGACAACCGGCGACGGTGACTCCTCCAGCACCTTCTGATGTCGCCGCTGGACCGAGCAGTCGCGCTCGCCGAGCGTCCGGACGTTCCCGGCCGAGTCCGCGATCAGCTGGATCTCGACGTGGCGCGGCCGCTCGACGTAGCGCTCGCAGAAGACGCGGTCGTCGCCGAAGGCGGCCTCCGCCTCGCGGCGCGCCGCTCCGAGCGCCTCGTCGAGCTCGCTCGCAGTCCGGACGACACGCATCCCACGGCCGCCACCGCCGGCAGCCGCCTTGACGACGAGCGGGAAGCCGAGCTCCTCGGGCTCACCGCTGGGAACGACCGGCACGCCGGCCTCACGGGCGAGGCGCTTGGCCTCGAGCTTGTCGCCGCCAAGCCGTAGCGCCTCCGGTGGAGGGCCGATCCAGAGGAGCTCGGACGCGCTCACTGCCTCGGCGAAGTCCGGGCTCTCCGCCAGGAACCCATAGCCGGGATGGATCGCGTCGGCGCCGGACTGGTTCGCGGCGCGAATGTGCTCCTCGGAGAAGAGGTAGCTGGCGACGCTTGCTGTCTCGTCCGCGGAGCGCGCGTGCAGCGAGCTCTCGTCGTCAGGCGCGACCACGGCGACCGTTGCGATTCCGAGCTCGCGACACGTGCGAAAGATCCGCAGCGCGATCTCGCCGCGATTCGCGACGAGCAGCTTCCGGATCACGCCTTCTTGCCGGGGTTGAGCAGGTTCTCGGGATCGAAGGCACGCTTCACGGCAGCGTGCAGCTCGAAGGCGCGCGGTCCGAGCTGGCGCTCGAGCCAGTTCCGCTTGATGAACCCGACCCCGTGCTCGCCGGAGAGCGTCCCGCCGAGGCGGAGCGCGAGCTCGAACAGTTCCTCCGACGCCCGTGCCGCCAGCGCGAGCTCACGCTCGTCGTCGGCGGCTAGGAGGAACGTGGTGTGCAGATTGCCGTTGCCGGCGTGTCCCCACGAGCAGGTCGGGAGACCAAGACGCTTGCCGATCTCCAACGACTCTTCGATCGCCTCAGCCAAACGATCGAGCGGGACCGCAATGTCCTCGCCGGCCTTGCCGCCCCGCTGTGCTCCCACGACCAGCGAGAGTCCGTCACGCCAGCGCCAGAGCGCCGCGATCTCGTCGGCCGTCTCGGGCGCGTAGAGAGCGAGCGCACCTTCGCCGAAGACCTCGAGCAATTCGCTGCGAACACGCGCGGCTTCGTCGCGCGACCCGTCGGCCTCGGCCAGCACGGCAAACGCGCGTGCGGGCACGTCGCCGGGAAACGTGGCGCGCGCGTAGCGCATCGTCTCGTCGTCGACGTACTCGAGCGCCGCCGCGGGTATTCCGCTGCCGACGACGCGCTCGATCGCCGTGCAGCCGGCGCGCACGCCGTCGAAGAAGCCAATCACGGGCCATGCCGCCTCCGGCGCAGGAGTGAGGCGGAGCCACGCCGCAGTGACCACGCCCAGCGTTCCCTCGGATCCGATCAGGAGATGCTTGAGGTCGTAGCCGGCCACGTCTTTGGTGAGCGGGCCGCCGAGCTGCACGACCTCGCCCGGTGCGACGACGACCTCGAGCCCCGTGACCCACGCACCTGTGACTCCGTACTTGTACGCGTGCGGACCCCCTGCGTTCGTCGCGATGTTCCCGCCGATCTGCGATTGCTCCGCCGCGCCCGGGTCCGGTGGAAAGAGCAGTCCACCTTCGCGCGCGAGGCGTCGCACTTCGCTGGTAGGAAGACCCGCCTCGACGTGTATGCGCCAGAGCAGCGGCTCGAACGACCGCACCCGTTCGAGCCGTTCGAGCGCGAGCACGACGCCTCCGTCGAGCGGAACCGCTCCCGCTGCATAGCCGGTGCCGCCCCCGCGCGGAACGATCGCGACGCCGTGCGCGTAGCACCAGGCGACGACCTCGGCCACTTCTTCGGCGGTACGCGGCAGCGCGACCGCATCCGCCCGACCGCGCAAGCCACGCCCTTCCGTCTCGTCCGAGAGATACGCGGCGCTCGGCGCGACGACGTCCGCGACAACCGCTGCGCGCAGTTCGCGCTCGACGGATGAGACCGCGCTCATGGCGCGAGGGCGCGTTCGACGGCGGCACGACCGTCGCGCAGCACCGGTTCGCCGTGCGACACCAGGACCATCTCGATCGGGAGGTCGAGCAGCCGAGCGCGGAGCTCCCGGCGCAGGTCGTCCTGCGTGAAGCCGTCTAGGTAGCGCAGCCAGGACGATGGGCACATGCGAAGGCCGGGCGGTCGGTCGCCGATGAGGCGATCACCGGGGACGAGGACGCCGTGCTCGGGGATCCAGTACATCGTCTCTGCCGCGCCGCCGAGCTCGAGCGGCTCCACCCCGGCGGGCGCGGTCGCCGAAGCCGAGTAGCGCTTCGCCAACTCCGGGCCGCTGCGCCCGTGCCATCGGATCGTGGTCAGCACCGCGACCTCCCGCTTTCCCTCCGCGAGCTGGTCGAGCGCCTCGTAGTCGCCGTCGGTGACGAGCGGATCGATCAGGGCGAGGGAGCCCTCAGAGGCGTACGCGACACAGCCGACCTCCTGGGCCCAGTCGGCGGGGTCGTCCTCCTCCTGTCGCGGCTCCCACTCCGGATGCGGTGCCGTCCAGCGCCACAGGCCGCGCGCCACCTCTCGCAATTCCATGCCTGGAGCGTAATGCGCCTTACAATGACGGCGATGATCGAGTACCACCTCGACCAGCGCTCCGGCGTCGCGACCTACCTTCAGATCGTCCAGCAGACGAGGGAGGCGCTCCGGCTCGGGGTCCTGGACGTGGGCGACCAACTGCCGACCGTCCGAGAGGTCGTCGCCGCGCTCGCGATCAACCCGAACACGGTCGCGAAGGCGTATCGCGAGCTCGAACGAGAAGGACTCGTCGTCGCGCAGCAGGGGCGGGGAACCTTCGTTGCGAGCACGCTCGCCTCGCCGTCGCTCGAATACCACCAGAGCCTCCGCCGTGAGCTCGAGGAATGGCTCCACTCTGCGGAACTGGCGGGCCTCGACGAGGAGAGCGTGCGCGCACTGATCTCGACCACACTCCGGGAGGCATTCGCCCGGCGCGTGGCATGACGCCTGTCCTGGAGACGCGTGCGCTGAGCAAGCGCTTCGCGCGAAAGTGGGCGTTGCGAGACTGTACGTTGACGATCCCGGCGGGCGCCGTGG
>JBKPEC010000048.1:0-21021 GCA_046728195.1 Actinomycetota bacterium
GACTTGCGAATCCGCGTATACAGCAAGACCTCAGGGTGCTCAACGATCTCTGCCACTGCTCGTTCCTCCTCTTCGTTACCCCAGATTCACGACCACGGTCTTGAGCTCGGTGAACGTCTCCATCGAGAAGCGTCCGCCCACACGGCCGATCCCGCTCTGCGACCCGGCCCGCCCCCCGAAGGGGAGATGGCTCTCCCAATAGTTCGTCGACTCGTTGACGTTCACCCAGCCGGCCCGCGCCGCCTCCGCGAAACGCAGACCGCGGCCGAGGTCCCGCGTGAATACGGCAGTCAGGAGCCCGTACGGAGACGAGTTGATGATCGCAAGCGCCTCGTCCTCACTGCGGATCGTCGTGATGGGGACGACCGGCCCGAACGTCTCGTCTCTGGCGACCTCCATCTCGTCGGTTACGCGGTCGAGGACGGTCGCCTCGTAGTACAGATCCGTCGGGAAGCCATGGGCGCGGGCGCCGCCCGCGACGAGGACCGCGCCGCGACCGACGGCGTCGCCGATGTGGCTATCCATCTTCGCGGCGGTGCCCTCGTTGTTGAGCGGACCCATCGTCGTCTCATCCGCAAAGGGATCGCCCAGTCGGATCATCCTCGAGACCGCTGCCGTCAGCTTGTCGAGGTACTCCTCGTGGACGTCCTCGTGGACCAGGAAGCGCTCGCCCGCCGTGCAGCTCTGCCCGGCGCACAGGAACGCAGCCGCGAGCGTCGCCTCGACGGCAGCGTCGAGGTCAGCGTCGTCGAGGACCACGAGGGGCCCGTTTCCGCCCATTTCGAGCAAAAGCGCCTTTCCGGCCGCGCGCTCGGCGACGCGGTACCCCGTGGCGACCGAGCCGACGAAGCCGATCGCGTGTGTGCCTGCGTTCACTGCAATCTCGTCTCCGACGACCGCGCCCGGGCCGGTTACGAGGTTGAACACGCCGGCAGGAAGCTCGGCATCCACTACGCATTCGGCCAGCTTCACGGAGCACACCGACGTCGAGCTCGCCGGCCCCCAGACGACGGTGTTTCCCGAGGCGAGGGCAGGGGCGACCACCTCCGCCGCCATCGTGTACGGCCAATTCCACGGCGTGATCACACCGACGACCCCGCGCGGAACGCGGTAGGCGAGCACCCGCTTGGATGCATCCACCGACGGCGGCATCAAACCTTCGAGCCGCCGCGCGTCGCCGGCGGCCATCCGCCAGTACTCGACGAGCTCGTCGACCTCGGCGAACGCCTCGGTGCGCAGCGGCTTGCCCTGGTCGAGCGTGAGCGCGCGGGCCAGGTCGTCCCGACGCTCCTCGATGATCGCGGCAACGCGCTCCATCGCCGCGGCGCGCTCGAAGGCCGAGCGGGAGGCCCACGCGCCCGCGGCCGCGTTGGCGGCAGCGATCGCCCGACCAGCGTCGTCGCGCGTGGCCTGTGGGACCGACCCTATCGTCTCGCCCGTCGCCGGGCTGGTCGCGTCCATCCGCCCGCCGGACTCGCTCTCGACCCACGAGCCTCCGACGTACATCGAGTAATCGGTTGTGCGCGTGCTCAGCGTTTGCCCCTTGCGAAGGCGTTGCGATAGATCTCCTCGTAGCCGGCCGTGTCGACCTCGCGTGGGTTTCCGATCGTCTGCGGATCCTCGTACGCGATTCTGGCCAGCATCGGGATCTCGTCCTCTGAGAAGCCGAGCTCTGCCATGCTCGGGATGCTCACGTCGTCGGTGAGTCGGTAGACCTCGCTGACGCCGGCAAGTGCTGCTTCTTCGGGCGACAGTCCGTGGATGTCGACCCCGGAACCCTGCGCGATGCGCGCGTAACGCTGCGGCGCTGCGGGCGCGTTGTACTCGCAGACAGGTCCGAGCACTCGTGCCGTCAGCGCTCCGTGCGGACACTCGTGCACGCCGCCTGCCGACTGGCTCATCGCATGGGCCGCGCCGGCGCTCTCGGTCCCGTAGGCGAGCCCGCCGAGCGTTGCGGCGTGCGCCATGTTCGTGCGCGCCTCGAGGTTGCCGCCATCTTCGTATGCGATGCGCAGCCAGCTGCCCACGAGCTCGATTGCCAAGAGCGCGACAGCGTCGTTGAAAGGTTGGTGATAGTCGCACGTGTAGCACTCGATCGCGTGCGACAGCGCGTCCATTCCGGTCGCCGCGGTGATCGCCGGCGGGAGGCCGAGCGTTAGCTCGGGGTCGACGAGCGCGACGTGCGCGCCGATCAGTGGTGTGCCGCCGACGTTGAACTTGATCTTTCGCCCCGGGTCCGTGATCACCGCCCACAGCGTGGCCTCGCTCCCCGTCCCCGCTGTTGTCGGCACGGCGACGAGTGGAGGGATGCGCGTCGTTATCGGCGTGCCGCCGTACTCGTACTCGACGATCGACCCGCCGTGGACGATCTCGACGCCGACCGACTTTGCCGTGTCCATCGAGCTCCCTCCACCGAGGGCGACGAGTCCGTCGCAGCCTGACTCGCGATACACGACGCTTGCGCGTCCGACGAGCTCGATATCGGGGTTCGGCCTGACCTCGTCGAAGAGGACGGCGTTCTCGAGGTGCGCAAGCGCCGCGTCGGCGAGACCGGCCGCCACGACTCCCTTGTCCGTGACGAGAAGCGGCCGGGTTACCCCCAGCTGCGACGCGAGGTCGCCCACTCGCGTGATCGCGCCGGCACCATGAACTAGCCGGGTCGGCACCTCGACAGTTCGGACAGTCTCGACTTCCACGCTCACGGGCGGGCGAGCCTATCGCAACCCGGCGGCGACGATGGAGCGGTGGTCAACGTTCGGGGATCTTCAGCTCGCGACCGGTGTAGAAGCCGGCACGCTCTTCGACCACGAACGGCGCCATTGCTCGGCGGCGCTCCGCCTCGACCTCGGACAGGCGGAACCGCTCACGCGATTCGGGCGAGTCCCAGATGGAGATTCCGACAACCTCGTTCCCGTCGGCCGAGTAGCACTCGTAGGCCCGAAGCATCCCTTGGGGGAACTCGCTCGGCCGCCACGCCCGCGAGAACTCGTCTCGAGTGCCGGGCTTCAATCTCCGGGTCGTGATCCAGACGAATGTTTCGTGGAGCTCCATCACTTCACCCCTTATGCCACAGACGGCGGAGCACCTCGCCATGGACTGACCTGAGGCGCTCCGCCGAATGTTCGTCCTACTTACCGAGCCACTTGTTGACCTTCGCCTGGTGCGCGGCGATCCACTTCTGCGCCGCCTTGTCGGGGTTGATGTGCTGGCCGGCGATGTACTTCGCGACCGTTTCCTGGTCCGTGTTCGACCAGCTGAATCGTTTGAGCACTGCAAAGGCAGGCGAGCCGCTCTTGGCGAACTTCGCGCTGAAGACCTTGTTGAGAACGATGTGGTCGTATGCGCACTTGTACTTCGCGGTGCTCCCGCCCGACTTCGCATCGTCCTGGCAGCCCTTAAACCGCTTCGGCAACATCACCTCAGAGAGCTTGTACTGGAGGTTCAGGTACTGCGGCGTGTACCAGTAGAAAATGACCGGCTTGTGCTGCTTGTAGAGCTGGCTCCAGCGCGCGACCTGCGCCGGCTCCGCGCCGACCGAGACGAACTTGAAGTTCAAGCCAAGCGCCTTGATCAGCTGCTGGTCCTTCTGCACGTACGACGGGTCCCCACCGAGGAACATCCCCTGTGACCCAGACTCGGGGCTCTTGAACAGGGACTCCTTGCCCTTCAGCCCTTTCCAGGTCTTGAACTGCGGGTACTGCTGCATCAGGTACGTCGGGATGTACCAGCCGATGTGGCCGGTGACGCCGTTCGGACCGCCCATCACGACCGTGTGCTGCTTGTTGATGTACTGCTTGTACTGGTCGACGTGCTGCCAGTCCTCCAGCACCGCGTCCGTCTTGCCATTGGCCATCGCCTGGTAGACGGGAATCTCGGTGATCTGCGTGATCTTGACCTTGCAGCCGATCTTCTGAAGGACGTTCTTCGCGACATAGGTATTTGCGGTTGAGCCGGCCCACGCCTGCTCGTTGAGCGTGACCGTCCCGCAGCTCTTCGCCGTCCGGGCGGTTGCCATGCCGGCGACGGACAGCATGCCGACGACGGCCAGAGCCAACGTGGCCGCCACGATCCAGCGGCCGCGCCGACGTCTGAGGTGATGCGACATTCGTGCCTCCTCCCTTGCCTGCTCCTGTCGTTTGCGAAACGTTATGTCGCCCGCTCCTGCTCTGCGCGGGCTCGTCCCTGCGTGGTCCGGTCGAGGGCGATGCCGAGCGCCAGGATCGCGAGCGAAGCGACCACGCCGAGTCCGAATTCGTTGCGCTGCAACCCCTGCGCCACCTGATAGCCGAGGCCGCCTGAGCCGACGAGGCCTCCGATCACGACGACGGCCAGCACCATGATGATTCCCTGATTGACCCCTAGCATGATCGCGTCGCGTGCGAGGGGAATCTTGACCTTCAACAGCACCTGTCTCCGCGTCGCCCCGAACGCGCCGGCAGCTTCCACTGCCTCGGGTGACACGCTGCGGATCCCGTTCGAGACGAGCCTGATCACGACGGGGACTGCGTACAACACGGAGGCGACGATGCCGGGCACCTGCGACACCGGCATCAGGTAGATGAACGGGATGATGTAGACGAGCTGCGGCAGCGTCTGCAGGACGTCGTTGATCGGACGCAGGATCCGGTCGACAACGCGGCTCTCCCCAGCCCACACGCCGAGCGCGATCCCGAAGACGATCGTGATCCCGGTTGCGACGAGCACCTGCGCGAACGTGTCCATCGACGTCGCCCACTCGCCGACGAAGCCGATGACTCCGAGCATCACCGCGGTGATGAGCGCAGGCCGGCGGCCGCTGACGATCAGCGCGATCGCGACGAGGCCTCCGCCCATGATGAACCACGGTGTCTCGACGAAGAAGCTGTTCAGCGGCGTGAGCCCGTGGGCGACGATGAAGTTCCCGATCGGCTCGGTGATGTGGAAGATCCAGGTCGACGGGTTTTGGACGTAGTCGAGGCCTTTCTGGACGTACTTCAGGAGCCATTCCTGCGCCGTCCGTCCGCCGTAGACGCCGCCGGCGCCGAACGCGTAGGCGAGCCCGACGGCGAGGCCGACACCGGCGACGCACGCCAGCGTCGCGAGCCGAAGCCGACGCTTCTTCTGCTCCGTCAGATGACGCTTTGCAGGATCGGTGCGATTCGCCATCGACTCGGTCGACCGGTCGAGCGCCATCGCCATGATCACGATCGCGAGCCCGCCGAGCAGCGCGAGCGCCGGATTCGAGTAGAGCCCGTTCGTGACGACGTCTCCGAGCCCTGGCCCGCCGATCAAGCCGGCGATCACGACCATCGAGAGGGCGAAGAGGATCGTCTGGTTGACGGCGAGCAACAGCATTCGCCGTGCAAGCGGGAGCTGGACCTTCAGGACCGTCTGCATCCGGGTCGATCCCATAGCCGCAGCGGCCTCGACCGTGTTCGGCGCGACGCCGCGAATGCCGAGCGCCGTGATGCGGATTGCGGGCGGAACGGCGTAGATCATCGTCGTCACAACCGCGGCGCCCGGTCCGACCGAGAACAGGATCACGACTGGCATCAGGTACGCGAAGGCAGGGACGATCTGCGCGGCGTCGAGGATCGGCGTGATGAAGTTATTGAACCGGCGCGACCGCCCCGCGAGCACGCCGAGCGGCATCCCGACGAGCAGCGACAGCCCGACGGCCGCGAGCATGAGCGAGAACGTCTCGATGCTCTCCGTCCACAGCCCCATCAGCGCGAACGACGCGAACGCGGCGAGAACGCCGAGCGCCTGCTTCCAGTGTCCGAACCGGGCGACGACGAGCGTGCCGAGTGCCACGGTTCCGACCCACGTCAGCTTGTTGAAGAACGACGTGAACCACGAGACGAGGTTGTCGAGGAAGTTGGCGAAGCCGTTGAACACGTCGAAGAAGAAGCTCGGGTTTGGGACGTTGCGGTTGTTGCTCAGCCAGTTCTGGAACCGGTCCAGGTAGCCGACGAGGGAGTTCCAGACGAGCGAGTCAGGCCAGGGCCGCGTGTTCTTCCAGCCGAGGAATCCGATCAGCATCGCGAGGACGACGAGCAGGACGAGGCCGACGCGCCCTCGCCACCACGGACGCTGCGCCGGGATCGCGGCGACGGGTGCTGCGTAGTCCGTCGCCGTTGCCAATGTCAGTCTTCCTCGCCGGCGATCGCAGCGAGCACTGCTGCGCGGTCGACGACACCGACGACGCGGCCGTTCTCCACGGCGCAGACCGGGCGGTCGCTGCCCGCGATCAGCGGTACGACACGCCGCACCGTCGTCCCGACCGGCAGCGTCGGGCCATCGAGCTCGTTCGGCTCCGGCTCGCGCATGATCCACCGCAGCGTCAGCACGTGGCTGCGCGGGATGTCGCGGATGAAGTTCCGCACGTAGTCGTCGGCCGGCGAGCCGACGAGCTCTTCCGGCGTTCCGAGCTGGACGATCTTGCCGTCGCGCATGATCGCGATCCGGTCGCCGAGTCGGAGGGCCTCGGGCAGGTCGTGCGTGATGAAGAACATTGTCTTCCCGGTCTCGACCTGGAGCCGGCAGACCTCGTCCTGCATGTCCCGCCGGATCAGCGGGTCGAGCGCGCTGAACGGCTCGTCGTACAGCATGACCTTCGGGTCGACGGCGAAGGCCCGCGCCAGGCCCACGCGCTGCTGCATGCCGCCCGAGAGCTGGTCGGGGAATTGGTTCGCGCAATCCTCGAGCCCTACAAGCTTCAGGACGTCCGCGGCGCGGGCCAGCCGCGTCGCCTTCGCCACGCCCTGGACCTCCAGCCCGAACGCGACATTGTCGAGTACGCGCCTGTGTGCAAGCAGGCCAAAATGCTGGAAGACCATCGACGAGGTGTGGCGCCGGAGTTGCCGCAGCTCAGGACCGGTGAGGGCCATGACGTCCTTGCCGTCGATCTCGATGTCGCCCGCGCTCGGCTCGATCAGCCGGATCAGCGTGCGCACGAGCGTCGACTTGCCGGAACCGGACAGCCCCATGACGACGAACACCTCTCCCGGCCAGACCTCGAACGAGACGTCGCGGACGGCGGCGACACAGTCATGCTTGGCACGCAGCTCCGCGCGCGGCAGGTCGGCGTCCGGCGTTCCGATTACCCGACCGGCATGCCGCCCGAAGATCTTCCAGACCCCGCCGGCGCGGATGAGCGGTGCGCCGCTCCGATCAATGCTGTGGCCGGGGGAATCGGCGGTATCTACCACCACGGTCACGGCTTAACCGTACTCCCGCGGTGGCTGCGGGGCCAACATCAGAAGAGGCCGAGAGTCCTTCCCTCGTCGTCGATGTCGACGTTCACTGCCGCCGGCGAAGAGCTCAGCCCCGGCATCGTCTGCATGTCGCCGCAGAGTGCGACGATCCAGCCCGCGCCGGTGTAAGCACGGAGGTCGCGGACTGTGACCGTGAAGCCGGTGGGCGCATTCGTCAACGCCGGGTCGTGCGACAGTGATAGATGGGTCTTCGCCATACAGATCGGCAGAAGGTCGAGTCCCAGCTTATTGAACTGCTCGATTTTGGCCCGTGCCGCGGGCAAGAGGAAGATCCCGTCCGCACCGTAGACGCGCTTGGCGATTGCCTCGATCTTCACCTCGATCGAGGCTTCGAGCGGATAGATGTAGTCGAAGGAATTCGACTCGTCCGCCGCGGCGACCACGGCTTCCGCGAGCGCAGCCGCCCCTGCTCCACCCTCCTCGAAGGCGTTGTTCACCTCGGCGGCGAACGCCCCCTGTTCGAGAGCCAATGACCGCACGCGCTCGATCTCCTCGTCCGAGTCGCCGGGGAAACGGTTGACGGCCACGACGGCGTTCAGCCCGAACTCCCTGATGATTCCGAGGTGGCGCGCCAGGTTCGCCGCGCCCACCTCGATCGAGCCGATCCCGCCGTCGGGGGCGCCCCCATGGTGCTTGAGCGCCTTCACGGTGGCGACAAGCACGACCGCATTCGGTCGAAGATCGCCGGCACGACAGACGATATTGAAGAACTTCTCCATCCCCATGTCAGCGCCGAAGCCGCTCTCGGTCACGACGTAGTCGCCGAGCTTGAGCGCGACGCGGTCGGCGACGAGCGAGTTGTTGCCATGGGCGATGTTCGCGAACGGGCCGCAGTGGACGAGCGCCGGTTGGCCCTCGAGCGTCTGCACCAGATTCGGCTTGATTGTCTCCTTCAGGAGCACGGTCATCGCCCCGGCGGCCCGCAGTTGCTCCGCGGTCACCGGCTCGCCGTCGAAGGTCTGCGCGACGGTGATCGCGCCGAGCCTCCGACGGAGATCGTTCAGATCCGAGGCGACGGCGACGATCGCCATCACCTCCGAGGCGGCTGTGATGTCGAAGCCGGACTGGCGGACGTACCCGTTCGGACGGCCGCCGAGGCCGATGACGATGTCGCGCAGCGCTCGGTCGTTGATGTCGACGCAGCGGCGCCAGCTGATCGCCAGCGGGTCGATCTCGAGCTTGTTGCCGTGCAGGATGTGCGCCTCGACCATCGCGGCCAGCAGGTTGTTCGCCGCACCGATCGCGTGGATGTCGCCGGTGAAATGGAGGTTCAGGTCCTCCATCGGCACGACCTGGGCATAACCTCCGCCGGCCGCGCCGCCCTTGATTCCGAACACGGGCCCGAGCGAGGCCTCCCGCAGACAGAGCACGGGCTCCTTGCCGATGTGCCCGAGCCCCTGCGTGAGCGACACCGAGGTCGTTGTTTTACCCTCGCCGGCCTTTGTCGGGGTGATCGCGGTGACGTCGATTACCTTCCCCGCCGGGCTTGCGGCCAGACGGTCGAGCACGGAGAGATCGATCTTCGCCTTGAAGCGCCCATAGAGGTCGACCTCCTCGGGGAGTAGCCCGAGTCCGGCCGCCAACTCGTCGATCGGACGCAACACCGCGCTCTGCGCGATCTCGAGGGACGAGGGCATCTGCTGCGCCGTCACGAGCGTCCTTACGTCCCGGCCTGGTGCGGATGGGAACGAGCTGAGATATGAGTAATGTATCTCCGTGGCAGAGGCGAAGGGGCAGGTCGGCGTCCTCCAAGCCTCGCGCTTGGAAGAGGCCTCGCTGGCCGATCGGGCGTACCACGCGATTCGGGACATGATCGTCTCGGTCGAGCTGCGGCCCGGGGCGGTCATCGACGAGCGCGGCTTGATGGAACGACTCGGGATCGGGCGAACGCCGACCCGGGAAGCGCTACGTCGCCTCGCGCAGGAGCGACTGGTCGAGGTGTACCCCCGCCGGGGGATGTTCGTAACGAGCGTGGAGATCCGTGATTTGGCCAGCCTCGCGGAAGTGCGATCGGTGCTCGAGAGCCACGTCGCGCGCCTCGCCGCCGAGCGAGCGACCGACGAAGACCGCAGCAGGTTTGATGCGCTCCTCGACGAGCTCGGACACCGGACGGACCTCGACGCGCGCGAGCTGATGGCCCTGGACGAGCGGATCCACCGGCAGGTCTACGCGGCGGCCCACAACCCGTTCCTCGAGTCGACCCTCGAGGAGTACTACGTCCTGGCGCTGCGAATCTGGTACCTCGCGCTCGACCAGGCCAAAGGGCTGGAGCAGGCCGTGCTCGGCCATCGCGAGCTCTTGGAGGCTATCCGTGACGGCGATGCCGACCGCGCCGAAGAGAGGATGCGCCGCCACGTACTGGAGTTCGAAGAGTCCATGCGACGCGTCCTGACCGGCGCGTGACCGTCGCTCGCCTCCGGCTCACTCCCGTGGGGGAAAGGATGTTTCTCCCACGAGCCCCCTTCTTTTGGGATCGCCTCAGCCCAGGCGCCGCTGGCATCGCCGCGTGGCCTGAGGAGAAAGAGAGGGGAAACCTCCCGGTTTCCCTTTCTGCCCCTTCCACCGCTCATGGGCCAGAGATCGGCCCATGAGCGCGGGCAGCCTCCCCGCCGGCGCGCAGGCGGTCGTCATCGGCGCCGGCATCGTCGGCAACAGCATGGCGTACCACCTGTCGCGGCTCGGCTGGACCGACCTCGTGCTACTCGAGCAGGGCCCACTCCCGAACCCCGGCGGCTCGACGGGCCACGCGTCGAACTTCATCTTTCCCGTCGACCATTCGAAGGAGATGACGACGCTCACAAAGGAGAGCGCCAGCCAGTACGAGGAGCTCGGGCTGGCCACGATCAGCGGCGGTGTGGAAGTCGCGCGGACGAAGATGCGGCTGGAGGAGCTGAACCGGCGCATGTCGTCGGCGACCTCCTGGGGTGAGGACGGGTGCGAGCTGCTGACGTCCGAGCAGGTGCTCGAGAAGGTCCCGTTCGTCAACGCGGACGTCATCCTCGGCGGCTTCTACACGCCTGGAGTCTCGGTCGTGGACCCGCTGCGCGCGGGAACGCTGATGCGCGAATATGCGCAGGAACGCGGCGCCAGCGTGTTCGCGAGCACCGAGGTGAAGGGGGTCGAGGTCGAGGGCGGCCGCGTACGCCGCGTCCACACCGATAAGGGCTCGATCGACGCGGAGTACGTGTTCGTCGCGTGCGGCGTCTGGAGCCCGCGAATCGCGCGCATGGCCGGGGCGACTATCCCGTTGACACCGGCCGTGCACCAGATGATCAGCGTCGGCCCGATCCCGCTCTTCGAGGAAACGCCGGGCGAGATCTCCTTCCCGATCGTGCGGGACGTGGATACGAATATGTACGAGCGCCAAAACGGGAGCGACATGGAGGTCGGCTCGTACGCGCATCGGCCGATCCTCCTCGACCCCGACGAGATCCCGTCAATCGGGGAGGCCGCGCTCTCGCCGACGGAGCTGCCCTTCACGTCCGAGGACTTCGATCCGCAGCTCGAGCATGCGCTCGAGCTGATGCCGGAGATCCTCACCGTCGAGGGTGCGGGCATCAGGCATGCGATCAACGGGCTGCTGTCGCTCACTCCGGACGGGATGCCGCTCCTGGGAGAGACGGAGGTCAAGAACCTGTGGTCGGTCGCCGCAATCTGGATCAAGGAGGCGCCGGGGATCGCGAAGGCAGTGGCCGAATGGGCCATTGAGGGCGCGTCGGAGACGGATCTGCACACCGCGGACGTCGCGCGCTTCTACCCGCATCAACGCACGAAACGACACGTCGACGTGCGGTCCTCGGAGGGCTACAACCGCACATACGGGATCGTCCACCCGATGGAGCAGTGGCTGTCGAACCGCAAGGTTCGGCTGAGCCCGTTCTATCCGCATGAGCGCGAGCTCGGCGCCGTCTTCTACGAGACGGCGGGCTGGGAGAGGCCGTGGTGGTACGACTCGAACGTGCCGCTGCTCGAGGAGTACGGCGATCGCGTCATGCCGCGCGAGGCGGAATGGGAGTCACGCTGGTGGTCGCCGATCATCAACGCCGAGCATCTGGCGATGCGCGATCGCGTCGCCATGATCGACATCTCGGCGTTCGCGGTCTTTGACGTCGTCGGCGCAGGCGCGCGCGAGTACGTCCAACGCATGGCGCTGGCGGAGATGGACGTCGCCCTCGGTCGGGTCGTCTACACGTCGATCCTCGACCAGAACGGCGGCTTCAAGGCCGACCTGACGATCATGCGGCTCGCCGAGAACCTCTTCCGCATCGTCACGGGCGGCCTGGACGGCGCGCGGGACCGGAAGTGGTTCGAAGACCATCTGCCGGAGGACGGCTCCGCTGCGCTAGACGAGGTGACTTCCGCGTGGTGCACGCTCGGCCTGTGGGGCCCGCGTGCGCGCGATGTGCTCGAATCGATCACGAGCGCAGACGTCTCGCACGAGGGCTTCCCGTTCGCGCGCTGCCGCTGGATCGACGTCGGACCGGTGCGCGTGCTCGCGTCGCGCATCTCCTATGTCGGGGAGCTCGGATGGGAGCTGTATGCGCCGATGGAGCAGGGCGCGGCGATGTGGGAGACGGTGTGGGAGGCAGGAAGGCCGTTCGGAATCGTTCCGGCGGGAATCGGCGTCTACGGCACCACCGGTCGGATCGAGAAGGGCTACCGGCTCTATGGGGCCGAGCTCGAGACCGAGTACAACGTCGTCGAGGCCGATATGCAGCGGCCAAAGGTCAAGGACGCCGACTTCATCGGCAAGGCGGCGCATCTGCGCCACCGCGACGAGGAGCCGGCGGCGATCCTCTGCACGCTCACCGTCGACGACAACACGTCGCCGTCGAACGGCACGAAGCGCTACATGCTCGGACGCGAGCCGATTCTCACGAAGGAGGGCGAGCGCATCGCGGACCGCAAGGGCCGCAGCTCGTACGTGACGAGCGCGGGCTCCGGGCCGTCCGTCGGCAAGCACGTACTGATGGCCTACCTGCCAACCGAGCACGCTGACGAGGGAAACGAGTTGCTCGTCCAGTACATGGGCGACCGGTACCCCGTGACCGTCGCAGTCAAGGGCAGCCGCTCCCTGTTCGATCCGGAGAACACCCGGGTTCGCAGTTGAACGTCCTCGTCTGCGTCAAGCGAGTTCCGGAGACTGGCGCGCGCATCACGCTTACGCCCGACGCGCAGGCCATCGACACGAGCCACCTGGGGTTCACGATCTCTCCGCATGAGGAGTGTGCCGTCGAAGAGGCGTTGCGCATCGCGGAGACGCACGGAGGCTCGACGACGGTAATGACGCTGGGAGCGCCGGCCGCGACGGAGCAGTTGCAAAACGCGCTGGCCATGGGGATCGGCTCGGCGGTGCTCCTCGAGACCGACGGCGGCGATTGGAGTGCCGAGGCGACGGCGGCTGCGCTCGTCGAGGCGATCCGCTTGCGCCCCGAGCCGTTCGACCTGCTCCTGTTCGGGAACGAGGCTGCAGACAGCGGCGATTACCAGGTCGGCGTGCGCGTTGCGCACGCGCTCGGGCTGCCTTGCGTCACCGGGATCAAGGGCATCACGGTCGACAACGGTCGGCTGACGGCACGGCGCGAGGCAGGCGGGGGCTGGGAGATTTTCGAGCTACCGCTGCCGGCACTCGTGACGGTGAAGGAGGGAATCAACCTGCCCCGCTACGCGTCGCTGCCGGGGCGGCTGCGCGCGAAGAAGACGCCGATCGAACGGATCGAGCCTCGCCCGCGCGCGAGCGCACTCGAGACGATAAGGCTCGTTCTCCCGCCGGAGCACCAGTCGCACGTCGAGATCCTCGGCGGCGGGGCCGAAGCCGCCCCGCGCGTCGTCGAGGTGTTGCGCGACCTGGGACTCGTCGCTTCGTGACGCTCTGCCTGGTCGACGACGACCGGGTCTCGCTCGAGGCGTTGACGTTCGCGTCTCGTCTCGGCGACGTCGAGGCGCTGGTCTTCGGCGAGGCCGACGTCGCCGGTTACGCGTCCCGTGCGCGACGCGTTACGCACGATCGGCTCGACGAGTACGCACCTGAGGCTTGGGCGCAGGCGATCGTGGAGCTCGACCCGGAGCTCGTTGTCGCTCCCGGCACCGACCGGGGGCACGAGGTGCTCGCGCGCGTCGCGGCACGTCTCGACGTCCCACTGGCGGCGAACGTCGTCGACGCGGAGGTAGACGGCGACGCGCTGCGACTCACGCGGCAGCGCTGGGGCGGCAGCCTGCTCGAAGAGGCGCGGCTCACGGGCACGCCGAAGCTGCTCACCGTCGCACCGCACGTAGTCGAGCCGGAGCCCGCCGGCGTCGCGACGACCGTCGAGGAATTCACGCCGACCCTGAGTGACGAGCACCTTCTGGTGCGAGTCATGCGGCGGGAGGAGCCGTTCTCGGAAACCGTTCGACTCGACACCGCGAGGGTCGTCGTCGGCGGCGGCCGCGGCGTCGGCAGCAAGGAGGGGTTTGAGATTCTCGAGGAGCTTGCGAACCTTCTCGGAGGCGCCGTCGGCGGCTCGCGCGTCGTCACGAACCTCGGGTGGAGACCTCATTCCGACCAGGTCGGGCAAACTGGTGCACGAATCGCGCCCGACCTCTACATCGCATGCGGCGTCAGCGGCGCGATCCAGCACATCGTCGGCTGTAAGGGCGCCAAGCGGATCCTTGTGATCAACAAGGACCAGAGCGCACCGATCGTCGCGCGCGCGGACTGGGCCGTCATCGGCGACCTCCACGAGATCGTCCCGGCGATCGTCGCGGAGCTCCGCAAGAACGGCGGCTAGTGTCCCGGCGGTCGCCGGTCACCGTTAGCAAGCGTCAGGTCGGTGAGTTCCTCGCCGCGCTCGGCGAGCGCACGCCCGCCCCGGCGAGTGGAGCTGCGGCCGCCCTCACCGGGGCGTTCGCCGCATCGCTGGTCGAACTTGCTGCCCGTTTCGCAGACGACGACGGTGCAGTCATTCGCGCGAAAGCTCTGTCGAGGCGGCTGACCGAACTCGCGGACGAGGATGCCGCTGCCTACGAGGCGTTTTTGGCGACCAGAAGCGAGGAGGCGCGTCGCCGCACGATCGAAGTGCCGGAGGAGATCGCTCTGAACGCCGGCGAGGTTGAGCGGCTTGCCGGGCTAGTCGGCTGTCAGCTCACCTCGCGTGTTGCGGGCGACGCCGAGGCCGCCGAAGAGCTTGCCCGCGCCGCGGCGCGCGTTGCTCGACGCCTCGCCGAGCTGAACGCTTGATCCCGTCGAGCTCGACGACGTCCCAGTCTGGAATCTGGGGACACAGTTCGGCGATCTCGTCAGCCGTCAGGGTCGGGGCTTCCTTGTGACATGCGACGCACTTCATCTGCGTCAGCTGTCCGTCTCGCCGCTTGGACGCGGGCCGCCGCCCACTAACGAGTCTTGAAGCGCCCCGCCTCGTCGGAGCCGCGGGTGGCGTCGCCCGCGCTGTACGAATGAGCGCCGGCGCCCGCGAGCATGCCGCGATCGACGATCAGGTACTCCTCTCGAATCGGACGGTCGTCGAACCAGCATTCGAGGATCTCGCGCGTCCCGGCTGCATAGCGTGCCTGCGCCGACAGCGACGACCCGGACATGTGCGGGGTCATCCCGTGGTGGGGCATCGATCGCCACGGATGGTCACTCGGAGCCGGCTGCGGAAACCAGACGTCTCCGGCGTACCCGGCGAGCTGGCCGGACTCCAGCGCGCGTGCGATCGCGTCCCGGTCGCAGATCTTTCCCCGGGCGGTGTTGACGATGTAGGCCCCGCGCTTCATTTTGGCGATAAGGGCGTCGTCGAAAAGATGCTCCGTCTCAGGATGGAGCGGCGCGTTGATCGTGACGACGTCGCAGACAGAGACCAGCGACTCCGCGTCGGGGTGGTATGTCACGCCGAGCTCCTGCTCGACCTCCTCCGGGAGCCTGTGGCGATCGGTGTAGTGGAGTCCGACGTCGAACGGCTTGAGCCGCCTGAGCACTGCTGACCCGATGCGGCCGGCGGCAAATGTTCCGACCTGCATCCCTTCGAGGTCGTACGACCTCGCGACACAGTCGGCGATATTCCATCCACCGTCGATGACCCATTGATACGACGGGATGTAGTTCCGAACCAGCGACAGGATCATCATCACCACGTGTTCGGACACGCTGATGCTGTTGGAGTAGGTGACCTCCGTGACGGTGACGCCGCGCTCGATCGCTGCCTGTAGATCGACGTGGTCGGAGCCGATCCCCGCCGTGATCGCCAGCTTCAGCTCCGGCGCCTTGGCGATCCTCTCGGCCGTCAGGTAGGCGGGCCAGAAGGGTTGGGAGATGACGATCTCCGTGTCCGGGAGCTCCCGTTCGAACACCGAGTCCGGCCCGTCCTTGTCCGAAGTGACGATAAACGTGTGGCCGCGCTCCTCGAGGAACGGCCGCAGTCCGAGCTCCCCTGAAACGCTTCCGAGAAGCTCGCCCGGCTCGAAGTCGATCCCCACTGGGGTTGGGGTTGTTTGACCGCCGGGGTAGTGCTCGATCGCGGGGATCGCGTCTCGAGCGTAGGACATCGGATACCCGTCGACGGGATCGTCGTACAGGACACAGAGAACCTTCGCCAACTCGTCCTCGCTTTCCTCGCCTAATACCTGACCTGGGCCCGCGGATTCTAGACCTCTCCGTGAGCCAGCATCGCGTGGGGCATTCAGGCGCGCCGTTCGAGCGTAGGGCCTGCCGGCAAGTCCTTGGCACTGGTCGGCCAGGCAGCGCCTAGAAACCAAAGCGGTCGTAGTCCGGCAGGATCGTCTTCAGCACAGGGCCGCGATTCGGGTGCTTGTCCTCGTCCTCAGTTCGAACGGTTGGCGATGGCAACGGCCTCGAGGCGGGAGTGCGCCCCGATTGCGCGAAGCAGGTGGCGGACGTGATTGCGGACCGTCTCGGTGCTGAGGTGCAGCTCCCCGGCGATCTGCCTGGTCGAGAGCCCGCGCTCGAGAAGCTCCAACACCTCTGCTTGACGCGGCGTGAGTTGGAGCTCTGGATGCGCGTGCGGTTCTTCGACGACATCCGAGACCTGTCCGAAAACGCCGACGACGTGCTCTCCCTCGAAAAGCGGCACCGAGGTGATCTCGACGCCGACGCGGCTGCCTGCTCTGTCCACGATCACGACGCCGGCATCGGTCACGGACGTCCCCCCGACGATCTTCCGCGCAAAGAGCTCACGAGCTCGGCGCGTGTCCTCGGGTGCGACGACGGATGTGAACTGTCGGCCGGCGACCTCACCGACGATGCGCCGAGCAGCCGGATTGACCCAGCGTATGATGCCGTTCGCATCGATCAGGTAGCTGGGTACGTTGATGTGTTGGAGGACGTCTTCGACGTCCATCGAGAGAAGTGCTGAGGCGGCGGACTTCCGGTGAGGCTCAGTAGGGGCGCCTTTCATGTGGCGACCTTCTTCTGCTGACGATGATCGTCGAGCGACGCGTTCAGCTCTGCCGACACGATCATCAGCCGACCGACGAGCACGAGTGAAAAGAGAATCGCGGTCGCGATCCCGAGCGCTCCGTACGTGTCGGCGCGGCCCTCGACCAAACGAGTCGTGACGTACACGTTGAAGACGTTGATGCAGAGGAATCCGACGCCGAAGAGCAATGAGCCCGGGACGAGCGAAGGCCAGCCCACGTTGCGATGAGGCAGCTGCGTCGAGACGACGAGCCAAGCGCCTCCGAGCAGAACGAGGTAGACGCCCAACGCCGCGACGCCCCCGAACTGGCCGGTTCGACGAATCCAGCCGACGGTCTCGACCGCGGCGAACTGCAACGCGAGCGCAGCCAGCAGTGTGACGACACCTCGTGGCGTGATGCGCACGCCGCGCGCCGAGCCCTGCCACACGAGTGCGTGCACCTTTACGAGCGAGCGGTACAACGTGGTCGTTGCGTAGAGCACGGCGGGAATCATCAGCACGAAGACGAGTCCCCGCGTGCGGCCCGAGGCCGCCGACGCCACCTCCTTGGCGATCAGGCCGTTGAGGCCGGCCTCTCCGGCCACCTTCGCGGGACTCTTGTCGACCACCCCCGCGTACAGCCCGAGACCGGACACGAGCAGGAGGGCAGTCGGCAGCAGCAGGACGAAAAGACGGTACGCGAGCGCACCGGCGAGCAGGCCGCCCCCGATGTCCGAGTCACGTTCCACGACCGTGAAACTCACGTCGATCGAGTAATGCCGGGCGCGTGCGGCCTCGACATGCTCGCGAACGATGCGCGCTCGCTGCATCCAGCGAGCGACCTTTCCTGCCGCTGTCGGTTCGACATCGACGTCGAGTTGCCGCGGCGGGTCTTGGTCCGGCACTTTCAGTCCGCGAGCTCGATCTCGGCAGGAAGTTCGGCGACTTCGGCGTCGACAGCGAGCTCGTTCTCGACCCGGCGATCGAAGTAGACGTAGGCCGTCGCGATCGCAACGAGCGGCATGGTCACTGAGTAGATGAGGCCTGCGACGAGGTTGACGAGCCAGAACGGCGCCGCCGTCACGAAGATCAGCGTCACGCCGACGAGCGGGCCAACGATGATCGCAAGAACCGCGCCGGCGACAATCAGCGAGGCCACCTTGAACCAGGCTCCCCGCACGAGGCGGCTGCTTCGTTGCAATCCGCTGACGGCGGAAAGGCGTTCGAGCTCGATGCTGGGGGCTATCAGGGCCCACCGGCCGGCCAGCCACACCGCGAACGGCAGCAGGTAGATCGAGCTGGCGAGGAGCGATACGACGAGGTCGGCGATCACGAGGGCGCCAAGCAGCGGCCGAATGCTGTCTCGCGCGAGCCAATACGCTCGGACGGGTCCGACCGCTCGGCCTTGGTCGACCTCGACGAGGGCTCGGGCTGTGGCTGCCTGGACGACGCCGAGCGCGAGGAGGGTCAGCGCCGTCCCGATCGCAAGCACGACGAAGGCGAGGAACCCGTTGCCCTCTGCGCCGCTTTCAATGCCGAGCACACTTGTCCCGTGCAATAGCAGTGTTTGCAGCAGCGCGACGAGAAGAGAGATCGGGATGAACACGATCCCGATGCCGACGACCAGTCGAAGCTCCGTGACGTAGATCCGGGCTGCCGCTGCGAGTATCTGTCCCCACGCGCGTCGGTGCGCGAGGCGGAAAGCTGCTGCCGGACGCCAGTCGGTCCGCGACAGCGCATAGATCAGCAGGAGGATCACCGCGCCGGCGACGAGGATGAACTCCAGTGGACGGTTGACGAGCCGCACCAGCGCCGACGATCCGCTCCCGATCGCTGTACAGAAGAAGTCCGTCGCGGACGTGCCGAATGCACTGGCTGTGGGGACCGAGAAGCTCCGTTCGCGCCAACCTTCCGACCATTGGATCGGCTCCGTCCATTGCGTCTTGAGGTTCGGGCCCGTCGGTCCGTTGAAGAAGGAGCGCTGCAACTCTCCCCAGCGCCCCTCGAAGGCGATCCAGGGAAACTGCTGACGCGCTTGAGTTGGACCGCTGGGGATGGTCGCCACGGCCGGGTGCAGGTCGTGATGCGGCCCGGTTGTGTTGTCACAGCCGACGCCCTGGCTCGCTGAGCTGCCGAGGAACAGCCCTTCGCCGAAGAAGTTCGCGTGCGAGCCGGCCGCCGGGTACACAACCGGGTGGGTTCCGCCGACACGCTCGAGCTTCGATGATCCCCAGGCCGCTTCTTCGGCCCCTTCGTGTTGGCTGTAGCCGATCGTCGTGGGCGGGCTTGTGAGCGCTTCGTGCGCGTTGTTCGCGTCGAAGATCAGCTGGATCATCTCCCAGTCGCCCTCGTGCAGGTTGTTCCAGTCGTTGTAGGCGTAGAAGAACCAGTACTGCAGCGCGACGCGCCCTGGATGCGATGGATCGCTTGCAACATGGCCGTAGACGGTCGGCATGTGACCTCTTGTCACGCGTCGCGCCCACCGCTCGAAGTCGCAGCCCGGCTCGAGCGCGTTCCCCGGGAAGTCCAGGTGGTACTGGTAGAGACCCCTCGAAAGGTCCTTCGCCGTCGGCCCGATCTTGACGACGCCGGAGGCGCTCCACGGTCCTCTGAGCGCAACCGTCGGCTGGCCGAAGAGCGCGTTGACGTCCATCGGCTGGTACGGCTCGCCTGGACCACACTCTTTCTTTTGGGTGACGAGCCTTACGACCGGCGCGTACCGTTCAGCGAGAGCTTTCTCGTCGCTGACCGAAGCTGCGGCGATTGCCGGTGTGGCGAGGGCAGCAGCGGCGAGCAGCGAGACGAGCGCTTTCCGGGACAACGCCTCAATCGGCCTAGGTGTGTGTGGGCCACCCCGGGCCGAGAGGCATGGCGATCAGGATGCCGGCAATTCCCGTCGTCATCGTGCAAGGATTGCGCCCGAGGGCGCGCGGCATCATCACCTCCACAGGATGATCCGAAGCGACCGGCTCGCCGCCCTCAGCTCGTCAGCAGGGAAGCGCGAGAAGCACGTAGGCGTCGAGCACGCCGTCCTTGCCTTTGATCCGGAGTCCAGTCCGCTCCTCAACGATCGCACAGTCCGGAAGCTGCTCGTACGTCTCAGGCCCGATCAGGACTCCGCCGGCCGGAGCCAGGCTCTCGAGCCGCGCACCCGTGTTGACGGTATCGCCGACCAACGGGTACGCGACGTGACCCTCACCGCCGATCTCGCGAACGACGGCCTGGCCACTGTTCACACCCACGCGCACACGCGGCCAGTCTGGGTGCTCGACTGCGAGTGCGGCGAAGCGCTCCTGGAGCGCCAGAGCGGCACGTGCTGCTCGAACTGCATGGTCCGGCTGGTCGCCTCGCCGATTGAAGAGCGCCACGATTCCGTCGCCGATGAACTTCTCGACCTCGCCGTCGAAGCGACGCGTGATCAAGGGCGCTGCCACGCTCCAATAGCCGTTCAGCATCTCGGCAACCTGGCTCGGAGTGGAGCGTTCGGAGAACGTGGTGAATCCCACGAGGTCGCCGAAGAGGACGGTCACATCCTGCTGTCGCTCCGTTGTCGTCGGCAGGTAAAGGTGCCTGAACCGCTCCTCGCGCCACTCGCGGCGAGCCGCGAGCCCGATGATCACGTAGGCGGTCACGATGAGGCCGTGCCACTCCCACCAGCTCGCGTGCCACTTCCGCTCACCAGTTAACGCGACACCGATCAACGCCTCTGCAAGCAGCAGGAAGCACGCGATGACTGCAAGAGCGAGCAGATTGCGGCGGTAACGGAAGATGGTCCAGTAGCGGCCCGCACTGACCGCATAGATCACGGTTCCGGTGATCGCGATTGCAGCAACCAGCGTGTTTCTCGCTGCCTCGCTGCCGGAGCCGCCCAGCGGCGGCAGCTCAGCGAGCGTCCAGGCGAACCACACGATCATCGTGCTGAGAACGCCGGCCCGCAACAGCGACCGATGGCGAATCAACAGGGCGGCGAGCCCAGGGCGGACATCGACGAACGCAGACGCGCTCGCAAAGACAGCGCTCACCAGCAGGCCGACAGGGATCGCAACCATGAAGCCCGCGTATTCCTTGGTGAAGAGAACGCCGGCCGTTCCAATCGCGTGCAGCCCGAGGAAGCCGCCGGTTGCCATGAAAGCGAGCGACAGCAGGAGCACACGCGCATCGCCGCGGCGGTTCGCCGCCTCACCGGCCGCGTAGCCGAGGACGAACGCGACGCCACCCACGATGCCGAAGACGACGAAATGTGCGCGGTAGTTTTCGAAGTGGGGGTCGAGCTCAGAGCGGAGCAGCAGCGAAACAAGCCCGACGAGCGGCAGCACGGCAGCGAGAACCGCGACAGCTGCCCATACCGCCCGGCGCTCGGGATATCTCGCGAT
>JBKPEC010000049.1:0-2138 GCA_046728195.1 Actinomycetota bacterium
GATCGTGATCGGCCACGCCACCTTCTGCATCGTCGTTGTCTACAACAACGTCATCGCACGACTGCGCCGCGTTCCCGGCTCTCTGACGGAGGCCTCGATGGACCTCGGCGCCGACGGCTTGCAAACGTTCCGGTACATCACGTTGCCCGTCCTATCGACGGCTCTGATCTCGGGATCGCTTCTCGCCTTCGCGCTCTCCTTCGACGAGGTGATCGTCACCTACTTCACGGCGGGCGCCCAGAACACCCTTCCCCTCTGGATCCTGGGCGCAATTCGCCAGGGGACCAACCTCCCACAGGTGAACGTCGTCGTGCTCGTCGTCATCCTGCTGACTCTGATTCCCGTCGCCGTGTCCGTCCGGCTGACGCGGGACACAGGCCTGCTCAGGCGGCGTTAGTGTTCTTCGCGACCGATTGGAGGCAAGAATGAGCGTCACGGTTTCACACCACAAGAACCTCGTCGGCGGGGAGTGGGTCGACGCATCCGGCGGCGAGACGATGGAGGTCCTGAACCCGTCGACCGGCGAGGTGATCGCCGAGGTTCCCAACGCCTCGGCCCAGGACGTCGACCGCGCGGTCCAGGCCGCCAAGAAGGCGTTCGAGGAATGGTTCGAGACGACGCCCGGCGAGCGCGCCGAGCTGTTGCTGAAGCTGGCGGATGCGGTCGACCAGCACGCCGAGGAGCTTGCGGAGCTGGAGTCGCAGAACGTCGGCAAGCCGCTCTCGTACGCGCGGGACGAGATGCCCGTCTCCTCCGACAACATCCGTTTCTTCGCGGGAGCCGCCCGTGTGCTCGAGGGCAAGTCGGCAGGTGAGTACATGCGGGGCTACACGTCCTGGCTCCGACGCGAGCCGATCGGCGTCGTCGGCGGTATCGCCCCGTGGAACTACCCGCTGATGATGGCGGTCTGGAAGTTCGCGCCCGCGCTCGCGGCCGGCAACACCCAGGTCCTGAAACCGTCTGAGCAAACGCCGCTGACCACGCTTCGCTTCGCGCAGCTCGCCGCCGACATCTTGCCTCCGGGGGTGCTCAACGTCATCACCGGCGACGGCGTGCCCACGGGCGAGGCGATCGTCAAGCATCCGGACGTCCGCCTTGTCTCGCTCACGGGCGATGTCGAGACGGGGAAGATCATCGCCCGCACCGCCGCCGACAACCTGAAGCGCGTGCATCTGGAGCTCGGGGGAAAGGCCCCGGTGATCGTGTTCGACGACGCCGATCCGGCCGCTGTCGCCGAGGGGATCAAGATCGCCGGCTACTGGAACTCCGGCCAGGACTGCACCGCCGCGTCGCGCGTCGTTGCGGGACCGAAGATCTACGACAAGCTCCTCGAGGAGCTCGTGCCGGCCGTCGAGTCACTGCATGTCGGCGATCCGGCCGAGGGCGACGACATCGAGATGGGCCCGGTCATCTCCAAAGCGCAGCAGGACCGAGTGCTCGGATTCCTCGACCGCGCGAAGGGGGCAAGCGTCCTCACCGGCGGCGGCACGAACGGCGACCGGGGCTTCTTCGTGAAACCGACCGTCGTCGTCGATGTGGGACAGCAGGACGAGATCATCCAGCGAGAAGTCTTCGGCCCGGTCGTGACCGTCCAGCGCTTTGCGGATGACGATCAGGCGATCGCATGGGCAAACGACGTCAAGTACGGCCTTGCCGCTTCCGTCTGGACCCGTGACGTGGGCCGCGCGCTGAACGCGTCGCGCAAGCTGAAGTTCGGCACGGTCTGGATCAACGACCACATCCCGCTGGTCAGCGAGATGCCGCACGGCGGCTACAAGCAATCCGGCTACGGCAAGGATCTGTCGACGTACTCGCTCGAGGACTACACGCAGATCAAGCACGTGATGGCGAAGATCAGCTGACCCTCGCCACAATCTAGGCGCGAACGATCCCTGCGCGGCCGGGGCCGAGACGCATGCCGACAACCGCTTCCGCGGCCGAAAGGCTGGGCGCGAACCCGGTGACGGCGCCGAGGAAATCTCGGCGCTCGAGGGCGTAAAGCTCGGCATCGGTCTCCGTCTTGACCGTCGCCGTCCTGGGGACGTCGCGGAGCAGGGCGATCTCGCCGAACGAATCGCCCGGCCCGAGCGCCTGGACCCTGCGGCCGTCGACGGAGACGTCGAGCGTGCCGTGCTTGA
>JBKPEC010000050.1:0-12301 GCA_046728195.1 Actinomycetota bacterium
CCGCGTCCGTCATCGGGTTCGAGCGCTCGAGCTCGGCCAGGTCGTGGCAGGCGGCCAGCCACTTGTCGATCCAGGCGGACGCAGGCAGAGCGGCCGGGGAGCCGGCAGAGATGCGCGCAGTCATGGGGCACACATCGACCCCGCGCCGGTGCAGCTTTAGCGCCCCGGCCGCGCCGAGCGGTTAGCCGCCGCCGAAAAGCGTCCGAATCCGCATGATCAAGCCGTTTCCGCGGTCTGACCAGAGCCATAAAGGCCGGGGTCTGACCCCAGCCTTTCGGGTCACGGCTTCAGTAGGTAGAAGCGCCAGAAGTCGTTCTCGATCGGCAGGACCTCGCAGCTCGAGAAGCCGGCCTCGTCCGCGTACCGCTTGACACTGTCCGCCCGCATGACCGTGCCGGTACCGGCTGCGCCCTCGCCCACCATCCCAACCGGGAGGCAATGGAAGACGCTGAAGCCGTAATACAGACGTTCCACTTCGCCGGCCGGCGCCGTAAACGCTTCCTGCGTGCGTTCGTCGCCGATCATCATCATGCCGCCTCCGCCGAGGAGCCCACGCGCGGCACGGAGCACGTCGACGGGATACGACATGTCGTGCAGCGCCTCGAAGACCGTGACGAGGTCGTAGCGGCCCGCTAGCTCGGGATCGGCCGCGTCGCGCTCGTGGAAGGTCACGCGATCCTCGACACCGCTGCCCTCCAGGTTCCTGCCCGCCGCCTTGATCGAGGCATGGTCGGAGTCGATCCCGTCGACATACACAGACGGGTAGGCGCGCGCGATCTCGATGCTCGACCGGCCCTGCCCGCACGCAACGTCCGCTACACGCGCCGGTGGATCCGCGAGCAGCCGTTGGTGCAGCTCGGGTACGGCAGGTAGCCACTCGCTTCCGAGCAGGTTCTCGAACAGCGGCCGCGTGAACGCAGCCTGGCTCTCGTGTAGATCCTCGCCGTAGTGCGCGTAGGGGACGCCGTCGCCCGTCTTGAAAGCGGCGAGCAACTCGTCGATCGGTCGTACCGAGGCGAGCACTGCACGCGCGAGTGGAGCGATGTGGTTGAGACTCGAGACGTCCAATAGCGCCTCGTCGTGGCCCGGCGGGAGCGAGAACCGGCGCTCATCGCCGTTCTCGTCGACATCGAGCAGAGAGCTCGCCGCTTGATGTTCGAGCCATTCCCGCACGTACCGCTCGTGCAGCCCGGCCGCCCGCGCGAGCTCGGTCGTTGTCAGCGGGCCCTGATCGGCGAGAGCCTGGTACAGACCGAGGCGCACGCCGAGGAAGACAGAAAAGAGATCGAACGCTCCGATCGCGTTCATGAACAGGCGCTCGACCAGCGCGTCGCGCCGTTCCGTTGAGTCAGCCACGCTTGCCACCCTTGCACCTCCCGTCGAACCAACTTTGTGGCTCAGAGCCACTAAGTCACGAGTTCCGGGATCTTCCTACGGCTGCAGCAGGAAGGCAACCGCTGCGCTCATACGCTTCGAGGCTGCGAGCCCGAAGCCCGTTACCAGCTATATGACCCGTCTCAAGCTGGGAACGGTGCGAAGATCGCGGCCCGTGATCGACGTCGCAGTCCTCGGTCGGGTGGGCATCGACCTCTACCCGAACCAGCTTCGCACTCCGCTCCGCGAGGTGCGGACCTACACGCGCTATGTCGGCGGCTTCGCCGGCAACGTCGCCACCGGGCTGGCGAGGCTAGGGCTCACGCCCGCCATCGTCTCGCGCGTCGGGCCGGACCCACACGGCGACTTCGTCCGCGACTTCCTCTCGAAGGAAGGCGTCGACGTCCGGTTCCTCGCCGTCGACGAACATCTGATGACGCCGCCGACGTTCTGCGAGGTGTGGCCGCCGGATCGCTTCCCCATCACCTTCTACCGCTATCCCACCGCACCGGACTGGCAGCTGGTGCCCGAGGACTTCGACGCCGACGAGATCGCAGCGGCGCCGTTTCTGCTCGCCACAGGAACCGGCCTCGCCCAGTCGCCGAGTCGCGAGACGACCCTGGCGGCGCTTTCCAACCACTCTGGCACGACGATTTTCGACCTCGACTGGCGCCCGACGCTGTGGGAGCCAGCGGATGAGTACGGCGAGCTTGCCCACACCGCGGTCGGCTTTGCCGACATCGTGATCGGCAACGAAGAAGAGGTCGAAGCGGCGGCGGGTGATGCGCACGCCCTGCTCGAGCTCGGAGTGCAGACGCTCGTGCTCAAGCGCGGCGAGCGTGGAGTGACGCTTTTCCACGACGGTCGCGAGGTCGACGTCCCGCCACATCCCGTGGAGGTCGTGAACGGCCTCGGGGCCGGCGATGCGTTTATCGCCGCGTTCGTCCAAAGCCTCCATACGGGCCGGCCGCTCGAAGAGGCCGCGCGCCGGGGCTCCGTCGCCGGTGCGATGGTGGCCGCACAGCTGGCATGCTCGGAAGCGATGCCCACACTGCAACAGCTCGAGACGGAGCTCGCCCGATGAATCTCCTCCTTCGCCACGGCGAGTGGGATGCGGTCGATCCGGAGTTGGCGGCCTGGCGCTACCTGTCGTTTCGCGTCGAGCGCCTGCAGGGCGACGACCACGTGACTCGCAACACGGAGGGAGAGGAGATCGCGATCGTGCCGCTGGGAGGGAGCTGCGCAGTCGAGAGCGACGGCATGCGCTGGGAGATCGGCGGGCGCGCGAGCGTCTTCGACGGCATGCCCTGGGCGTTGTACCTCCCGCGCGAAACGCACTACATGCTGTCGGGCATGGGCGATGTCGAGGTCGCGGTCTGCGGCGCACTCGCAGAGGAGCGACACGAGCCGCGTCTCGTCGCGCCCGAGGAGGTCGAGATCGAGGTGCGCGGCTCCGGCAACGCAACGCGACAGATCAACCACATCATCAAGCCGGATTTCCCCGCACATCGCCTGCTCGTGGTCGAGGTCTTTACCCCGGCCGGAAACTGGTCGAGCTATCCACCTCACAAGCACGATGAAGATCGCCCACCGGGAGAGGTCGTGCTCGAGGAGGTCTACTACTACCGCACCCAGACCGAGCCGGCCGGTGCGTTCGCGGTGCAGCGGCTGTACAGCCCGCGACACGGAACGGATCTCACCGACACCGTGCGCGAGGGCGACATCCTGCTCGTGCCGCACGGGTACCACACGACGGCGGCGGCTCATGGATACGACCTGTACTACCTGAACGCCCTGGCCGGCAACCGGCGCTCCATGGCGGCCGCAGACGATCCAGCCCTCGCCTGGATCAGGGCGGCGTGGCAACAGCTCGAGCCGGACCCGCGTGTGCCGCTCGTCACGCTCGAGGGGCGCCGCAGCTGACCGGCATCCGCGTGGCCAACGCGCCGTGCAGCTACGGCGCCTTCGAGATCACCGTCGGCGTGCTTCCCGACGTCCCCGATGCCAGGACCGTGCTCGCCGCCATGGAAGCGGCGGGCTACGACGGTACCGAGCTCGGACCGCCGGGCTATTTGGGCGACGCCGCGACGCTGCGCGGAAGGCTCGAGCTGCACGGACTCGCGCTCGTCGGCGGCTATATCCCGATCCGCTTCAGCGAGCCCGAGCACTGGGAGGAGGATCTCGCCGCGATGAGCAGGACGCTCGATCTCTTCGCCGCAGGCGGCGGCGACGAGGCGAAGGCCGTCCTCGCCGACGCCGGCTCGGATGAGCGAATCCGCCTCCCGGGCCGCGCCGCCGCTGATCGGTCGATCGGCCTCGACGAGGCAGGCTGGCGGCGGCTCGCCGAGGGCGTCAAACGGGCTGTCGAGCTCGCGCACAGTCGAGACTTCGAGCCGACGTTCCATCACCACACCGCCACGTTCGTCGAAGCGCCCTGGGAGATCGAGCGCGTGCTCGAGCTCACCGACGTCGGCCTGCTGCTCGACACCGGACACCTCGCCCTCGGCGGCGGCGATCCGATTGCTGCGTTGCGCGACTGGGGCGCGCGCATCAACCACCTGCATGTCAAGGACGTGCGCAACGACGTGCTCGCCGGCGTGATCGCGGACCATGCCGACATGCCCGAGGCGTGGCGCCGCGGGGTGTTCTGCGAGCTCGGGACGGGCGACGTCGATCTGGACGGCTTCTTCGCCGAGCTCGCGCGTTCGGGCTACTCGGGCTGGTTGGTCGTGGAGCAGGACATGGTCCCCCAGTCGCAGCAAGACGCGGCCGACGCCGAGGCGTCGCAGGTCCGAAACCGCGTCTGGCTCACGGAGCACGCGGGCCTTTAGCTCAGCACACGCGTCCACGCAAGGTCGAGCGCGCGCACCGGCAACGCAACGCTGTGACGAGGACCGACGAGCACAACGCTCCCACGCTGCGCTCTGGCCGACCAGCGCTCGTCGCTGGACCACGCCACCGCGACGGGCGAGCCGAAGCGGCGGACACGCCCGAGCTCGCGCTGCCGCGCGTCGTAGACACGCACACCGTTGGCCGTTGCTAGCACGACATAGGTTCCGCGCGGACTGGCTCGCAACTCGACGACGCCGGTAGGCAGACCGGACCGGAGGGCGACGATCCGCCGGCCCGAGAACACGGCCAACACGGTACGAGACGCGTTCGACGCGACGACGGCAAACCGGGTGGGACCGAGCCACGCGACGTTCGAGACCTTCCAGCCGACGAGGCCGTGAAGAGCCGCCACGCTCTCGAGCGCGTCGGAGAGCTGGCTGCGGCTGCGCAACACCTGCGCGCGCCCGGTGCGCGGAAACTGCACGATGGCGCCACGGCGGATGTAGGTCATCGAGCCGTCCGTCCGCCACGCCGGAGCGCAACCGCCGATCATCGGCAGTGCAGGGCCGGCGGCAGCGCTCACGACGACGCGGCGGTGCGCGTCGCAACGTGCGGCGAGCGGAGTGTCGCGCGGCCAGAGCGACCAGCCCGGCGGCGCCGATGCCGGGGACACCAGAGCGCGACATCCTCCCCCCTGCGGTGCAGGCGCGGCAGCCAGCGAGGGAAGGCGCAGCGCCTGTAACCGGCAGCCGGCATCGACGAAATAGAGGACGCCGCCGACGTCATCCTGCCTCAGCTCGTCCGCCAACCGGTTGCGATCGCCGAGGTGAACCCTGCTGATCCTCGAGACGTCTGGCTCGGTCGCACGGTTGTGGTTGCTGGACAGCGAGTTGGCAAGGGAATCGACCACGGCAGCGCCGATGACACCGATCCCGAGCAGTGCGAGCGCGATCGTCCAGGCGCGCGGGCGGCGATTCAGGGCCACGGGTAGTCGGTCCCGATCCCGAGCGGACGTCCTGCGACGGCGCTCGCCCGGGCGGCGATGCCTGTCGCTACCGCTTTGCGATCGTCGTCGAGCGTGGGCCAGGCGAGCCGCTCACCGTGACAGGCGTCGACGAAGGCGGACAGCTCCGCAGCGTACGCGTCCGCGAACCGCTCTCGATAGTCGGCCGGAAACCGATGCGCGTCGTCCATGCCGATGACGGTCGCGGCTGAGTCCCCCGGGCCACGGACGAACACCGATCCTTCGCTGCCGACAACTTCACATCGGATGTCATGCCCGAACGTCGACGTCCGCGACACATGCGTGACCGCGATGCCGCCGCGTGCGAAGCGGATGGTGACGACGCCGTTGTCGAGGTCTCCGAGCTCGGCGAGCTGCGGATAGACCTGCGCTTGTCGAGCCACGGAGACCTCGACCGGGTCGTCGCCGAAGAACCAGCAGGCGGCGTCGTAGTCGTGCGAGGCCATGTCGAGGAGAAAGCCGCCCGTGTCACGGGGATCCTCATCGGCAGGCCATTCCGTGTCGCGGCTGGTGAGCAGGACGACGAGCGGCTTGCCGACCTCTCTCGAGTGCACCCGGCGGTGCGCTTCGACAAACCCGGGGTCGTAGCGGCGCATGTAGCCGACCTGCACGACCTGCTCAGGCCGCGCGGCTGCCTCGCACCGCAGCGCATCGTGCTCCGCGAGCGTGGTCGCACCCGGTTTCTCCAGGAAGAGGTGCTTGCCCGCGGTCAGAACTTCAATCGCCAGCGGCCCGTGATCGACCGAGCGCGCTGCAAGGACCACGGCATCGACGTCGTCCCGCGCCAAGAGCTCGGCGTACGTGCAGTGCTCGACTCCGAGGCGCCTCGCCACCTCCTCCGCTCGGCCCGCGCGCACGGCCGCAACCGCGACCAGCTCGGCCCCCGGCAGGCGGCCCGCGTTCTCCGCGTGGAGCGTGCCCATCCCGCCGAGGCCGGCGACGCCGAGTCGAAGAGGACGCGCCGCCCTTGACACTGCAAGAGCGAGTATGTCAGCGTCGCAATCGCTTGCGCAATCGATTTCCCAGCCTGGCCACGAGCGAGCTTGCGGACGGTCCGGCCCCCCGCCGGAAGGCCACGCTTGCGGATGTGGCCGAACGGGCGGGAGTGTCGACCTCGACCGCCTCGCGGGCGCTGAACGGTCACGGCGGGCTGGCGCCGGCGACCCGCGCCGCCGTCGTGGACGCGGCGGCAGAGCTCAACTTCCAGCCTTCGGCGCTCGCCCGGTCACTGCGTACGCGACAGACGTTCACCGTCGGCTTCGTCGTTCCGGACGTCTCGAGCCCCTTCTACGCAGCGGCGTTGCAGGGAGCGCAGCGGAGGCTCGAACAGGCCGGCTACCGAGTCATGCTCATGGACGCGAACCAGGATGTCGAGCGCGAGTTGGAGGCGCTGGAGACGCTGCTCTCGCATCAGGTCGACGGGCTGCTCGTGGCCACCGCGGGGATGGACCGCGCAACCTTCGACGACGCGATCGAAGGAACGCCGACGATTTTCTTCGACAGCGTCATCGAAGGCACGGGCGACGGGACCGTGACGCTCGACGACGCGCGTGGGATCGAGCTGCTGGTCGAGCATCTTGTCGAGCACGGACACGAGCGGATCGGCTTTCTGGCTGGCTCGCAGCGAGAAAGCGCCGGGGCTGCGCGGCTACACGCGTTTCGAGCGGCGATCTCGGTGGAGGAGAGCTACGTCAAAGTGTGCGAGTGGACGATCGACGACGGTCGCCGTGCCGGACTCGAGCTCCTCGCGCTCCCCCAGCCGCCATCGGCGGCGATTGCGAGCAGCGCCGAGCTTGCTCTCGGATTCATGTCGGCCGCTGCCTCGCGGCGTGTGCGCATTCCGGCTGACGTCGCGCTCGTCGCGTTCGACGACCCGTACTTCGGCGACCTGCTCGAGCCGTCACTGACCGCGGTCGCCTACGACCCCTGCGACGTGGGAGAACAGGCCGCCGAGCTCCTCGTCGGTTCGATGCGCTCCGCCGCCGAGCCCCGCGCCGTCCGCGTCCCCGTGACCCTCGTCCGCCGACGATCGTGTGGCTGCGATGGCTGACGTGCCGGCGATCTCCTTCCGCGCCGTCATGAAGCGCTACGGGACGCAGGAAGCGTTACAGCCGACCGATCTCGACATCGAGGAAGGCGAGTTCTTCTGCCTGCTCGGCCCCTCGGGCTGCGGGAAGACGACGACGCTGAACCTCGTCGGCGGGTTCATCGCGCCGACGGCGGGCGAGATCCTCATCCGCGGCCAAAACGTCAACCGGCTCCCGCCCTATCGCCGCGCCGTCAACACCGTCTTCCAGAACTACGCCCTCTTCCCGCACATGACCGTTCGGGACAACGTCGGCTTCGGGCTCAAGATGGCGCGGACGCCGAGACGCGACGCGGGCACGCGAATCGAGGAAGCGCTGGCGCTCGTCGGGCTCGAGGCCTACGCGGAACGTCTGCCGACCCAGTTGTCAGGCGGGCAGCAACAGCGGGTCGCCGTGGCCCGTGCGCTGGTGAATCGCCCGGCCGTCCTGCTGCTGGACGAGCCCCTCGGGGCGCTCGACCTCAAATTGCGCAAGCGGCTGCAGATCGAGCTCGCGCAGATCCATCGTGACGTCGGCACGACGTTCGTCTACGTCACGCACGATCAGGAAGAGGCAATGTCGATGGCGACGCGGATCGCCGTCATGAACGAAGGACGCATCGAGCAGGTCGGTACGCCGCACCAGATCTACCACCGGCCGAAGAGTGCGTTCGTCGCCGATTTCATCGGCGAATCGAACTTCATCGAGGTCGAGGTCGGGGCCGGAGGAACGGCTGCGCTCGACAACGGTGCTGAGGTCCCCGCTCCTCCGCCCAAGGCCAGCGGGCGGGCAACGCTGATGGTGCGGCCGGAATCGATTCAGATTCAGCGACCGGCCGACGCCAATGGAACGGGCCTGCGGGGACGAATCGCCCAGTCGTCGTTTCTCGGCAGCCATACCCGCGTCGCGGTCAACTGCGAGGGCGTCAGCGCGCCCGTGACCGCGGCGTTGTTCGGCACAGAGGGCGCTGCCGCGAGCGAACTGTTGCCGGAGACCGAGGTCGTCCTGATCTGGGACCCGGCGGACGTGGTGTTGTTGGAGGGGGCTAATCGAAGGGAGGAGGACGTTAGTGACGTCACTTGACGAGCGCTTGTTCGAGGAGCGTATGAGCCGAGGCCGCGTGTTGCGGCTCGGGGCAGTCGGCGCCCTCGGAGTCATCGCAGCCGGCTGCGGTGGCTCTTCCAAGAGTTCGAGCGGTATGGGGTCGCCCACGGGCAGAAGCGAGAACGCGGTCACGCTGAACTGGCTGACCTGGTCGGATCACTACGCGAACGACCAGCTGGCCGCCGTCCAGAAGCAGACGAACGAACGGGGACGGCCGCAGCTGTTCAGCGACAATGCCGACGCGTATCTGAAGATCAAGCAGACGGGCAGCCAGTTCGACATCGTGTCCGGAGACGCTCTCTGGGTGCCGAAGTACAACAAGGACAGCCTGACCGACTCGTTCGATCTGTCGGCGCTGCCGGTTTCCTCTCAGCTCTACTCGATCGCGCGGGACTTCCCGTTCTGGAAGGACGGCTCCAACTACATGGGCTATCCATTCTCGTGGTCGACAGTGCAGATCTACTACAACCCGAAGTACGTGCACACGGTCCCGGATTCGTGGCACGCGATCCTCGATTCGAAGTACAAGGGGAAGATCTCGCTCGAGAACATCCCGACAGACATGATGGCGATCGCGGGCAGGGCGACCGGGGCAAAGGATCCCTACAACATGACGACCGCCGAGATCGCCGATGCAAAGGGCTGGCTGAAGGAGTTCAAGCCGAACGTCCTCAAGCTCGCGTCTCAGAACAACGAAGTGGTGCGTGCGCTGGCCGACGGCTCGGCGTGGATCGGGATCACGAACCTCGGGACGGACGACCGGGTGAAGGACGCCGGCGGCCCGGTCGTGAAGATGGCCTACCCGAAGGAGGGCACAATCGGCTTCATCGACTCGGAGCAGATGGTGTCGGCGGGCAAGCAGCAGGACTCCTTCGCCCGTTTCATCAATGCGATGCAGCAGGCTCCGTACATCGCGCAGAACTTCATCACCAACGGACGCCCGCTGTTCAACGAGAAGGCGTACAAGCTCCTCGTCAACCAGGGCCACGAGGATCGCGCGCAGCGCCTGCTCTACAACCAACCGGAGAAGGCCCTGAAGATGACGCTGAAGGGTCCGTCCGGAAACGAGCAGGCCTACACCGACGCCTTCAACGAGGTGTTCGGCGCGTAGATGAGTCTGCCGGGGACGAACCCGGGTATGGGAGCGACCCAGTCGGCAGACGTCGCGCTGCCGCTGGGTCGCCGCGGGAGGAGGAAGTGGACGGCCCGGCTCGGCGAGTACGCCGGGTTCGGGCCGGCCCTCGTCCTGTTCGGGTTCTTCTTCCTCGTCCCACTCGGGCTGATCGTCTGTTACAGCTTCTGGACGACGGTCGACTACAACGTCGTTCACGACTGGACGGTCGACAACTACCGCTACTTCTTCAGCGTCCCGACCTATGTCTCGACGCTGTGGGCGACCATCTGGGTTTCGGTGGCGGCGACGGCGCTGACCCTGCTGATCGCGTTTCCGTTCGCCTACTGGCTGGCCCGCTACGTTCCGAAGCGCTTCCAGAAGCTCCTGCTCGTGCTCGTCATCCTGCCCTTCTGGACGAGCTACCTGCTACGGGTGTACTCGTGGTTGACCATCCTCGGCCCCGAGGGCGCGATCAATCGCTTTCTGCGCTGGACGGGCGCCACCTCGCAGCCGGTCTCGTTCTTCCTGTACGACCGGCCGGCCGTGATCCTCGTGCTCGTGTACCTGTACTTCCCGTTCGCGGCGCTGACGCTCTACGCGTCGCTCGAGCGCTTCGACTGGAACCAGTTCCGCGCGGCGATGGACCTCGGTGCGACGCCGATGACGGCAGTACGGCGCATCCTTTTGCCGCAGATCCGGCCGGGCATCACGACGGCCGTGATCTTCGTCTTCGTGCCGATTCTCGGCGAGTACCTGACGCCGCAGCTCGTAGGCGGCGCGAGGGGGGTGATGATCGGGAACCTGATTGCCAACTTCTTCCAGGGCGCGCAGTACACGCGCGGGGCGGCGGCGGCGCTGCTGATCGTCGTCCTGATCGTCGTACTGCTCGTGGTCTTCCGCCGCTCGCTCGAGGTCGAGGATCCGTATGGCACGTGATCTCGACATCGTCTCGCCCCGCGGCCGCCTGGTGCGCGGCGCCCTGAACGTCTGGGCGCTGCTGATCTACGTCTTCCTGTTCGCCCCGATCGTGCTCCTCGTCGTCTTCAGCTTCAACGCGAACAAGTACGGCACGTTCCCGATCACCGGCTGGACCGGCAAGTGGTACAGCCAGGTCTTCAACGACTACCAGATCCGCGACGCGCTGACGACGACGATCCGGATCGCACTCGAGGTCACCGTGATCAGCACTGTGGTCGGGACGGCGGCGGCGTTCCCGCTCGTGAGGTCGCGACTGCCCTTCCGGAGCGGCATCCGCATCGGAATGGTGCTTCCGATCATGATCCCGGGCTTGCTGATCGGCGTCAGCCTGCTCATCCTGTTCACGAGCGTCCTGCATCAACAGCTGTCTCCGACGACGGCCGTGATCGGCCAGGCCGTATACACGACGCCGTTCGTCCTGCTCCTCGTCGCGGCGCGGCTGCAGGGCTTCGACGCGAGCCTCGAGCGCGCGGCGAGCGACCTCGGTGCCAACACGTTCAATCGGCTGCGTTACGTCGTCCTGCCGCTCCTGGCTCCGGCGATCCTCGCCGGGGCGCTCTTCGCCTTCACGCTCTCGCTCGACGAGTTCATCATCACCCTGTTCCTGATCGGCAGCCACAACACGCTGCCGATCTACATTTACACGCAGGTGAAGTTCGGGATCACACCCGAGGTGAACGCGCTCGCGGCGCTGTTGCTCGCCGCCTCGCTCACCTTGCTGGCGCTCGCCTTCGTTCTGCCTGCGATCGTGCGGCGAGTCGTGCGACTGGTGCCCCGCCGCGCCTCCACTTAGGTCTCGACCGATACCCAGCCGCCCTCGCGGGCGCTTAGCACCGTCGCTTCGAGGATCTGCATCCCGCGGTGCCCGTCCGCGAAGGTCGGGAACGGACCGTGCGGTTCGCCGGCCATCGCTGCGTACGCGTTGGCGAGGATGCCGCGGAACGCGTCTTCGTAGCCCTCGGCATGCCCGGCCGGCCAGCGGCCGCCGTTCGCCGACGGGTCCTTGACGACGATCTGCGTCGGCGCCTCCGCGTGGCGATGCAGGAGCTCGTTCGGATTCTCCTGGTCCCACGTGAAGCCGCCCCGGGTGCCCTCGAGCTCGAACAGGAGCTGGTTCTTCCGTCCCGGGCCGAGCGCGCTGAACTCGGCTGCGCCGGTCGCGCCGTTGTCGAAGCGGAGCAGAACCTCTGCGTGATCCTCGAGCTCGCGTCCGGGAACGAAGGTCCTGAACTCGGCGAGCACTTCCGTGACGCGCGCGCCGGTGACGTGCTCGGCCAGATCGAACCAGTGGGCGCCGAGGTCGGCGGTCACGTACGTCGGCCCCGAGCTTTCGGCCATGACCCGCCAGCCGCCGTCGCTGAGCAGCGCGTCGTCGCAGATGTAGCGGCCGTGGAGCACGCGCAGATCGCCCAGCTCCCCGACGGAGGCGCGCATGTGCTCCACGAGCGGATAGCCGCGCACGTGGTACGCAACCGCTCCGACCCGACCGCTCGCATCCAGCGCTTGCATCATTCGCGCACTCTCCTCAGTGCTTGTCGAAAGCGGCTTCTCGCAGACGACGTGCGCCCCGTGCTCGAGCGCGGCCAGCGTCTGCTCAGCGTGCAGCGCGTTCGGAGTGCAGACGTGCACGACGTCCACCCCGCTTCCGAGCGCATCCTCGAGCGAGTCGAACGCCGTGGCACCGATCTCCACGGCGAGCTGCTCCGCACCTGACCGCGTCCTGCTGCACACGGCGACGACCTGCCCGCCGAGATCACGGACGGCCGCAGCGTGCACCCGGGCGACGAAGCCCGAGCCCACGATCGCGGT